>DATBAT010000271.1:0-46996 GCA_036271375.1 Terriglobales bacterium
GGGTCTTCGTGCTCCATTTCGGTGAACCAGTTTACGAAGGGAACTATGGGCACGCCGGCGGCCCAGGTATCGGGCGATTTGGTGACTCCCATCATGGTCAGATAGCCGCCGTAGCTGCCGCCCATCAGAATGAATTTCTTGGGATCAGGATAGCCGGTTTGTTTCAGCCAATCGACTCCGGCGAGAACGTCCTGTAGATCGCCGCCGCCCATGTCGAATAAGTTCGCCTGCTGGAATTCTTTGCCGTAACCGCGAGAGCCGCGGTAGTTAGGGGCCAGCACCATGTATCCCTGATTGGCTGCGTATTGAATGAAGCGGTTAAAGGAATTCACCGTCTGCGAAGTTGGGCCGCCGTGTACGTACACAATGACTGCATTCAAACCGTTCTTCGGCATGTTGTAGGGGACGTAGAGGAACGCAGAGATAGTCCACTTGCCGTCGCGGCTGGGATAGTGCACTAACACCGGCTCAACCATTTCTGCAGCGCGGATACCCGCGACCAGGGAATGCGTTACCTGATGCGACTTTCCAGTGGCAATCGAATAAACCCACGCATCTTCGGGAGCGTCAGGGCCATTATGGTAGTAGAGCAACTGCGAGCCGTCTTTGGTGAAGGGCGATGAAGATCCGCCTAGCGAGTTCACGCCTTTGGGAATCGGCAGCGCGGCGGTCTTGCCCGTTGCCAAGGTGTGAACATAGATATCGGTGTTGCCGTCTACATTTGCTTTCCAGGTGACCTGCTTGCCATCGGGAGAGAAGTTGCCGGCGCTGATCTCCCATTTGTCTTTGGTCAGCCAACTTATTTTCTTGGTGGCTACATCGAGCAATGCGACGTTTTCATAGCCATTGGCGGCGTTCGAAGTGAACAACACTTTCGTTCCATCGGAAGAAAGGTCGTTGGCTTCGTAGACATGTTCGCCTTCATGCGGCGTGAGCAGAGTGCTCTTGCCGGTAGCCACTTCGGAGATGAAGATGTTCGAGTCCGTGCCTTTGGCTTGTTCTTCCGTGTAGGCAATCCACTTGCCGTCCCCTGACCAGAGAATCCCGGTATTCATTTTGTTCGCCGGAGTGTTACTGGTGAGGTGCTTGGTATCACGCATCAGCGTGTCGTAAATGTCGATCTCATAGACCGATGATGTTTTCGGTTTTACCTGATACGCGAGGTAGCGTCCATCGGGCGACCATGCGGGATAAAGTTCGGCGATCTGGCGGGTGTTGGTTAGATTCACCACCATGCCGGATTTTGGCGAGACTAGAAAGATGTCCCATTGCTCATCGCCTTCGTAGTCGGATTGGAAGGCGATCCACTTGCCGTCGGGTGACCACGTTGGCGCGCTCTGGCGTTGGTCGCTGATGGTGAGCTGGGTGGGCCATCCGCCGGTGGAGGGCACGACCCAAAGATTGTTGCGTCCGCTGATATTGGAGATGAAGGCGATTTGCTTGCCGTCCGGCGACCATGTGGTCGAGCCGACGTTACGCGTCATGAACAGCTTTTCGATGGTGAGACTTTTTTCAACCTGGGCGTTGGGCTTGCTGGCGACTTGCTTGGGATCGGTGATGGCTACGGGCTTGGGCAGCATTTGCGCCGAGGTCAGAGCGGTCATGGATAGGACGATAGCAAATGCGGATAGTAGGCGCATGGCGTGCATAGGGATGAGAAAAGTTTAGCAGAGGGTTTGTGCGCCTTCGCGCCTTTCGTGGAAGCCGGGTAGAGACGCAGCTCCGCTGCGTCTTGCAGCGGCAAGGGTGCGGCCCGAGACGTTGCGGAGCAACGTCTCTACGCCGGCGTTTGGGTCTTGTGGAGAGGCACCGGAATCTGCTCTACGATTTCGATTCCGAAGCCTT
The DNA here is from genome assembly GCA_036271375.1 of Terriglobales bacterium. Classification (GTDB taxonomy): domain Bacteria; phylum Acidobacteriota; class Terriglobia; order Terriglobales; family Acidobacteriaceae; genus DATBAT01. Next base: position 1,846 of record DATBAT010000271.1, read on the forward strand.
CAAGTGCAGCCACTTTTCTTGGGTGATTGGTTAGCAAGCGAATGCGGCGCAGATTCAAGTCAGACAAGATTTGTGCACCCAAACCAATTTCGCGTTGGGTCTTGCGTTCGCTCTCGGGCAGCGATGGTTGCCGCTTGTCACGATGGAATGCCAGCGCCGTTCTTTCCCCCACTTTTTCTACGGAAAATCCTTTTGAGGTTTGGTGCAGATAAATGAGAGCACCGCGGCCTTCTTTGGCGATGGCCTGCATTGAGCCTTCGATGGTGGCGTGGCAGTCGCAGTTGGTAGAGCCGAAGACGTCTCCCATCAGGCAATGCGAGTGCATGCGAACTAATACCGGATCATCGCCGGCTTCTATATCTCCCCGGACCAAAGCCACGTGCGACTCTCCGCCTTCGACACCGCTTTCGTAGGCAATCAGGCGAAACTCGCCATAGGATGTGCCGACCATGGCTTCGCCGACCCGATGCACGTAGCGTTCGTGCTGCATGCGGTAGCGGATCAACTCGGCTACCGTGAGCATCTTCATGTTATGCGTTGCGCAGAATTCGATCAGATCAGGGACCCGCGCCATGCTGCCATCGTCCTTCATGATTTCGCAGATGATTCCGGCGGGAATCATTCCCGCCAATCGCGCTAAATCGACTGAAGCTTCGGTTTGTCCGGCGCGGACCAGGACTCCGCCTTTGCGGGCGCGGAGAGGGAAGACGTGTCCGGGGCGGGCCAAGTCTGATGGCCGAGTCGCGGGGTCAATCGCTACTTGAATCGTACGCGAGCGGTCGTAGGCCGAGATACCGGTGGTAACACCATCACGCGCGTCGATGGCTTCACAAAACGCCGTCCCGTAGTTCGAAGTGTTCTCGGCGCTCATGGGGCCGATGCGCAAGTGGTCAAGGCGCTCTTCGGTCATGGTGAGGCAGACCAGGCCACGTCCGAATTTGGCCATGAAGTTGATGGCCTCGGGTGTGACTTTTTCGGCGGCCAGGGTCAGATCGCCCTCGTTTTCGCGGTCTTCGTCGTCGATGACTACGATCATCCGTCCGGCCTTGATTTCTTCAATTGCCGTGGGGACGTCGGTGAATGCTGGCTGGGGACTCATGCAAAAATTGTAGCAGCGTGGTGGCGGCTGCAAAAGGCCTTAGCCACAGAGGACACTGAGTTCACAGAGGGATTTATGCTGCCGCGTAGAAAAAGCGGATCGTCCAGAAAACCAACGCGGCAACCAATGCTGCGGCCGGGATGGTCAGAAGCCAGGCCCAAACTATGCGTCGTGCAACTCCCCATCGCACCGCCGAGAGGCGATGGACCGCGCCTACCCCAACAATGGCTCCCGTGATGGTGTGCGTGGTGCTGACGGGAATTCCCGCTAGGGCGGTGCCAAACAACGTGATCGCTCCGGCCGTCTCTGCGCAGAATCCGCCGAAGGGTTTCAGCTTGGTGATTTTCGATCCCATGGTGTGGACAATGCGCCAGCCACCGAAGTAAGTCCCCAACGCGATAGCGGTATGCGCGGAAAGTATGATGTACCACTTCCAGTGCCCCCACTCGTGCGCCATGTCGGTCGGACTCATGTAACCCGCAGTGAATAACGCACCGGCGATGATGCCCATGGTTTTCTGAGCGTCATTGCCGCCGTGGCCGAGGCTATAAGCGGCTGCGGAAAAGAGCTGGAGCTTGCGGAACCATTTGTCGACCTGGCTGGGCGTCTGATTTCGCATCAGCCAGTAGCTGGCCATGGAGAATAGGAGCGCCAGTACCAATCCCATGATCGGCGCAATGACGATGAAGATCAGGGTCAGAGTCCAGCCGTGCGGGAGGATTACCGCGAATGCGTTGCTCACGCCATGGTGGATCGCGGCGCGAGTCAGGGCAGCGCCAGCATATCCACCGATCAGCGCGTGCGAAGACGACGTTGGCAGTCCCCACCACCAGGTGAGTATGTCCCACACGATGGCGCCGGCCAAACCGGCAATCACGACGTATTGGGTCACATCGTCGAGGCGGATCATGCCTTTGCCGATGGTCTTGGCCACGGCGGTGCCTAAAATAAATGCGGCGGCGAAATTGAAGAACGCCGCCCAGATGACCGCCAACTTAGGCGAGAGCACGCGCGTGGAAACCACAGTCGCAATGCTATTGGCGGCGTCGTGGAAGCCGTTCAGAAAATCGAAAAACAGGGCCGTGCCGACCGTGATGATTAAAAGTAGAAGTCCGGTATTCACCTTTTATCGCACCTCGCGGGGTGTGGGCGTCCGATAGGACACCTAGGAGTTTTTCAGCGCAACCGTTTCCAGCACGTTGGCGGCATCTTCGGCTTTGTCGGTGGCGCTTTCCAGAACTTCGTAGAGTTCTTTAATTTTGATCAGCTGGATGGGATCTTTTTCGTGCTCGAAGAGATACGCGATGGCTTTGCGGCTTACGCGGTCGGCTTCGTTTTCCAGGCGGTTGACCTCGACGCAATGAGCAATCATCTCCTGCGGTTTTTCCAGGAAGGTCACCGCTTTTGCGAGAGCTTCGGTCTGTTCGACGATTAACCCCGCAAGCTCGGCGGCGTCCGGCGGAGGCACGGGAATCTTATAGAGGATCAGACGCGTAGCTGCGCTGTTAATGAAATCCAGCACGTCGTCAAGCGACGATGTCAGCGTATGGATATCTTCGCGATCGAACGGCGTGATAAAAGTCTGGTTGAGACGGGTGAAAATGGCGTGGGTCATCTCGTCGCCATTGTGCTCAACTTCCTGAATACGCGCGACCTTGGGAGCCATGTCGGTCGGATCTAATAGAACCTGGTGCAACAGGCGTGCGCCGTTGGTGAGGTTGTTCGACACCTCGGCAAACATCTGGAAGAACTTAGTCTCCCGGGGGATCAGACGAACCATGAACTGTGGGGCTCCTTGGGGCTTAAGGGGCTATGCGCAGCGGTGTGACGTGCCGCTGCTGTCAAACGGATAAACTATCTCACGCAGGTTGCGAGGCGTCAAACCTGGGAGGGCAGGCAAATCATTTCGTGCATCGCATGAGGGTTTTGCCGCATCTTCTCCGAGTGAATTTGCCATGAATTAAGCCCGTCTTTTCGTTGACTCCCAATGGTTGTGGGGATACCCTAAGCCCAATGGTTGTTGCTTGCACCTTGCGAGCGCGCGGCGATTGGTACTCCCTCCAGGATAACGGTAATCACGTCTGCAAAATTTATTGTTGCCGGTCTTCTTGCAGATCGAACAGTGCGGTTGCGCGCCGGAGATGCGCTTTTACGGAATGAAGAAAAGTATTGAACTGATCCCTAATCTGGAAGCTCTGTTCGGCACGCGGGACGAAAACCTGCATGTGCTGGAAGACGGGCTGAACATCAATATCGATTTGCGTTCGGATTCCATTGACCTGGAAGGCGCGCCAGGCGATGTGTCGCGCGCCGAGCACATTTTCGGCGACTATCAGTACCTGCGCGCTAGCGGATTCACCTTCAACAACGGCGACCTCAACGGAATGCTGCGCGTGCTGGTGGCCGATCCCAAGACAACATTGCGCGGCTTGGCCGAAGCAGGGAAGCAGCGGGCTTTGGGGCGGCGCGTAGTCCAGCCCAAGAGTTTGAATCAGCGCCGCTATCTGGATGCCATCGAGCAGCACGACATGGTGTTTGGGGTTGGTCCCGCGGGAACTGGGAAAACTTATCTGGCAGTGGCCATGGCCATTTCCGCGCTTCTCTCGAAGAGGGTGAGCCGGATTATCCTTGCGCGACCCGCGGTGGAAGCTGGCGAGCGTCTGGGATTTCTTCCCGGAACATTGCAGGAGAAGATCGATCCTTATTTGCGGCCGCTGTACGACGCGCTGTACGACATGATGGACCCGGAGAAAGTAGATCGCTATCTGGAAAAGAATGTGATCGAGATTGCACCGATCGCTTTCATGCGCGGCCGGACGCTGAACGATTCTTTTGTGATTCTCGATGAGGCGCAGAATACGACCTCCGAGCAGATGAAGATGTTTGTAACTCGGCTGGGATTCAACTCCAAGGCGGTGATCACCGGGGACGTTACGCAAATCGATCTGCCGAATACGCGGCGCAGCGGATTGCTGGAAGCGGTCGATATTTTGAAAGACGTGCAAGGCCTGGCGTTCATGTATTTCGACGACGGCGATGTGGTCCGGCATCACCTCGTGCAGCGGATTATCCGTGCCTACGACGAGCATAAGAATCGCAACGAGCAGCAGTTGACGCTGCCGGTGGTGGGTGGGAAGCCGATTGGTACTGAAATCAATTTGCCTTTAGAAGTAGGAACAGAAGAGTAGTGCGAGTTAGAATTGTTGGGGAGGGCGCTGGGTAGAGGCCCTCCTGTTTTCTTTGGTGCGACGAATGATTATTTTGCGCAAGCCGGTGGTTGGAGTTACCGAATCGTCGCTGTCACGGTTCGTAGGGAAGGCTGCGCGCGCGGTGAAACTGAAGGGTTCGGTACACGTTCTGGTTACGACCAACCGGGAAGTGCAGGCATTGAACCGGCGTTTTCGTGGCAAAGATAAACCTACCGATGTTTTGTCGTTCCCGCCAATGGCCGATTTCGCTGCGGGAGTTGCGGGAGATATCGCGATCTCTGCCGAGATTGCTGCCAAGAACGCGAAGGAACTGGGGCACTCGACTGCCGAAGAAATTAAGACATTGGCTTTGCATGGAGTTTTGCATCTGGCGGGCTACGATCATGAGCAGGACAGCGGCGCGATGGCCAAGAAGGAGCAACGTCTTAGAACCACGCTGGGATTGCCGGTGGCGTTGATTGAAAGAAGCACGAGCCAGGTTGTCCGGCGCTCACGATGAACTACGCGATTGCGCTCGCGCTAATCCCGTTGCTGGGTCTGCTAACCCTGGTTTCGTATGTGGACCGCGTCTACCGCGAAATCGGGAAATTTCTGTCGCGCGAGTTTCAAGACAACATCGACTCTTTTGAGCAGCACGTCGAGCCCAAACTTGGCGTGAGCCGCAGCCGGGCTGTGCTCTCGGTTGCAATCCTGACGCAGCTTACAATGGCCGCGATTGCGTTGCTGCTGGGGTACGCCATCTTTCGCGACAACCGCTGGTCGTATCCAGAAGTACTGCAAGCGACTCTCGGGGTGGTGCTGATCGTCATCGTCTTTAATCGTTTTCTGCCGTTTCTTTTCTTCTCGCGCACCCGAGGGCTCTGGATGAGGCGATGGACGTTCGTCTTGCGCGCATTTATTTATCTGCTTCTTCCCGTCACCCTGGTTCTGGGATTTTTGCAATCTGTCACCGCCCTAACCAAAGAGCACACGGACGCTGCTCCCGAAAGCCAGGCGCAGGCGGTCGACGCGCTGCTCGAAGCGGGGCAGGAAGAGGGAATTCTCGACGAGACCAATCGCGACTTGATCCAGTCAGTGGTGGAATTCGGCGAGAAGACGGTGCGCGATGCCATGAAGCCGCGGCCGGAGATTACAGCGGTGCAGTCGCATGCCACCGTCGAGCAGTTCGTCGATCTGTTGCGCTCCAAACCATTCTCGCGTGTTCCCGTCTACGAAGGCAGTATCCACAACATCGTTGGAGTCGTGTACGCACAAGACGTGTTGCAAGTGCCCGATCTGGAAGCGCCGACCCGTACGGTCGATACGGTGATGCGGCGCGACGTTTATTTCGTCCCTGAGAGCAAGCTGGGAAGCGACCTGTTACGCGAGATGCAAAAGAACAATATTCGCATGGCGATCGTGGTTGATGAATACGGCGGCGTCGCCGGTTTGGTGACGATCGAAGATCTCGTAGAAGAGATCGTCGGCGAGATTCGCGATGAACACGACAAGATGGAAGTTGTGCGCGAGAACGATCACTCCTACATCGTCACCGGGACCACAAACGTCGACCGCATTGGTGAGCTGTTCAATATTTACCCCGAGGGAAATGAGTCGTCGACCGTTGCCGGTCTGGTCAGCGAACTTGCCGGGCGCATCCCCCGCAAGGGCGAGATTATCGAAGACGATGGGTTGCGGTTTGAAGTACTCGACTCCACCGAGCGCCGCGTCGAGCGTGTCCGGATATCGGTTGCCCAGCCCAAGCAAATAGAACTGCTATAGTCACGTTGTGGCTTTCCGCTCAGGTTTCGTTTGCATTCTAGGCCGTCCCAACGCAGGGAAGTCGACCCTGTTGAACGCGCTCGTCGGTGAGAAACTGGCGATTATCAGTCCCAAGCCGCAGACCACGCGCAATCGCATTCTCGGAATCATTCACGGGGCCAAGCAAAAGGGAAAGCCTGCCAGCCAGATCGTCCTGATTGACACTCCCGGAGTCCACAAGCCTGACAGCCAGCTTGGCCGCAAGATGATGGGCGAAGTGCAGGAAGCTCTCGAAGGCTGCGACATCGTGCTGTTGATTGCCGACGGTTCGCGGAAGTTCAGTCCCGGCGATCAGTTTGTTTTGGACATGGCGAAGCGCTCCGGCACGCCGGTATTCCTGCTGCTAAATAAGATTGATCTGCTGCGCGGCAAGAAGCAGGAATTGCTGCTGGCCATCGACGAATACCGCAAGCGCTATGACTTCAAGGAAGTGATCCCGCTATCCGCGCGTAAGCGCGAGGGACTCGATCTGCTGGTAAAGAAGCTGGTAGAAAATCTTCCCGAGGGGCCGCACTACTTTTCAGACGATCAGATCACCGATCAGCCGACACGATTCATGGCGGCGGAATGTATCCGCGAACAGATATTGGTTGAAACCGGCGAAGAAGTTCCATATTCAACCACAGTTGTCGTCGAGCAATTCGAAGAGCTTCCCAAGCTGACGCGCGTGGCCGCGATCATTTATTGCGAGCGTGAAGGCCAGAAGGGCATTCTGGTCGGCAAAGGCGGGCAGATGTTGAAGAAGATTGGCACCGCCGCCCGGCTGCAGATCCAAAAGATCGTCGGCATGAAAGTGTTTCTCGAGTTGTTTGTTAAGGTTCAGCCCGGTTGGCAGGATTCACGCCAGTTTGTCGACGAATTGGACTGGCGCCGGCAGCTGGAGAACCTTACCGGGAAAGTCGATAGAACTAAAGGGCAGGCACGATAAGGCCATTTGCCGCCCCGCGTACTTTTGATTAAAGTGTAGTGCGATACTTAATCCCCGGTTTATGAGCATGAGGCCGAAGGTTTGATCTCGAAGCTGAGCGTTACATTGGCGGCGGACAAGAATGCCATAGACCCTGCGGTCCAGGCCATTATGCAGTTGGTCCTACAGATGCCCAGCTCAGCCGGCAAAGAGCCGGCGGTCGAGCTGGCGCTCACCGAGGCCCTTGCCAACGCAGTGGTGCACGGTGCCAAGCTGGACCCTTCCAAGCAGATTGAGTGCGACATCACCTGCGATGACGTGCACGGTCTAGTGATTGTGGTGCGCGATCCGGGCACGGGGTTCAACCCGCAGGAAGTTCCTGACCCGCTTTATGAGCAGAATTTACTTTCCAACCACGGGCGGGGAATTTACCTCATTAATCAGTTGATGGACGAAGTGAAGTTCCTGAAGAATGGGACTGAGATTCACATGCGGAAGAAGTAATGTAGGGCGGCCACTCTGTCCGTCAGAGCCCTTGCCAGCCGCCAACGTCGTTAAACACAAGATCCCCTGGCTTCGCTCGGGATGACAATTCAATAGAGAGTTGTCACGGTCGCATTTTCGACGGCTGGTACCGTCAGAGACGTTGCAAAGCAACGTCTCTACACTAGGCTTCTATTTACTGGTTTTTAGGCGGCTTCCTTGGTTGCCAGGTGCGCTACGTGGCTGGGGCGATCTCCCCCGCTCACCACCTTCATGCTCTGCCAATCGTAGGGCATCTCTTTGCCGCATTCGATACAGACCACATATGTGCCTGTGGCGGCTGATGCTGAATTTCTCCGCGCGCCGCGGATGGTCATGGGAAAACTGTATTGGGAGTGCCTGCAACCGAAAACTGCGTCGAACACTTTCGCGATCATACTGCCCACCTCCACTGAAACCGAAAATGTCCGCCCGGGTATTGCTGCGAACAATTACTTAGATTCAGATCCAGATGAAAAGGTTCTTATCGGAGGGGGCTGCCGGAAGTAATCATGGAAGGGCACCAACGACATCGGGTGATTGGGGTAAGAGTGCTCAACCTGAGGAAACTAAACGTGCTCCGGGCCGGACTTTTTCTTAGCCTGGCATTTGGCAACGATGGCGGAACGCAGTCGCCCACGCAGATCGTCGGGCAGCTCATAGAGCTGGGAGTCGCGATAGATTTCAATTGTTTTCTTGGTTGTGTCGCAGACGACAAAGCAGTTGTGGCACCAGGAAAGGTGATCTTCCAGTTCAGACTTGGTCCGGTCGTCCATGACGCCGTCCAGATAATTGGTCAGCTCGTGCAGGAATTCAGCGCATTTCACTGGTTGCCATCTCCGCTCTCTCGTTTCTGGAAGTAGCGGTTGAGGCGTTCGCGCAGTTGCAAGCGTGCACGCAATAACCGAGACTTCACGGCGGGAACGCTGAGCTCTAAAGCATCAGCCGTCTCCTCAGTAGAGAGACCTTCCACGTCCCGTAATACGAACACCGTCCTGAAGGTGGCGGGCAATCCCTGGATGGTTTTGGTCAAGATGTCCCGCAACTCGGCCTGCGTGTACTGCTGCTCCGGGTTGGGGCTCCAGTCGGCGACTTCGCGTGGAAGCGAATCGTCTTCTGTCTTAACGTCTTCATCCAGTGAAACCATACGCTCGGGCCGACGACGGCGCAATTTCATGAGCGCTTCGTTGACCGCGATACGTACCAGCCAAGTGTAAAACTTGGACTGCCCCTGGAACTGATGCAGATTGCTGTAAGCCTTCAGGAACGCGTCTTGCACCACGTCTTCCGCATCTTCGCGGTTTTGCGTGATGTGTTGCGCAATGCGAAACACATTCCGGTCGTAGCGTTTGACTAATTCTTCAAACGCTGCGACATCTCCGGCCTTCGCCGACTGAACCAGCGCCAGCTCATCACTGACGGGCTGTTCTATATTGGGTTGGATGGCACTCATCATGCGTCCGATGCAACAATTTTCAGGCTTGTGCCCGGGAGACTGCTGTTATTTTACTTGGTAACCCGAACTCCTGACCAATTGTTTTGACGTATTCTAAACGCGGGCCGATAGCAGGCATACCGATTATCGGCGAATGGCGTCTGTGGCGGCTTGAATAGCGGGTGGACGGCGGTAACCCGCAAATCTGCTAACGTTGTTATCAAAGTACCTAAGTCATCTCCCCATAGCGCGCCGGTCGTGGCATATTGGCAAAGGCGTTGTAATTGAAGGTTAAATGAGCGATCGGCCGGAACTCGAACAGCTCGAAAGAGTCGTATCTCAGATTTTGGAGCGCCATGTCGCCCTGATGAAGGACGAGCTTGTGCGCAGCGTACAGCTGCCGGGCGATGCGTCTATCGCTGTGGGTGCCGGGTCAGGGGAAACCACCTCCGGGCAGCTTCTGAAGGCCATTTCAGCTATCCAGGCGGGTTCCACACAGCGCGAGATTCTGCGGGCCTTGCTCGACAACATGGTGCGCTACAGCGGCCGTGCAGCGCTGTTTGTGGTCAAAGGCAACAGCGGCACCGGATGGCAGGGCCGCGGCTTCGCCAACAACGACGACATTAGAGATTTTGCCCTGGATGTGAATAGCGGACTTCCTAGCCGTTCCCTTCAGGGCAGGATGGTTTTCAGCGGGACGGTCTCCGACATGGACGCGAAATTCATCTCGCGCTTCGGAACGCCGACCAGCGATCGCATTCTAGTTTTGCCGTTGCTTCTGAAAGATAAAGTCGCGGCTCTGGTTTATGCCGATACCGGCACCGAAGCCGGTGGCCGCATCGAAGAAGAAGCGGTCGAGTTACTGGTGCTATCGACCAGCGCGTGGCTTGAAGTGGCCGCTCTTCGCAAGCAGGCTCAGAAGGAAGGTACCGCAGCCCCGGTGGAGAAGGCTGAAGCGGCTGCCGCTGCTGCGCCGGCTTCCAACGATCCGTTCGCCGGACACGCTCCGAAACATACGGGCGCGGACCCATTCGCACCACAGGCTGTTGCCGCCGAACCAGCAACGGATGTGGTTTCATCCGCACCAGAGCCATCGCCGGAACCTGCACCGCAAGCTAAGTCGGCGGAGCCTTCCCCGGAAGATGCGGAAGTGCACCAGAAGGCGCAGCGTTTTGCTCGCCTACTGGTTGACGAGATCAAGCTCTATAATCAGGCCAAGGTCACCGAAGGCCGCGGCAGCAAGAATCTTTATGATCGCCTGCGTGAAGACATCGACAAGAGTAAGGCGACCTACGAAAAACGTTACGGAAGCACCGCGGCCGCAAGCGGCAACTACTTCGACCGCGAACTGGTACGCTCTCTGGCGGAAGACGATGTCTCCGTCATGGGAAGCAATTTCCGGAGTCTGGAACCTAGTGGTAGTGCAACCTCGTAAGTGGTTTTTCTTCCTGCTTCTGGGAGTTCTGTCTTCCTCGATCTTCTTGAACGCGGCTACCACTGCGTCCATCACCAAGAAGGCATCCACTAAAAAGGCATCCACTAGAAAGAAACCCGTAGCCAAGCGGCGTAATTCTCCGCGTGTGCGCCGCATGCGCCAGGCATTTGTTGCCTCGGCAAGTCTCAAGCCTATGGCCCGCCAGCTTCTGCAAGATCGCACCGCGGCAGGCTACGCAGGTGTCGAAACCTACGCGCGCAAACATTCCAAGGAAGATGCGGGAGCGTTGGCTTGGCTGGTGTTGGGATACGCCCACATTCTCGATCACGATTACGCCAAGGCAGTTGATCCATTGAGCCGCGCCAAGCCCAAGGCTGGCGATCTTGGAGACTATGTAAATTTCTATCTGGCGAGTAGTTATTTCCAGACGGGAAAAAATGCCGAAGCGGCGGCGATCCTTTCCTCCTTCGACAAAGATGAACCAGATTCCTTGTTGCTGCGGGACGCACACGTACTTTATGCGAATGTGCTGCTAAGCGACAGTCGAGCCGCGGAAGCGGTCACTTTGCTGGAAAAAGACCGTCAACCGACGCGGGCGGAAGTTGAATTCGCGCTTGCCCGTGCTTACGCGGCGTCAGGTCAACCGGCCAAGGCGAGCGACATTTATCGCAATCTATACTTCAACATGCCGCTGAGCCCCGAAGCTGACCAGGCGCAGGGTGAGTTGAGCAAGCTACCCTCGGGCAATCCCATACCTTCCGCAAGCTTTTCCGAACGCAGCACCCGCGCCGATCTATTGCTCAAAGGCAAGCGCTACAGCGAGGCGGCTACCGCATACAACGACATTCTTTCGCAGGCACAGCCAGCCGAACGGCCGGCAATGCAGTTGGCACTGGCCACCGCCATGCGTCGCGCAAACCGCGGCAAGGAAGCGCAGAAGGACTTGGAAGCGCTGTCGGGACTTCCACCAGAATTGGAAGCGGAACGGCTGTTCAATCTCGGTGAGATCGCGCGATCCAATAATGATGACGATGGATTTGTCCGCTACCTCAGCCAACTGCGACAAGTGGGACCGACCAGTACATGGCTCGAACAGGCCCTACTTTCCGCCGGCAACATTTATTTGCTGAAGCCGGACTATGATCGCGCCATCGATTTCTATCGCGAGTTACAGCAACGCTTTCCGGCGGGGAATCGCTCGGGTTATGCGCACTGGAAGGTGGCATGGTTGAGCCTGCGCATGGGACGCAATGCTGAAGCCCAAAAGGAATTCGAACAGCAGATCGCGTTGTACCCAGCGTCGTCAGAGGCACCGGCCGCGCTCTACTGGCGCGGGCGGCTGGCGGAGGAAGATAACGATCCGGCAAGCGCTGCGGCCTATTACCAGAAAGTTTCCAGCCGATTTCAGAATTACTACTACGGAGAACTGTCGCGTCGTCGGCTGGCAAAGATCGGCAAAGTTGAGCCGGTTCAAATTGCCCTGCTGGACCGCGTTCCGGGTATCAATGCCAACTCGCGGGTAGCGCCAGATCCGGTTCCGGCCGACAATTTGCGGGTGCAGAAGGCCCAACTGCTCGAGAATGGCGCGCTGGCGGATTTTTCAGTACGCGAGTTGCAGGCGGCCGCCAAGGAAGAACAAGGGAACTGGCTGCCTTCTGAGACCGCGAGGCTCTATCAGGACATGGGGCGCTACGATGTTGCCATGGACGTGCTAAAGCGCGCTGTGCCGAACTATTTTGCGCTCGATCTTTCAAGCTTGCCACGGCCGTATTGGGAGGTGCTTTTTCCCAAACCTTTCTGGCCTGATTTGAAGAAATTTTCTTCGGACAACGCGCTCGATCCCTACATGGTTGCCTCCTTGATAAGGCAGGAGTCGGCGTTTAATCCGAATGCGGTTTCGCGCACTAATGCGCTGGGACTGATGCAGATCATGCCAAAGACCGGAAAGCTGGTTGCCAAGCAGGAAAAGATTCGCCGTTTCGCGCCCACTCAGCTCTTCACTCCTGGAACGAACCTTCAGCTAGGGACACGATACTTCCGCAGCATGGTCGACAAGTTCGGGGCCTTCGAATACGCACTGGCGGCCTATAACGCCGGATCGGATCGCGTGGACGATTGGCTAAAGCTAGGGAAGTATCGTGACCCGCAGGAGTTCGTGGAGTCGATTCCATTCACGGAGACGCGAGAATATGTACAGGCTATCCTGCGAAACGAGAGCGTTTACCGGCAGCTGTACGGGACACCATAAAGCAATTTGTAAATTTTGTAGTCGTGTAATTTTGTAAATTAACAGCCATCGCGTGACCTGTCATTTTTAGAAGACGAGCGCGCACAAAGGGCATTTAAATTACAAAATTACCCGATTACAAACTTACCCAGTCCCTCTAGGCCGACTTCTCTGCCGGCTGCGACTTCGAGAAAAGAACTTCGATTACCAGCAATCCCGCTCCGCAAACGATCGCACTGTCGGCCACATTAAACGCCGGCCAGGGATAGCTTCCCAGGTAAACGAGAAGAAAATCTACCACTCGTCCCGTCATCAGCCGGTCCCATAAATTTCCTAACGCGCCGCCCAGGATTAGCGCCAGCCCTAATCCAGTCGTCGTCATGCTGTGGCTGTTCCGCCAGAGCAGGCCCAACACGATCACCAGTGCGACGATGGAAAAGAGAACCAGCATCCCCATCTTCCATTGCGAGGTTGAATCCGCGAACAGGCTGAATGCCGCGCCACGATTCTCCACGTGAGTGATGTAGAAAATGTTGTTGATCACCTTAACGGTGTCGTGCAGAGAAATTTCTTTGGCAACGTACCACTTGGAAAGCCGGTCAAGGCTCAGCACAACCAGAGCGACCAGGAAGTGGAAACGGCGCATGGCGTGGAGGCTTTTCATCGACAACAAAATGGTAACAGAGGAAGCCGCGCTGCCCCGTCATCGATAAGATGCGGGTTCTGTTTTCGGGCGGACAGGCAGCGGGGAATGCGGAGGAAAGTGTGGTCCTTCTACCACGCATAGAGAGTAAGGTCTTTCGCTCTCTTACTCGATCAAAGTAAGCTGTCATCCAGAGGAGCGCTTTTTGCGACGAAGGACCCCTCAGGGCCGTTGGTGAGAAAACCAAGTAGGGAGCTTCTATCCGGGGAATCCTGGTGGCGTCGGTATAGTGATCAATCGGGAAAGGGATCCTTCGACTACGCAGGGTCCGCGCTTCGCTTGCTCTTGCTTCGCTCAGGATGCGAACGGCGGCCACTCTAAGTGGGAACTTTAAAAATCAAATACCCGCCCAGCAATCCAAAAATAATATCCGGCGACCACGCTGCTAGCATGGGTGGCAACTGGCTGACATTTCCCATGGCCTCGAACAAGCTAGAGACCGAGAGATACACCACGGCAATTCCGACAGCAGTGGCAATGCCGGCGACAGCGCCACGTCGTCCTGAAGAAACCGAGAAGGGAACGGCCAATATTGCCATCACCAGCGCGATTGCCGGATAGGCGAATTTCTTCTGCAGTTGCACGCGGAGCCTGACCACGTCGAAGCCGCTGCTTTGCAAATCGCCAATGTAGCGCTTCAGCTCTTCGTAGCTCATCTCCGAGGACTGCTTCACTTCTTTCTTGAAATAGCCCGGTGTCTCGGTCATCGCGGCAAAGGTTGAGACGTCGAAGGTGTGATAGCTCTCGATAGCGCTGCCTTGAAGATTGCGCTCCCAACCTTGTGTGCACACCCAGCGTTTCAGGTGCTCGTCCCAATTGGCGCGCTCGGCGTAAATACGGTGGATCAACTGGAAGCTGCCGGGCTGAAATTGAAAGACGGAAAGATTTCCGAACGAATCGCGGTCGGAATCGAAGAACTGGTAGTAGTAGATGGTCGACTGTTGCCCGAAGATCCACTTGCGATCAGGGTTAAGGTAAGTCTGTGGCGGCTTTCCTTTAATGCGGTTGCGCAGCGCGTCCTGCCGCTTATTGGTATGGGGCAAATATGTCTGGTCGAAGAAGAATAAACCCAGCGCTAGAAACATCGACGTGATCAACACTGGGACGATGATGCGATAGAGGCTGATCCCCGTGGCCTTCATTGCAGTGATTTCGTTCGAGCGCTGCATCAGGCCGAAGGTAATCAATACTGCCAGAAGTATCCCCAGGGGCGCGATGTTGTAGATGAAGAACGGAGAGACGTTCAGCAAATAGGCACCGACCACCATGGGGGAAATGTGATTGCGCAGAATATCGCCGATCAACTCAAACACAGTGAATACCAGCAACAAGACGACGAACGCGGAGACGATCAATGCCAGATAGACGAGAAAATCGCGCAACACCAGATCGTCGAGAATCATGGGAAAGCGAGCGCTGAAAACTCTGCGGCGTTTGGAAGCTCGCTGGAAGGCATCTTCGGTCCGGGTCGGTAGCGGGATTAGGCTGGCACCTTCTTTGAAACGGCGAAATGGATTCCACGAACTGCGCGACAAGGAGAGCTCGAACGGACGGTGCTCAGCGCGCCACAACAAAAATGCGCCGCCAACAAAAAATGCGATATCGGCCAGCCAACTGCCCAATCCAGCCGGGATTTTTCCCTGACGCGCCAGGCCGACCCCGATGAGAGAGACCGAGTAGTAGGCGAATACCAGAAGGATCGTTAAAACAAATCCCGCCGACTTCCCACCCTTCTTCGACGAAAGCCCCAACGGAATTCCCACCAATGCGAGCACCAGGCACGCCGTGGGCAGGGCGAGCCGGCGATGAAACTCCATGAGCGCTAATCGCGCCAGCGGCGCCTCGGTCCGCTTGGATTGATGCAGTAACTCGCCGAGACTTAGCTGCGAAAGCGGCGCTGCGTCTTCTTCCTGCCGTTCGGACTGGGGAACCGAGATCGGAATATCAGTCTGCTGAAAAGTTGAAACCTGGTAGTTGTCGTCCGACTTTGGGATCTCGTGCATCGAGCCATTCGTGAGGTGAAGATGGAGGGTGTTCGGGCCTTCCGCCACCAGCACGCCCTGTTGGGCCACGGTGATGCGCGGCGAAGAGGGGACCGTCATGTCCGCGATGAAGACGCCCTTCCAGACTGCCGCGCGCGATGCGGTCTTTACGTCCTGCACGTAGAGCACGAGCCGGGGAAACCCTTCGTAAAAGACTCGCGGCTGGATTTCGAACGACGCCTGCGACGTCTTCAGGCGGTCTTGAAGGCGTCCCAGGGCGGCTTGCGATTTGGGCGCGAGGTACACGCTGTTCAAGACCGCAAACAGCCAGGCTGAGATGGCAAAAATTGAAATGATGCGGACGAAGCTCCAAGCGCCAATGCCAACCGCTCGCATGGCCGTGATCTCGCTGTCGGCGGAGAGGCGGCTGAGACCGATCAGAATGCCGACCAGCACGCCCATTGGGAGCGTATAGGTAAGCGCCA
This sequence comes from Terriglobales bacterium, assembly GCA_036271375.1. Taxonomy (GTDB): domain Bacteria; phylum Acidobacteriota; class Terriglobia; order Terriglobales; family Acidobacteriaceae; genus DATBAT01. The sequence continues at coordinate 17,650 of DATBAT010000271.1, forward strand.
CGGGAACGGTGAAGAAGAAGATCTCAGCGACGCTGGGGAGCGGCGCGCTGTTGCGAACCACCAACTCAAGGATGCGGGCCAGGTCCCGGGTGAAGAGCACGAAGGTGAACACCGCCACACCGATCAGGGCGTGCGAGGCCACTTCGCGCAGGATGTACCGGGTGAAGATCCGCATGAGGCTAGGGCGATGGTAGCATGCGCGATACTGGCAAAAGTTTGGGGTGAGTGTGTCCCCAAGACGCCAACGCGAGGGCCCGAAGGCTTATTTCAAAGGTGGGAAGGCAGAGAAAAGCGGAAAGACGTGTCAGTTAGATTTTATTTTTCGATGCTAGAATCGAAGAGGTCAGACATCGGTCCTACGCGACACGTTCCCGCCAACCCCGCCAGGTCCGGAAGGAAGCAACGGCAACGGGCTCTTGTGTGTGCAGTGGATCGCCGGTGTCTGACTATAAATCCCCAAATTCCCAAGCTCTTGCCTTCCGCTAGCGGAAATGATCGTCCGCCCTACACTAGCCCAGCATGCCCAGCGTTTGGTTGGTGAAGTTCCCAATGTTCGGGAAGATCGATGGCAGGTCTGCGCTTTGCACTCCGAACCATGTGGCCAGTGTCGCCCCGTACTGATCCAAAGATGTGGTTGGAATCCAGCGGCCTTCGCTGCCGATATCGTCTGGGCCTCCGGGTGCCAGCGTGGGGAATGTGCCGTACATGTCTCCGCCGTGAACGGCACCGCCGACCATCAGGTGATGGCTGCCCCAGGCATGATCGCTTCCAGCGTTGCTGTCAGGCAGGAACGTTCTTCCGAAATCTGACAGCGTGAAAGTGGTCACGTTTGGACCGACTCCAAGTTCCACTGTCGCCTGATAGAACGCGCCCATTGCCTGGCTTAGCTGGGTGTACAAGCGGTCCTGCGCCGCGAGTTGGTCACTGTGGGTATCGAAACCTCCCAATGACACGAAGAAGATCTGCCGGTTCAGTCCGAGAGCACCGCGTACTTGAATAATCTGCGCCACCTGCTTTAGCTGGTTCGCGATATCGGTGTTAGGAAATGCCGTAGCGAGCGTGGAACCCGAACCCAAAGCGTCCGCCAAGACCCGGCCCTGCTGCAACGCGCTAGTGGTCACCGAGCTGGCCGATTGAATCAGGGAGATTCCGGTATCAAACGTCAGTAGATTCTGCAGCGCTGAAAAACGAGCGTTCGAACTGCCCGATGCGCTGAATCCGGACAACAACTGTCCCGGATTTCCGCTGGAAGCCAGTGGTGTGGTTGTGAGTCCCTGGCAGAATACCGACTGCCCCGCCAGGGAAATGATCATAGGGAAGCTGCCGCCCGCCAACGATTGGACTTTGTCAGCGGTGCGTCCGGCCCAGCCGGTCTGCGCGTCGCTGCTGAAGCTGGCGGTCTGCATCTGCTCTTGCTGGTCTTCGTGCGAAAACAAATTGTTGGGGAGGGCCGCGTTGTTAATTCCGGAACGGATCGTGGGCGCAATCAAAGTCCCCACATTCGCCAGGACGGCAGCGTGCTGACTGGCAAAAAGGGATTGAATTTCGACCATCCGCGGGTGCAATCCGAAAGAGGCACCCGCGCTTGGCGTGCTGATAGGCAATAAGCTTCCTTGCGGCAAGGCAAGCCCGGCCCGAAACCTCTGGTAGTTTGCATATTCCGTATTACCGGCCGGCACAATCAGATTGTTCGCGTCGTTTCCTCCGAAGAGGAACACGCAAACCATCGCCTTGTAATCTGACGCCGACTGCGCCATGGCATTCAGCACTCCAAAGCGGTTGAAGCTGGCCGCAGTAAAGCCGGCGGCTGCCGTGCAGCAGGTTCTCTTAAGAAAATCTCGTCTCGACCACATCGTCGGCTCCTTGAGGTTGAACTGAAGATATTGAACTGAAATCTAGTGCTGTACCTGGAATTGCGATGAAGTACCGATCAGATACAGAACGGCTTGCGTCCTCTTGGTTGGGTCGGATATCCCGGAGGCCGTGCTGATTAAGGTGGTGCGCATGTCGGTCGACATATGTCCATGCAGCATTACCGAGCCAATGGTATCCACTAGCAATGTGGGGTTTGCCGCCAAGGTGACATATGGTGCCAAGTTGGCCCGGTTGCTTCCGCAGGGCGTACTGTAGACGTAAGTATTCACAAAGTTGATGCGATTAATGGTCGTACCGGCGTCCAGGATTTCAAATTCCGGCCCGAGCAGATTTCCCTCCACCACATGGTCCGGGTGAAAAAAGTTGAATACCGAAGGCGAAAAGAAAGGCTGCTGCTTCATTGCCGCGGCATAGGTAGACAGGCACTCGCCACCTCCAGTGCCGTTGAGCGCCTGAATGATATTCATCATGAACTGGACCGGTTCTTTTAACTTGCCATCGGTCGCTTCGGCTTGGGCCGGGTCATCGCCACGACGCGCTTCGGGGTCGAGATAGATTGCTTTGATGACAGCACGCAGGTCGCCGCGTACACCGTTTCCATTGTTATTGAAGACTGCCGCAATTCGGCCCACGTACTCAGGGCTTGGGTTGCTGGTGATCAGGTGTTGGATCAGTTGCTTTCCGATAAACGGGCCAACGTTGGGGTGCTGAAAAATATTGTTCAGGGCAGCAGTCAAGTCTCCGCGCGCGGTGCCGCCTGCGGGAAGCATAGTGCCGTTCAGCAACTGCTTGGCGCTGGTGTCGTGATGCTCATCGAATGGAATCATTGGTCCGGTGTAGTTTTCCGGAGCGCCGAAGTGAGCCGTCGAGCCTGCTTTGGTCGGATAGGTCCATCCCGAAAAGGCGCGTGCAAAGCCTTTCACCGTGTCCTGGTCGTAGGTCGGGATCGGATTGCCTGATCCATCAAGCTGGAACGTTCCATCCTGGTTCAATTGGCTTAAACCGATCGTGAAGAGCTGCAGCACTTCCCGCCCATAGTTTTCGTTCGGGTTGGTGCCGGCCACCGGGTCAGGCTTGTCGTTGTTGACCATGTCGAGGTAGTTGCCCATCGTCGGGCTCAGCGTAACGTCGGTGAGCAATGTCAGAAAATTTCCGAAGGCGTCTTTCTGGAACATGTTTTGCCAAAGAACGAAGGCGGACGGATTATTCACCTTATTTGCCGAGGCCACCATGATTTCGGACAGAGCGAAAGCCACCCGCTGCCGCAACTGGTTCGGCACCGTTCGCGCATTCAGGAAAAAGCGGGCCTGAACTGTGCTAACACCGTCCCCGGATGCAGGGGCAGGATAGGTGGAGACTCCGTAAGCTAGCTCCGCATTCAGATGGCCAGCAATGCCTTGCTGCTGGGTCAAGGCGATCAGAGCTGGAGTTGGCCCCCAGGTTGCTTGTTCGAGGAACCGCGCTGCAACCGGGGCACTGATAACGTTGGGGAGGGCGGCTGCAGCTACTAATATGTTGATCGGTCCTGAGGCTGCCGAGCCGGGGTCGGGATTCATTACGGTAATTTTGATCGTTCCCGCGGTCGACACGCTGCCGGTAGCACGAAGCTCTGTAGGCGAAATGAAGGTGGTTGTAAGAAAAGTTGTGCCCCACACCACGACGGCGCCGCTGCTGAAGTTTGTACCGGAGACTGAGATCGTGAAATTCCCCAGAGGGATGCTGGTTGGCAGAACTGACCTCAGAGCCGGCACTGGATTGTCGACCGTCGCCATGCCGTTGCCGCTGGCAGCGGTATCGGCGGCACTGGTGGCTTCCACGGAAACGGGGTTGGGGGAGGGAACACTCTTAGGCGCCAGGTAAAGGCCAGTCTTGTCCACGGTCCCGACGGTGGTATTGCCACCGGCGATTCCGTTGACCGACCACGAGACAGCCTTGTTGCTGCTATTGGTTACTGCGGCGGCGAACTGAACGGTGGCTCCGACGCGGAGCTCTGATGCGGCCGGCGTGACCGCCACTTTGATCGAACTGGCGGAGGGCTTGTCAGGGTTGTTGCTGCCGTTGCTTCCCACCTGCGACATTCCGCCGCAGCCGGTCATGACGAGAAATCCAACAATTAAGGTCGCGAGGGAAACGAACGGGCGCGAAGGAAAATCGATCTCTGTCTTGGGCATGACTTGTGAAATCTCTTTTCCGGCCGGAGGTAATACTGTTTTGTGTGTAGTGAGAGTAGCCAACTGTCCCGAAACGGAACAGATGCCCGACGTTCCATATTGGAATTGGACTTTGGGTCATAAATCTCGGTTCGATGGCCACGTCCAGAACCGCTTCTCGCCCGTTTGCCATAACGCAAGATCACGGCTTCGAAGGTGTACTCAGGTAACCGAAAATACTTCGACGACGCGCCTTAGACGACAACCATTCAGAGTGCCGGTGAGTTGAAGATTGCTGATGGGTACGGCACAATAACTGGTTCCACGTTCGAACCCGGAGAATACTGAGTGAGCCAACTGTTGCGCGCCAAGATTAGCGCTTTGGGAACCTATGTTCCGCCCCGCCTTCTGACCAACGCTGACCTCGAGAAAATGGTCGAAACTTCCAACGATTGGATCGTTGACCGCGTCGGCATCCGCGAGCGTCATATCGTCGATAAAGGCGTTGCAACCAGCGATCTGGCCGTTGAAGCCGCCAAGAGGGCGTTGGCGAAACGTGGTGTGGATGCCAGTGAAATCGAAGTCATCGTGGTTGGCACGGTCACTCCCGACATGCTGTTTCCCTCCACTGCCTGTATGGTGCAGAACAAACTGGGGGCCAAGGGTGCCTGGGGATTCGATATCTCGGCGGCGTGTTCGGCGTTCGTTTACGCGCTGCAAACCGGAGCGCAGTTCATCCAGAGCGGAGCCCACAAGAAAGTCCTGGTAATTGGCGCGGATGTGATGTCGTCGATCATTGATTACACCGATCGCGGGACCTGCATTCTTTTCGGCGATGGGGCGGGCGCGGTGATATTGGAGCCAGCCGAGGACGACTCAGTGGGGCTCATCGACTTCGTACACGAGATTGACGGTTCCGGCGGGTGTTCTCTATTTATGCCCGGCGGGGGCAGTTTGAATCCGCCCACCCACGAAACGGTCGACAAGAAGATGCACTACGTCCATCAGGACGGGCAGGCGGTTTTCAAATACGCCGTCCGCAAGATGGCGGAACTGTGCGAACGGATTTTGACCCGAAACGGATTGAAGCCTGCCGACGTGGACGTATTTCTGCCGCACCAGGCGAACCGCCGGATTATCACCGCAACGGCCGAGAGACTGTCGATGCGTCCGGAAAGCGTGGTTATCAATATCGATCGCTTCGGTAACACCACCGCAGGGACTATTCCGTTGGCCATGAATACGGCTTTGGAAGAGGGACGACTGAAGAAGGGTGACTTGGTATTGCTGGCTTCCGTGGGTGCGGGCTTTACCGCGGGCGCGACGTTGATGCGCTGGGCATACTAAATCCTCACTGCTTGTGTAGAGACGTTGCTCTGCAACGTCTTTTTGGCACCACCGCACTCTGCCGAGACGTAGCCGAGCTACGTCTTTACGACGGTATTATCCCTGGGGTTTCTTGGGCTGCTCGTAAGCCTTCTGCAAATATCTGCGAGCTTCTTCAATCGCGCCCTGCGTGTTGTCATTGGTCTGAACTGCCTGGCGGTATTCGTTAGTGGCGCGTTCTCTCTGTCCCGTGACATCGAAGATCTTGCCTAACTGAATGTGGCTCCAGACCTCCGTCCAGCGCGGGTCTCCGTCGCCATTCAGTGAATCTCTGTAAGCATTCGCGGATGCCTGAAAATTTCGCTGCTGGAAAAATACTTCGGCAATCCGATAGTGCGCCAACGAACTGTTTTTGCTCACATCGAGCGCTTTATTGAATTCGAGCAATGCCCCCGCAAGATCGCCCTGCTGCACCATTGCCTGTCCACGCTGAATGGAAGCGCGCAGCTTCACATCCATCGAATTCTTTAGCACGTGATCGTCAGGATCGACCTGAATGCGCCGCGGCTTGCCGTAAGTCTCGACGTTGAATGCGGAGTTTGTCCCTACAACTTCAATACGTTTGCTCTCAGTTTTTCCGTCGGTATCGATTTTCAAATCGACTGGCATACGGAACAAATCGAGATCCTGGGTGATGTCACCCACAACGCGGAAACCCTTGTTGTTGCCGAGACGATAGACCGTGTATTTGGTCTTGAACTCAGGCGCACCCGTCGAGTCGAGCCACTGAGAAAAGAACCAAGTCAGTTGGTCGCCATGATTCTTCTCGGCAATTTCCTTGAAATCATCGAGCGATGCCGATTTCCCCGCGAACTTGGTTGCAAAGTCGCGCATGGTCTTGTCGAACTTCTGGTCGCCGACGACCCAGCGCAGCATGTGCAGAATCATTGCGCCTTTGTCGGTCACCAGCGATTGGAATTCCGGCGCGAAAACATCCATCTTTCCGGCGCTTGAAAGTGGAACGGTGTCGTAAGCCAATGCTCCCACCGACATGTCCTTGACCGCTTCTTCGAGGCCGGCTGGTCCGGCGGCATTCTCGATATAACGGGCTTCCGAATAGCGCGCGAAACCGGAGTTTAGCCACCAGTCGTCGCGCGAACTGGGACTTACCGAGGTTCCCCACCACTGATGGGCGATGCTCTCCGCCAGCAAGCGATAGTTGACACGCTCGGTAATTGCCCGTCCCGCCATGGCTGCAATTTCCGGGGCCCACGCCGTGGGGACGGTATCGTCCGGCAATTCGACTACTTTTAGTGATGTCGAAGGCGCGGTGCCATACAACGTGACGTAATAAGTGAACTCTTTAATGGCTGTTTCCGCATACGTCTTGGCCATGTTCTGGTGAACCGGCTTGAAGTAGACGTGAAGATCGACTCCCGCTTCGTCGCTGGCGTAATCCTGAAAAACTCCGGCGATGATGGTGCCGGGAAAGCTTGGCTTGTCCCAGGAGAAGTTGAAGGTCTTGGTCGGAACCGTGCCTGCACCGGGCTTCTTAGGTTCCGCGACCGTTCCAGCCGTCGATTTGCCGCTGCCGATCGCAATCATGTGCGCGGGAACCGTGACACTGATATTGGCGGTGAAGCGATTGATGCCGTATCCATTGACCGGAAACCAGCGGCCGGCGTAAAGCAGATAGCTGGTCTCATCGTCGATCGAGGCCAGTTTCAGTCCCTGTACCGGGCTGTCATCCCCCGAGGAAAGCTCACCTTCGTATTCAAAAGTCAGGCTGGTGGAAGCGTCCTTCTTCAGGCCTCCGGTGAGTGGCACCCGGACGGTGGAATCCTGAGTGACGCGCTCGGCGTTGAGCGGCTTGTTGGCGGCGTCGACCACTTTGGTGACGCGCAGATCGTTATGCAGTTCGAAGGTAGCGACGCTGATGTCTTCAAGCGCGGTGAATTCAACTTTAGCCTTGGCCGTCAGCTTGTGGCTGTGCGGTGCCAATTCGGCTTCGATCTGGTAGTGATCGACGCGCAGCCGCATCTTGTCAGCGGCCCATGAAGGAGCGCTTATAACCGTAAGGAAAACAATAAGATAAGCAGCGAGGGCCCGACGATCACGCCGAGTGCGAAGGAACATTAAAGGCTGTCTCCTGGAAACTCCGCTCAAAACAGTATGATGAAGATTGTGGCTTAAAAGATGCTGGTAGCACAAGGGTTAGCGGAGATTAGGCGTTTCACTAGCACTCAACCTCTTCCTGACCACGGAATTCTTCGGTGAAACCCTGTGTCCCTTTTCAGCGGCCCTCGCCTTTTGCCAGAGCGAGCACGAACTCAGCTGCCCGGTCAGCAGGATGCACGCCGCCGTCTAGTGAGCCGGACATCTTTCTCTTCACTTCTTGCAGTTCAGCGACGATCTTCTCTCGGGGCGGACCATCAGCAAGCAGCGGCTGAAGTCTCGAGACGACATTGTCTGCAGTGAAGTCATCCTGAACTAGCTCTGCGACCACTTCCTTACCAGCGATCAGATTGACCATCGCGAAATGCGGAACCTTCACCGTGTGCTTTCCCAGGAAGTAAGTCATCGGAGTTACCCGGTAGACCATCACGAAGGGCAAGGCCATCAACGCAGCTTCGACGGTAGCGGTTCCGCTAGCAATAATGCCAGCGCGCGAGTGCGCGAGTGCCGGAAGGCTTTCGGGAACGAACCGAATGGCGGAATTTTTCACTAGGTCTTCAATCCAACTGCGATCCAGAGTCGGTGCAACTGGAAGCAAATACTCATATTCCGAACCGAGCCGGGTTACCGATTCCAATATCCCCGGCAAGTTCATGCGAAGCTCTTTGCGTCGGCTGCCCGGCATGACGGTGATCCAATGCTTTGCGTAATCCAGGTGGTTGGCCCGTGCATAGTCTTCGCGCGAGATTTGTGGGCGAGCGAGGTTCGCTAATGGATGCCCGACGAACGTGGCATTCACTCCGCGATCGCGATAGAACTTTTCTTCGAAAGGGAAGATGACCAGAGCTGCGTCGACATACTTTCTGAGCAGCTTCACGCGTCCCTGCCGCCAGGCCCAGAACTGCGGACAGACGTAGTAGACCACCGGCACGCCGCGCTTCTTCATCTGGCGCGCCACCCGCCAGTTAAATGCGGGGGAATCGATGACCACGGCGACGTCGGGTTTGCGCCTGTCGGCTTCGGCGATCAGCTTGTGAAAGAGTCCCCAGATTTTGGGAAGATGGCCGAGGATTTCGGTGATTCCGACCACCGCTAGATCCCTGGAATCGACGATGTTGTCGCAGCCCGCTGTGCGCATGCGGTCTCCACCCACGCCAAAGAATTCGATCGCTGGATCACGCCGGCGTAACGCCTCGATCAACTGCGCGCCATACATTTCGCCCGAGGCCTCTCCGGCGGAGATCAGAATTCGCACGAATGCATTGTAACCGGGGCTCTCTTCAGGATCGATTTGCCCGACTTTACAAAACGTTCCACGCGGAACACAGTGTATAGACAGTTAAGTTACTGATTAAAAGTAGGTTATAGCTGCATCTCAAAACACGTCATTTGTATTGGGACGCGGCGATCTGATTTTGCGCACGTTCAATTTTGTAGAAAAGGGTTGCTCTCTCGCTCTTCTCCGATGGTGGTCAGCGGCCCATGACCGGGAACAACGACGGTGTCGTCGGGCAGCGCGAGAACCTTTTCATGGATAGAGCGGATGATCTTGTTCATCGATCCGCCGGGGAGGTCGGTGCGGCCGATACTGCCGGCGAAGAGCGTGTCCCCCGCGATCAGCTTTTGCTCAGTGGAGAAGTAGAGGCAGATGCTGCCTTCGGTGTGGCCCGGCGTGTGGAGCACGTCGGCGCTCAGCGATCCCGCTTTGATCGTGTCGGCCTGGGCCACGGATTGGTCGATATCAATCTTGCCCGGCGAGGAGACTCCAATCCACTCGGCTTGTTCGTCGAGCATCTTCAGTAAATCGTAGTCGTTCTGATTGAGCAGAATTGGTGCACCGGTGATGGCACGGAGCTTAGACGCGCCGCCCACGTGGTCGATGTGGGCGTGCGTGATGACGATTTGCTTGACGGTTAAGTTGTGCTTGCGGACGATGGCGAGAACGTCTTCGATGTCGTCGCCCGGGTCGATGACCATGGCCTCGCGCGAGACTTCATCACCGATGACGGAGCAGTTGCACCGCAACGGTCCGACCGGGAGAATTTCGTGGATCATGCCTGCCAACTTACTTCTTGGGTTGGACTGGAGTTGCAGGAGCCGGCGCGGCCGGCTTGGTTTGAGTCGGCGCAGCCTTTACACCTTCAAGCACCGAACTGGGGCCGCTGCGGCGCTGGGCCATGATCGACAACGTGATCGAGGTGAGCATAAAGATCACCGCCGACCAAGTGGTGGCCTTGGAAAGAGCCGTGGCGGTTCCGCGCGGGCCGAAGGCGGTCTGGCTGCCTTGTCCGCCGAACGCCGCGGCAATGTCGCCGCTCTTGCCGCTCTGCAGGAGAACGACAATGATGAGGAACAAGCAAACGACGATGTGGACTGTAGTGAGAAGTATGATCATGATGTTTATTGGTGCGGAAGGGGGGATTTGAACCCCCACGCCTTGCGGCGCCACCCCCTCAAGATGGTGTGTCTGCCAGTTCCACCACTTCCGCACTGAGGTTCAAAACTGTGAAAAGGCAGGTTGATTATAACAAAGTAATCCGGGATGAAGGCTTGCGATCAAGGTGCGTGGCTCAACGACGCCCAACTTGTATACTTCCCGGATCATGAAGACCCTGCCTCTGGCTGTCCTTTTGATCTCCTCTTTTGGTCTCACCCAGGTCCCTGCCGTTCAGCCGCAATACGCGCCGCAGCTTTTCAACCGCCAGGAAATTATGGTTCCGGCGCGCGATGGGGTGCGGTTACAGACCGTGATCTTCACTCCTAAGGACGTAACCGGTCCACTGCCATTTCTGATGGTTCGAACTCCCTATGGAGTGCCCGAGGATGAGAAAGGCCTGACTTCGGGAAGTTCCGACGAACTCATTGCCGACGGGTACATCTTCGTCTACCAGAATATTCGCGGGCGATTTAAGTCGGAAGGGCTGTTTGTAATGCAGCGTCCGGCGCGCGATCGGAAGGATGCGAAATCGATTGACGAGGGAACGGACACCTACGACACCATCGACTGGCTGCTGAAGAATATTCCGAACAACAACGGCAAGGTTGGTATCTGGGGGATTTCTTATCCGGGATGGCTGGTGACCCAGGCTTTGATGGAACCACATCCTGCGTTGAAGGCAGCGAGCGAGCAGGCTTCGCCCGACGATATGTTCGTCAACGACGACTTCCACCACAACGGGACGTTCCGTTTGAGCTACGGCTTTGAATATTCGGCTCTGCTTGAAACAACGAAAGAAGAGAATACAAATTTTGCTTTCGATAAGTATGACACTTATGAGTGGTATCTAAATCTCGGCGCTCTTTCAAACGCGGACAAGAACTATTTTCACGGGAAGCTACCTACGTGGAACGATTTTGTCGAGCATCCCAACCACGAATTCTGGGATCGGCACGCCGTCACGAACACTCTGAAACACACGACTGTGCCAAACCTCAACGTGGCGGGATGGTATGACCAGGAAGACTTTGTGGGCCCGACGCGCATTTATGCGACGCTGGAGCAGAGTGACGATCAGCACCTGAACTACTTTGTTGCCGGACCGTGGAACCATGGCGGCTGGATGCGCGCCGGGGGGCGCACGCTCGGCAACATCGATTTCGGCAGCGAGACGGCGAAGTATTACCGGGCAAACATTTTCGCGCCGTGGTTCGCTTACTGGCTTCATAGCAGGGGACCGCGCCCCGATGCGGAAGCGTGGACCTTCCAAACAGGATCGAACGCCTGGAAGAAGTACGATCAGTGGCCGCCGAAACAAGGAATCGCTTCGAAGAAGCTATATTTCCGGGCTGCTGGGAAGCTGTCGTTTGATGCGCCTAGCGAGGCCGACGGTTTCGATAGCTATGTTTCCGATCCGGCGAATCCGGTACCTTACCGCCCTCGGCCGATCACGCCGACCTATCCAGGGAAAGACTGGCCGATCTGGCTGCTGCAGGATCAGCGATTCGTGGATCACCGACCCGATGTGTTGACCTGGCAGACCGAATCTTTGAAGGATGATGTGGTAGTCACGGGCGACATCACGGCTGATCTATTTGCCTCAACCAGCGGGAGCGACAGCGACTGGGCGGTGAAGTTGATTGACGTGTATCCCGACGACTATCAGACCGTAACCGATGAAGAAAAATCCAAAGGCGCGGGCCCGGTGCTAAATGGCTACGAGCTAATTGTTGCCGACGATGTTTTGCGCGGGCGTTTTCGCAATGGACTGGAGAAGCCTGAGGCGATCACGCCGGGGAAGGTCACCGAGTTCAAAGTGGATTTGCATCCCAACAATCATGCCTTTTTGAAGGGGCACCGCATCATGGTGCAAGTGCAGAGTACTTGGTTTCCTTTGTATGACCGCAATCCACAGAAGTTTGTGGAGAATATTTATAAGGCAAGCGACGCGGATTATGTGAAGGCCACGCAGAAGGTTTACCGGTCGAAGGACGCGGCATCGAGCGTGGTATTGCCGATGGTGGCGGAGTAGGCCTCGTGCTGCTGCGGAGACGTAGCGGAGCTACGTCTCTACACGAGGATTTATTGGGCTTTAGTACTTGATGATTGCAGTGAAGGATTTTGGATCCAGACTGGCACCGCCTACTAGCGCGCCGTCAATTTCTTCCTGTGCCATTAATGACTTCACGTTCTCGGGTTTTACGGAGCCGCCGTAGAGGATGCGCAGATTCTCGGCCAATTCATCGCCAAAGGCTTTTGCAGCTTCGTTGCGAATGAAAGCGTGGGCATCGGCGGCCATGTCGGGAGTCGCGGTTTTGCCGGTGCCGATCGCCCATACCGGCTCGTAAGCGACAACTAGTTTATGGGCCTTCTTGCCGGAGATGGCGTTGAAGGCGCGCAGGCACTGGCGGCGGAGGACGTCTTCAGTCAGCCCGGCTTCGCGTTCTTCCAGCACCTCACCGACGCAGACGATGGGAACCAGTCCGGCTTCGAGGGCGGATTTCAGCTTCAGGTTCACCGTGTCGTCGGTCTCGCAGAAATACTGGCGCCGTTCGGAGTGGCCGATGATGACGTGGGTGCAACCCGCCGAGAGCAGCATGTCTGCCGAAATCTCTCCGGTGAAGGCGCCTTCTTTTTCCCAGTGCATATTCTGACCACCGATGGCGACGTTTGATTCCTTCGCGACTTCCACCGAAGACGGAATACATAAGTACGGCGGGCAGACCACAATCTGGTCGCGAGTGTGGCCTTGTACCAGGGGCAACAGAGCAGTCAGAAAATCACACGCCTTTTCGGCGTTCTTGAACATCTTCCAGTTGGCGGCCATCAGTTTGGTGCGGGGCATGGGTAGGCTCCTTGGTGGTGCTCGGCATTCGAGGTGAGCACTCAGCATTCAGCACTTAGCATTCATTCCTTTGAGGCCGGGGTGCTGTTCTATATCAAAACCAGCAATTAGCGATTAGCACTTGGCATTTAGCTGGGCGGATTCATAGATCGTGTTTGGCTGACTGCTATTTATTGGTCAACGCTTCCACGCCGGGAAGCTTCTTGCCTTCCAGAAATTCTAATGAAGCTCCGCCGCCGGTGGAGATGTGGGTAATCTTGTCGGCCACTCCGGCCTGGCGGACAGCTGAAACGGAATCACCGCCGCCTACGATTGAAATTGCGCCGCCGTTGTCGGCTACGGCTTGCGCCAGCTTGAACGTGCCTTTGGAAAAGGGAGCTACTTCGAACACTCCCATGGGTCCATTCCAGATAATTGTGCGTGCGGTGGAAACTTCTTCGGTGAATAGCTCGATGGATTCGGGGCCGATATCAAGCGCCATTAAATTGGAGGGAATAGGTTGGCCGGCTTTTATCACTTGGGTTTTGGCGGCAGCGTCAATCTTTTCAGCGGCAATGTGGTCGACGGGCAACAGAAATTTCAGGCCACGTTTTTTGGCTTCTTCCAGTAGTTGCTTTGCCAACTCGACCTTGTCGGCCTCGACTAATGATTTGCCAACCTCATGTCCTTGGGCTTTGAGGAAGGTGTAGGCCATGCCGCCGCCGATGATCAGCGCATCGACTTTAGGCATGAGGTTTTTGATAACTTCAATCTTGTCGCTTACCTTTGCGCCGCCGAGAATTGCGACAAACGGCTGCTCGGGATGCTGCAACGCCTTGCCCATGTACTGGAGTTCTTTTTCCATGAGCAAGCCGGCGGCGGATTTCTGCACGAACTTTGTAATTCCGACAGTAGAAGCGTGTGCCCGGTGGGCGGTGCCGAAAGCGTCGTTCACGTAGAACTCAGCCAGGCTTCCCAGCTGCTTGGCGAATTTTTCGTCGTTGGCTTCTTCTTCCGAATGGAAGCGAAGATTTTCAAGAAGCAGAGCCTGACCCTTTTCCAGTTGCGTAGCCATCTCGACAGCTTCCGGTCCAACGCAGACGGGACAGAACCCAACGTTCTCACCGCGCGACAAATCTTTGTCCAGCATCATGCGGAGGCGCTCAGCGACGGGCTTAAGACTCATCATCGGATTGGGTTTGCCTTTGGGCCTTCCCAGATGCGACGCCAGAATCAGGCGAGCGCCGTGGCGCAACGCATATTCAATGCTGGGTAGGGTCTCGCGGATGCGAGTGTCGTCCATGACACGGCCGTCTTCGAGCGGAACATTAAAGTCCACCCGCATGAAGACGCGATGGTCGTTAAGCGGAAGATCGCGAATGGAAAGCTTGGACATGAGTGGCTTAGACCTCGACTGGTGGAAAAAGAGACGCAGCGGAGCTGCGTCTCTACCGGAGTTTCTTTTTACAGGCCTTTGCCTGCCATGAAGGTGATCAGGTCGCGGACGCGGTTGGAGTATCCCCATTCGTTGTCGTACCAGGAGATGACTTTCACACAGTTGCCGCCGACTACCAGGGTCATGGGCGAATCGACGATGGACGAGCGCGGGTCGCCCTTGAAGTCGGAGGAAACCAGTTCCTGCGTTTCGTAACCGAGATAACCCTTCAGCGGGCCGGATTCAGAGGCCTTTTTAAGAGCGGCGTTGACTTCCTCGCGAGTCGTTTTCTTTTCCACCCATGCGACCAGGTCGACAACCGAAACATTGGGCGTGGGGACACGCATGGAAAATCCGTCGAGCTTGCCACCGAGTTCCGGCAGCACGAGTTTCAATGCCTTGGCTGCGCCGGTTGAAGTGGGGATCATGTTGATCGCCGCCGCGCGGGCGCGACGCAGATCTTTGTGAGGGAAGTCGAGGATAACTTGATCGTTGGTGTAGGAGTGAATGGTCGTCATGGTGCCGCTGACGATTTTGAACTCGTCGTTGATAACTTTCGCGATGGGCGCGAGACAGTTGGTAGTGCAGGAAGCGTTGGAAATGATGTGGTGCTTGGAACCATCGTATTTGTCGTGATTGACGCCCAGGACAAGCGTGATGTCTTCGTTCTTGGCCGGAGCCGAGATGATGACTTTCTTGACGGTGTCGCGCTTGTGTTTTCCCGCGTCGGCGGCGTCGGTGAAGCGGCCCGTCGATTCGACGACGACCTGCGCGCCTACGCTGCCCCAGGGCAGCTTGGCGGGATCTTTTTCCGCGAAGACCTTAATCGTCTTGCCGGCGATGGTGATGCTGTCGGCGCCGGCGGTGACTTCGTGGTCCAGGTTGCCGAGGACCGAGTCGTATTTTAGAAGGTGGGCCAGGGTTTTGGGATCGGTAAGATCGTTGACCGCAACGAACTCGAGATTGGGATCGTTGAGGGATGCGCGCAAAACGTTGCGCCCGATGCGTCCGAAACCGTTAATGCCTACTTTAACCGCCATGTAGCCTCCGAGTGATTTAGTGAAGACAGATCAGAATGGATATTTCCGTTTAGTGGGAATAAAAATCTTAACAGGTGAATCGATGCGGCGGCAATGTGGCGGGATTCAGCGCGAGGCGAAATAGTGATGTCGACAATGCAAAATTCGCGGGGACACGAATGCCCCCACCGAACTGACGCTGCTAGATGAGCGTAATCACGGCTTGACCATCGATCGCGCCAACGGTGGCATGCACCGTGAAGGTGCCGAGTCCGAGAGGGAACAAATTTCCACCCTGGGTGATAGTGGTGAGCAAGCCGTTGGAGACTGACCAGTGAACTCCGGTTGTGAGCACCTGCGTGCTGCCGTCGCTGTAGTGTCCGGTTGCGGTCAGTTGATGGCCCAGCGTATGCAGCAGCGATCCCGAAGGAGTGACGGTGATCGATACCAGAGTGACCGCGGCAGTGGTCATAGGCAGTCCCCCGGTCACACCTTGCGAGGTTGCGTTGGCGGTGAGGGACCCAGCAGTTACGCCGCTGGCAAGCCCCGAGGAATTTACCGTACCCACTGCGGGCGCACTGCTGCTCCATTGCGCGATGTTAGTGAGGTTCTGAGTTGACGAGTCGCTGTAGGTGCCGGTGGCGGTGAGTTGAACATTCGACCCTAAAGCAAACGAGGTTTGTGGCGCGGTGACGGCGATGCTTTGCAGCGAGGCCGAACTTACCGTCATGTTGAGCGTTTGAGAGACTGTGCCAAGCGTAGCCGTGATGATGCTCGATCCTGGAGACGCGCCCTGCACTACTCCCGAGTTGCTGACGGTGGCGACAGACGCCGGTGACGATGTCCAATGCACGGTTGGCGTGACATCCTGCGTGCTGCTGTTGCTGAAGGAGCCAATTGCGGTGAGCGGCGCGCTGAGTCCGACCGGAAGATTCAGTGAGGAGGGAGTGATCGCTATCGATCCCAGGGTAGCGGCGGTTACCGTGACATTAGTTGAAGCATTTTGACCCCCCACCGTGGCTGTAACGCCGCTGGTGCCGACCGAAATGGGTGTGATGATTCCGCCCAGAACCGACAGAATTCCTCCGTTGGAATTTGTCCAGTGCGCGACGTCGGTGAGGTCAACCGTGCTGCCGTCACTATAAGTGCCAATAGCCGTGAGATCGGCGGGAACACCAATCGCGACGCTGGTGTTCAACGGAGTGATGGCAAGGCTGACCAGTGTTGCCGCGCTCACCGTCAAAGAGGCTGTTCCGTTTATTCCGCCCAATGCCGCCGTCACCTGCGTTGTGCCCGCGGCGACGCCTGTTGCTACCCCAGACGAAGCGGGATCGTTGCTGATCGTCGCCGTTGCCGAATTGGCGACCGCCCAATGGGTGGAGGTGGTGACATCCTGCGAAGTGGTGTCGCTCAACGTCGCGGTTGCGGTGAAAGCCTGTTGTTGTCCTGCGGCGATGGAAGCCGTGGAAGGGCTGACCGTGATTGCAGTCACGGTTGCGGGTGTGACGGTGAGGTCTGTAGTGCCCGTCGTGCTTCCACTGGTAGCGGTGATGACCGTCGTGCCCGCCCCTGCCGCCGCGGCCTTGCCTTGTGAATCGATCGACGCTACCGAGGGCGAACTGGAAGTCCAGTTGACCGTAGAGGTGAGATCGTCGCTGCTGCCGTCGCTGTATTGTCCAGTCGCGGTGAACTGCCGATTGCTTCCGGCAACCAGCGTGGCCGAAGCGGGCGTGATGGTGATCGCTCCCAGAGTCGCGTTGGTGATGGTAACCACGAAAGATTTCGACGCAGTTCCCTTCGATGCGGTGATAGTGGTGGTTCCGGGAATGCCGGCGTGGATAACTCCGTCGGAAGTGACGGTTGCCGTCAGAGGAACGCTGCTTAGGTAGGTCAGCGAATTAGTGACGTCCTGGATGGTGCTGTCGCTGAAGGTGCCGGTGGCGTGCAGTTGCAGCGTGCCTCCACTAGGCACGCTGGGATTCGATGGCGAGATGGTGATCGAGGCCAGGGTCGCGGTGGTGACGGTGAGATTCGCGGTTGCGCTTCTTCCGCCGTATTGTCCGGTGACGGTGCTGCTGCCGGCGGCTGATGCTGTTGCAAGTCCTGAGGTGTTGATGGTGGCGACGCTCAAGGCTGAGGAACTCCACGCGGTTGATGTGGTTATGTTTTGCGTGCTGCCGTCGGAGAGTGACGCGATGGCGGAAAATTGCTGCGTCGTGCCTTTGGCGATGCTGGGTGCGGGCGGGGTCACGCTGAGGCTCGACACCGTAGCGTTGGTGACGACGACGGATGCGGAAGACGTCAGCCCCTGGTAGCTGCCGGAAACCTGGGTGGTGCCGATGGCGAAGGCGGTGGCGACTCCGGTGTTGTCGATGGTGGCGATAGACGTGTCGGCCGATTGCCAGGTGGTCGACGCCGTCACATCCTGCACGCTGCCGTCGGACATGACCGCGCTGGCGTGGAAGCTGTGCGTCGAACCTCTTGCAATCGAAGTCGACGCGGGATTGATTTGAATCTGTGAAGCGATGGGATCGACGACTGCGCCGGTGAGGTGGCCATTTTGCGCTCCTGAAGTCGCGGTCGCGGTGAAGGCGGCTTTCGAGATACCGTGGGCCATTCCAGAGGCGTCGATGGTGGCGACTCCCGTGGGCGAACTGCTCCAAGTTACAAAGTTGGTGATGTCGCCGGTGCTGCCATCGCTGTAAATGGCGGTGGCGGTCAATTGCTGCGCGGTTCCCAGAGGAATCGAGAGGCTGGGCGGACCAACGGCGACCGAGACCAGCGTGGGAGATGTGACGGTGAGTCCGGCGGCGCCGGTCTGTCCGCCATACTGGGCGGTGATGCTGGAAGTCCCTTGCGTCACGCCGCCGGCCAAGCCGGATGAGTTAACGGTCGCCACGCTTTGCGCGGACGAGTTCCACACCGCGGAAGTGGTTACGTCCTGCGTACTGCTATCGGAGAGCACGGCGCTGGCTGTGAATTGTGTGGTTAATCCTTTCGCGACGCTCCGTACTGCGGGGGTGACGGTAAGTGTAGTCACGGTGGCGCCGCTCGAAGTGACCAGGAACGAGAAACTTACTCCGCCACGGGAGACGGTGATGGTTGCGGTCCCAGGCGCGACGAAATGCAAGATGCCGTCGCTCGAGACGGTGACGACCGCCGGATTGGAACTCGCGTAGGTAAGCGCGTCAGTTACATCCTGCGTGCTGCCATCGCTGAAATGACCGGTGGCGTGGAGTTGGAGCGTGCCTCCGCTGGTGAGAAATGGGAGCAGGGGAGTGATGCCAATCGAAGTGAGGTTGGCGGTGTTCACCGTCAGGTTCGCCGAGGCGCTTTGGCCGCCGTACATGGCGGAGACGGTGACCGCTCCCGGGGTGACGGCGGTTGCAAGTCCCGAATTGTCGATGGTGGCAATGGTGGCTGATCCGGTCGTCCACAACGCGGAATTGGTCACATCGATCATGGTGCTGTCGGATAGTAATGCCGTGGCCGTGAACTGCGCGGAGGTTCCCTTAGCGATGGTGGAGGACGGTCCATTCAAGTTGAGGCCGGTGACGGTGGCGGGAGAAGCGGTTACCTGGAATGTCCTGGTCACCGAGCCCTGCTTGACGGTGATGGTCACGGTGCCGGGAGCGACGAAGTGAACTCTTCCATCGCTCGACACGGTGGCGATGGTTGGATCGGAGGTCATGTAAATCAGCGAACTCGTGAGGTCTTGCTGGCTGCCGTCACTGAAAGCTCCGTCGGCTTCGAGTTGTAGAGTGCCTCCGACCGGAATGGTGGGATGCGCGGGGGTGACGACGATTGCGTTGAGAGTTGCTGCGTTGACTGCGAGGCTCGCGGAACCGCTTTGGCCGCCGTACTGGGCGGTGATGGTGGTGTTGCCGATGACTAGGGCGCTGGCTATTCCAGTGGCGTCGATGGAGGCGATGCCGGAGGCCGAGGAACTCCAGACGGCGGAATGAGTGACGTCTTGCGTGGTGCCGTCGGACAACGATGCGGATGCGGTGAACTGTAGATCGGTGCCTTTCGCGATGCTGGCTGCGACCGCACTGACGTCGAGACCGAGGACGATGGCGCTGGTAATGGTGATGGGGAAGGAGACGAACGCCGAGCCTTGGGAGGCGGCGATGGTGATTGTGCCCGGAATCAACGCCTGAATCATTCCGTCGTTGTTCACGGTTGCGACGGTGGTGTCGGAACTGGCGTAGGTCAGAATGTCACTGACATCCTGCGTGGTTCCATCACTGAAAGTTCCGATGGCATGAACTTGTAGCGCCCCTCCGACGGCAATCGTCGGGTTGGCCGGCATAACCAGGATCGAAACCAGCGTGGCCGGAGTTACCGTGAAAATGACTGAGGCATTTTGTCCGCCGTAACTGCCGGTGATGGTGGAGGCGCCCGGAATAATTCCGCTGGCCACGCCGGCGGATGACACGGCGGCGACGGTCGGTACAGAGGAAGTCCACGCGCAGTCTGAAGTTACGTCTCGTGAGGTGCCATCGGAAAGAGTAGCGATGGCGGTGAAGGGCACGGTGGTGCCTTTGGCGATGCTGGTCGCAAGAGCATTAATGTTCAGGCTGGAGACAGTTGTGCTGAGGACTGTCATCGGGGCCGAAGAAGAAAATGTCTGGCCGATGCTCGGCGTGCTGAGAACGACCGCGCTTCGCACCGCTCCGGTGGAGTGTGCGGAAGGCGAGTTCAAGTAGCTGCCCGTGATTTGGGTCACGCCTGGAGCGACTGCGGTTGCGATTCCGGAACTGTTTACCGTGGCCACGGAAGGGTTGGACGACTGCCATGTTATTGCCGAAGAAATATCTCGTGACGAGCCGTCCGACAGAACTGCCCGTGCCCGGAAAGGTTGGTTCGCACTTCGCGGAACGGAGGCAGAATTTGGGTCGACCAGAATGTGCTGTGCGACCGGATCGGAAACAACTCCAGTTAGATCGGTGATGTCATCGCCGGAGGTTCCGCTGACCGTAAACGCACCCCTCCCCACACCGTGCGCCAGACCCGCCGCATTGATGGTGACGATATTTGCTGGTGCCGCGTTCCACATGAAGGAGCTACTAATGTCGGCGGTGGTGCCATCGCTGTAGGTCGCGGTGGCGGTAAATTGCACATTTGCGCCCAGTGGAATCATCGCGGGATTAGGCGTGATGGCGACCGACGCAATTACTGGCGCTCCCACCGTCACGTTGGCGTGAGCTACCACTGAGCCCACGGCCGCAGTCACAGTGGACGTCCCGCGGGTGACGGAGTGAGCCACTCCGCTCGTGTCCATGGCAATTACGTCGGACGAACCTACGGTCCAGGTGACGTGGGACGTGGCATTGCGTGTCGTTCCGTCGGAATAAGTGCCGGTGGCTATAAGTTGCTGGGTCTTTCCCAGCGGCAAAGAACTTGTGGCGGGTGAGATGACAAGGGAGTGGACTTCGGCGGCGCTGCCGGTGACCACCACGGAAGCCGACTCGCCATTGTAGGTCGCGGTAATGGTTGCCGTGCCTACGCCGATGATGGTTACAAGCCCGGTGCTGCTGACGGTGGCGACGGCGATGTTGGAAGAACTCCAATGAGCCTGAGCACTGATGTTCGTCGTATCACCATTTGGCCAGACGGCTTGAGCAGAGAGCTGTTCGGTCTCACCGATGGAGGTTACGTTGTCTCCTGAAGTTGCGAGACTGGCGACTTCGATCTTATCGGGTGTGCCGGACGTGCCTGAGTCGGAAGCGGTGTGACCCGACCCACAGCCCGCAATCCAGAACAAACTCCCAAAAATCAGGCAGACTTGGAATCTGTGAAGAAGTCGCATTCCTAGAACTTCGGCGGGATTAAAACAGAACATAAGCCTCGAAGAGGAAACCGAAGTTCCAAGATTGGGGACACAGGTAATTGGCTACCTATTGCATAAGCCTGTGATTTGAACGGAATAGAGATCGCGACATGAGGCGGCTCTAATTGTTCAGTCTCGGTTAATTTTTCCTGGCAAATCTTTACGCACAATTTGGATTCGCGAGGCCTGCGCTGGCAGGCATGGTTCGTCTGTCGTTCTCCACATTGCCCCTAGACCTTCCGGTGTGTTAAAAGCCAAGCATGCGCAAGTGGATGAGTGACCGTTTGAAGCGCAGTAAAAAGAAGACGGGCGACGCGAAAGCCGAGCCCGGCCCCGCGCCATTACAACCCGCGTATTACGACACCGATAACACCCCTGAAACCCATGCTTCACCCGTTGAAGAAGCCAGTCACGAAGAGCCCGCGGTTGAGGCCTCGGAACCTGAGGCGGCTGCGGAGGCTCCTGCGTCGTCCGGGGATGACGCGGCTGCTCGTCCCGCTGCACGCCGGCGGCGCGGCCGCGGTGGGCGCGGACGTGGCCGCGGTGGTGCACGAACTCCAGTAGCGGCTGAAACCGTGCCTGTTGAGGCTGAGGCTCCCGTGGCAGAAGCACCGGTTGCTGCGCCTGCGGCTCGCGCACCCAAAGGGACGGTGATTCTGGCGATTGGCCTACCGGGATCCGGCAAGAGCTCATGGTTCAAGCGACATAAGATCACGGCGCTATCGAGCGATCTGCTGCGGTCGCTGTTATTTGACGACGTGAACGAACAGCGTTTCCAGGATTTAGTATTTTCTAATCTGCGTTCGATGTTGAAGGCTCGGTTGATCGCACGGCGTCCGTTGAACTATGTGGATGCGACCAATTTGACGCCGCAAGAGCGTCATGGCTGGATCAAGCTGGCGAAGGATTTCCAGTACGACGTGCAGGCGGTTTATTTCGATGTGCCGTTAGAGCTGTGTCTGGAACGCAATCAGAAGCGGACGCGGGTGGTGGCCGAAGATGTGGTGAAGCGGCTGTCGGCGAAGTTGAAGCCTCCGACTTTTGAAGAAGGATTCACCAAGATCACCGTGGTGCGCGTCAAGAAGAAGGACAGCGAAGTGGCGGAGGAAGTGGAAGCGTAGTCCGTGATGATGCGAGACGTTGCAGAGCAACGCCTCTACAAAAATAAAAACGCCGCCCTTTCGGGCGGCGTTATCTTTTGTACGATTGTTTAGCGTCAGCGACGACCGCCGCCGCTCGAGCGGGCTCCGCCACCACCGCCTCCGCCTGACGATCCGTGGAACGAACCGCCACCGGATTGACGTCCTCCGCCACCCGATGGGGCGCTGTAGCGTCCGCCACCACCAGAAGATCCCATCGAGCGTTGCGAGTACGAGGGCTGGCTGTACGATCTCTGTCCCGCCGACGAATAAGACCGCGACGGTTGCGAGTACGAGCGGTTGGACTGTCCGTAGGAGCGATTGCTCGCAGAATACGAACCGCTGCTTCGCGCCGATCCATAAGATTCGCGCGAATTGCCGCCGTAGCTGCGAGCGCCGCTTTCGCCACGCGTCTGCGCGCTAGACCCGTAGTAGCTCGACGCCGAGCGCACCTGCCCACTCGGACGCGGGACACTCATGAAAGAGTGCCCGCCGTCCGGACGGCCAGAGTTCCGCTGTCCACCGCTTTGGCGTTCCGCATTGCGGGCGCCGCCATTTTCGGTGGGACGGGGTGCGGAACGTTCTGCTCCACGATTGTTTTGCGCGGGCGCAGAGCGTACCGATTCGTTGCTGCGCGGGCTTTCCGATCGTTGCATGTCACTACGTTCGCTGCGCACGCCAGCAGTCGGCCGCGGAATGTTGTTGTTTCCCGAGTTAGAGCGCGCCGCCTGGTTGTTGCCAGATTCGTTACGCTGTCCCTGGAAGCCACGGTTCGGTTCTGATGCATTGTTAGGAGTACGAGCCGTGTTGGCAGTACGCGCTTGGTTCGCGCCTGGTGCATTTGCGCCGGGACGGGGAACAAAGCTGCGGTTGTTGCGGGCTTCGTTCTGTCCGGTCTGACGAGTGTCGTTCCGACCATTGAAGCCACCGTTGCGATCGTTGCCGCGGGCTTGACCTGCGTTCGGGTTGGTGGCTCCCGGACGGGGGACGAATCGACCGTTGGCTTGTCCGCCTTGTGAGCGGTTGTTGAATGCCCCGCCGCGATTGACATCGGCGCGTTCGCTACGTCCAGGCGCCGACATTCTCGAAGCCACTGGCCGCGAGAACGCACGTTGCGGAGGCACTGCGGCAGCTCGTCCAGCGTTGACACCGAGCCGGCTGCTTCGATCCGGCGCGATGTCC
Organism: Terriglobales bacterium; assembly: GCA_036271375.1. GTDB lineage: Bacteria > Acidobacteriota > Terriglobia > Terriglobales > Acidobacteriaceae > DATBAT01. The sequence continues at coordinate 41,045 of DATBAT010000271.1, forward strand.
AAACGTCCGCCCAAGTGTGAGTTCTGGAAGTTGCGTTCCGGAACGTTAACGAACGAGCGGCCAATCGGTCGCGATCCGATAATCGATTCGCGTGAAGCCGCGGTCCTGCCACCTGCATAGCGCATGTTGGCATAGCGGAAATTATTGTCGTTGCGTCCGTAATAGTTGTAGACGTTGGTGATGCGCGTATTGCTGTAGTTCACGCGGCCGAAATATCCGCGGCTGTAGTGGTACCAGGGGCGGTACGGCTCTCCCCAACCAAGCGGGCACCATCCGTAGCCATAGCCACCACCGAAGCCTAGGCCGACTCCCCAGCCAGCGCCGCCAAACCATGTGACTAATGCAGGAGCGTAGACGGGACGGATGTAGCGCGGGCCTGGGGCCCATCCCCAATATCCGTCGTAGTTGACCCAGCGGCCGTAGTGGAACGGAGCATAGCCCCAGGGCGAGTCGTCAACCCAGGTCCATCCCCAGAGTCCGATATAGGCCCAGTGGCCTTCGCGGTAAGGGGCCCAGCCCACAGAAACGCGTGGACGCCAGATGTGGCCGTATTCCGGCACTTCCGTCCAGGTTCCGTATTCGTCGAGGTCTTCGTAGCCTACGACATCGGGCGCGACATACTGCGCGGACACCGTGCCCTCGCGCTTGTCGCGCACGCGGCACCAGTCATCGAAGCCATCGTAGCCGGGCGCGGGCGAAAATTCATGCGCCAGCGACTGGCCTTCGTGGAAACGGGCGCGCTCGTGATCTTTCACGTGCACCGCCGGGCCTTCTCCGGTGGCGTCGCCTTGTCCTTTAAAAACGGTAACGAAGCTGGCATCGCCATCGGGATTCACATCGAAGCGATATTCACCTGACTTCTGCACGGTGAACGCCATGTTCGGCGTATCCACTTCATAGATTTCGCCGTCGTAGAGTTTGCGCACGCGCAGATTCAACGTGCCCTGGTGCAACTGCACCTGCACGCTGTTGTCGCCCACGTTGGTGAGCGTGAGACTTGACTCGGAATTCAGGCGAAGAATGCCGCTGCCGACGTTTAATTCGGTGCGGGCGCTCTTGTCGGTCCAAATGTTGTCAGCGTTGGTCAACGGGCGGTTCAACGCGCCTTCTACCCAGTCTCCGGTACCGCCGGGCTGTACGGAAACCGAACCTTGAATGTATTGCAGACGGGCGGCGCGCCCCGGAGGGTCCTGCGCCGAATCATTATTTTGATTTTGGTTCTGGGTCTGGTTGGGTGCGGGGCCCGGCCCTGACACTTCCTCTTGATCTTGCGCCCGCAACGAGGCGGCGGTAAGCGCAGCAAATAGCGAAGTCGCTACTAGAACTCGCCGAAATAACTTCATGGCCCTCTCCTTGAGATTGCCTGCTCGGCAAATCTCTATAGGTGCCGGTTCGGGGGCAGCCGGAACCTATCAACTTCTAAAATTAATAACCCCTGCCCAGCGACGAAGTTGCGCGACTCCCGAATTGGGCTACTACTTTAGATGTAAATCGACACGAAAGCGGGTAAATGACTAGTACACAATGGGTTATCGGGACGGGGGTGGGTCTAGTTTGATGACTGAGGCGATACATCCGGCAAAAGCCATGGCGGCAGCGACCACCATCAGGCCTCCTTTAAATGAGCCCGATTGGTTGCGTACCAGACCGATGATGTAGGGGCCAAAGAAACCTCCCAGATTGCCAATAGAGTTGATCAGGGCGATGCCAGCGGCGGCCCCAGTGCCAGCCAGGAAGGTGGTGGGAATCGACCAGAACGGGCCCATCATGGAGAACTCGGCCAAGTAGGCAATACTGATGGCGGCGATCATAGGTACGACAGAATGCGAGTACGCGGCCGCGAGCAGACCCGCCATAGCCACGAACGCAGGGATGGCGGCGTGCCAGCGCCGCTCTCGAGTCCGGTCGGAGTGGTATCCGACGATCACCATGGCAATCGCAGCGGCGATGTAGGGGATGGCCGATAGAAACCCGATCACCACGCTACTCACTCCGGAGAGGCTATGGATTACCGTGGGGAGCCAAAGACTTATCCCGTAGGTGCAGGTGTTCATGCCGAAGTACATGAAGGTGAGCATCCAGACTCGTCCGCTACTCAGAGCTGCCCCGGCAGTGACGTAGCCAGATGTCGTAGTGTTCTGCCGCTCGAGCTCCAGGGTATCGATCAACCACTGGCGCTGATCGACGGAGAGCCATTCGGCCTTGGCCGGGGTGTCCGTCAGATAGAAAACGACGATCGCTCCCATGAGGATGGCGGGCAATCCCTCGACGAGAAAAAGCCACTGCCATCCGGCAAGTCCGCCACGATTGTGCAGGGTGAGCAAAGCGCCCGAGACGGGGCCACCGACTACTCCGGCTAAAGGTGCGGCGGTCATGAACAGAGCTACCGTTCGCGCGCGGACATTGGCGGGAAACCAGTTCCTCAGGTAGAGGATCACCCCGGGAAAAAACCCCGCTTCGGCCAAGCCGAGGCAGAAGCGTAGTGCGTAGAAACTCTTTACGCTGGTGACGAAAACCATGCCACAGGAGATGAATCCCCACACGACCATGAGAAAGCAGATCCAGCGGCGAGCCCCGACTTTGTTGAGAATTAAATTGCTGGGAAGCTGGAAGAAAAGGTATCCGGCGAAAAACATCCCGGCGCCAAGGCCGTAAACAGCGTCGTTGAAATGCAGTTGCTGCTGCATCTGCAATGCGGCGAAGCCGACGTTGATGCGGTCGAGGTAGGCGATGATGTAGAGAACGAAGAGGAAGGGAACTAGCCGCCGCGTCAGGCGGGGAATGACTTGGGACCCGAGATCAGGGACGGTGAGCATGACGGGTTCGGCGGTGACGCACCGACGAGGTACCTTACAGGAGGCGCGTCCCGCTGGCAACCGTTATAGCTTGCTGAGAAAGTCGACGACCTCGGGCTGAGACCAGTCAACCGGGCCGATAAATTTGCGGCGCATGATGCCGTTGCGGTCGATCACATAAGTCTCGGGAAATTTGAAGGTGCCGTACAGATTGCTGCTGCTCTGTTTTTCGTCGCGCACGGTGAGCAATGAGATGTTGTGGTCGTGCAGAAATCGTTGGTAGGCTTCGCCATCATGGTCGATGCTAACGGCTACGACCGTCACGCCGCGATCCTTGAGTCGTTGCTGCATCTGCACCAGCGAGGGAATCTCTTCAATACAGGGCATGCACCAGGTGGCCCAGAAATTCAGCACGACCACCTTGCCGCGAAAGTCGTTGAGTGCGACCTTGCGGTCGGAATCCTGCACGGTGAAATCGGGGGCGACGGTGCCGATACGCGGAGGCTTGGATCCACTGTCGCAAGCCGTAAGGAAGAGAGTCGCTGCCGCTAAGAACCACGCGCGTCGCACGCATTTATAATACCTAATTCGGCCTATGGCAGCGGGAACCACATTGCCGGGATCTGTGCAGGTTTCGATCATCGTCCCGGCGCGTGATGAAGAGCCTAGCCTGGGGGCTTGCCTGGAGTCTTTGATCTCGCAGACCGGCGTGACCTTCGAAATTATTGTGGTGGATGACGGATCCACTGACCGGACGCTTAAGATCGCGCAATCATTTGGGGTTCGGGTGATTCATCCCGAGCCGTTGCCTGCGGGCTGGAGCGGGAAAGTCAACGCAGTGGTAGCTGGGGCGGCCGCGGCACGTGGGACGTGGTTGTTATTTACCGACGCCGACACGATTCATCTCCCCGGGTCTTTAGAACGTGCGGTGGCTGAAGCTAACGGCCTGAAGGCAGAATTGCTTTCCTATTCTCCGCAACAGAAAGTCGTCACTTTCTGGGAGAAGGCGGTCATGCCGGTGGTGTTTGCGGAGCTGGCTGCGAAGTTTCGTCCGGCGGAGGTGAGTGATCCGCGATCTCCCGCGGCTGCGGCTAACGGACAGTACATGTTAGTTACTCGCGAGGCGTACGACGCGGTAGGCGGATTTGGCTCTGTGGCTACGACTCTTCTGGAAGATGTCGCCATGGCGCGAGCGGTGAAAGCTTCGGGCCGGAAGATCTTCTTTCGCTACGCGCCGGATGCGGTAAGCGCTCGCATGTACCGGAGCTTTGAAGAGATTCGCGATGGCTGGACAAAGAACCTGGCGCTGCTTTTTCCCGCGACAGTGAGACTGGCGAACTTGCGGCGACTTGAATTCCTGCTGATCGCAGGGGGCGCCATTCTCAGCGTGGTGGAGGCGGTCCGCGGGCGGACTTATCTCAGCGCATTCGCCTTCGCGGTTGCGGCCCTACTTTACGGTTTATTCCTCAAGAGAATCCGGCGGGCACATTTTTCCTGGGAGGCAAATCTGTTTTCAATTTTCGGCCTTCCGGTTTTTTCGTATCTTTTGCTACGTTCGCCACTCTTTCATGACAGTGGCAAGGTAAGCTGGAAGGGGCGCTATTACGGAGGGACAGCACAACTCGAAGCGCCCGTTGGTGAATCGGAAGACATTGCAACCTCACAACTATGATTTACCTGACCCGCAAGGCCGAGTTCGCCGCGTCGCACTACTATCACAACCCTGCGTTCACGCCGGAGGAGAACCAGCGCGTCTTCGGCAAGTGCAACAATCCCAACGGACATGGGCACAACTACACGCTCGAAGTCACGGTGAAGGGCGAGGTTGATCCGGCATCTGGATTTGTCGTAGACCTGAAGCAGCTAAAAGACGTGATGACGCGCGAAGTTCTGGATGTGATGGATCACCGCTTCTTAAACAAGGAAGTGCCGGAGTTTTTAGAGAAAATTCCGACGACGGAAAATCTCGCCATTGTGATCTGGAACCGGTTGGAGTCCAAGCTGAAGGCCGCGAAGCTGCATCGGGTCCGCGTCTATGAAACCCCCGCGCTGTTTGTCGATTTCTACGGAGAGGCATGAAGACATACCTGACACGCCGCTACATGTTCTCGGCATCGCATCGCCTGCATAACGGGGCGTTGTCGGCGGAGGAGAACGTTGCCATCTACGGCAAGTGTAATAATCCGTATGGGCACGGGCATAACTACATGCTCGAAGTCACGGTCAGTGGACAGGTGGACCAATCGACGGGAATGGTCTGCAATCTGGTTGATCTGGACGGCTTTGTGCAGGCGCAAATTCTCGAACGCCTCGACCTGCAAAACCTCAACACGCTGCCAGAGTTCGCGCGTGAAATTCCCAGCACCGAGAACCTGTCGACTACGATCCACGAAATATTGCAGCGCGGCTTTACTTACGCGCATCTTGAAAAGGTGCGGATTGAAGAGACCATGATGAATTCCTTCGAGTTCGCAGGCGGCACCGAAAGGATTTGGTAATGGCGCAAACTTTGGAGACGCCGAGTTTAACCAGTGCAAGTTTCGAAGAATTAGTTCGCGAGATGATTGTGCGGTTGGGAGAAGATCCCGAACGCGAAGGGCTGGTGCGCACGCCGGAGCGCGTGCATAAAGCCTATAAAGACCTGACCCGCGGCTATCAGCAGGACCCCGAAGAGCTGTTGAACGACGCTCTCTTTACGGTGACTTATGACCAGATGGTCATCGTCAAAGACATCGAGATGTTCAGTCTTTGCGAGCACCACATGCTGCCGTTTATCGGCAAGGTGCATGTCGCTTACATTCCGAATGGCAAAGTGGTGGGATTGAGTAAGATTCCGCGGCTCGTCGATTTGTTCTCGCGCCGCTTGCAAATTCAGGAGCGACTCACTACCCAGATCGCCGAGACCATTCAGAAAGCGATTAAGCCGCAAGGCGTAGGTGTGGTGATCGAAGCCCGGCACCTCTGCATGATGATGCGAGGCGTGGAGAAGCAGCATTCGGCGGCGGTAACCTCTGCCATGCTGGGATGCTTCCGCGACGAGCAGGAGACGCGGACGGAGTTCTTGTCGCTGATTAGAAATCGGCCCAACGGAGTGTAAGTCGGGACGCTATTTTTTTCTCTGAACGAGATAGTCGGCCAGGGACTTCAGCGTTTCGGC
>DATBAT010000272.1:0-11640 GCA_036271375.1 Terriglobales bacterium
GTCGAAGATGCTTTCGTTGAGCTCGCGGTTGTTGAGGCCTTGCGCCGTGTAGAAGCTGTCGCGAAGATACATTTCGCCGGCAGCGCCATAAAAGATGCTGGGGACAAGGAGCGGGCGGGCAACATGTGGTTCTGCGGTCCACGACAACATCATTACGTCCGCGTAGAGGACCTTTTCGGGATCGGTGCCTCGGAATCCGAGCCCGTCCGCGAGGTGTACCTCACTGGCCAACCGATAGCCGCGAATGGTGTCAGGAACTTCCTGGTCGGCAAAGATGAAAGATGTTTTTGTTTCAGAGTGGTCCATCTCCAGGCGGTGGTACGGCTGAAGGCGTGTTTCCAGGCGTTGCACTTGTAACCCTTTGATTTCGATAGTTTCAGAGGCGTTCTCGGCGAAGTCTCCGCTGTTACCGAGAAACAGGGCTGCGGTCTTGGCTTGCAGGGCGGGGATATACACCGTCGTTTCAAATTTTGTCCAACCTGCGGGCGATTTTGGCACGCGATCGTTAAACAACGTTAGGTCTTTCGCCATGTGAAATTCACCGTCAACGTCGAGAAAGCGGGCGGCAAAGTCACGGCGGGCGCGGCATTCGAAGCTTAACGAATAGATCTCGCCACCGGTGAGCGGCAAAGGGATGGAAATGCCGTCGTCACGCTGGTGAACGTTGAGCCGAATGTTGTCAGCCGTTCCGGCGTTCAAAACGCCTTTTTTGTGCCACGACGAAACTGAAGGTAGCTCGACTGGTTTTGCGGGAAGCGGATCAACTACCAGTTCCTCGCCAAAAGTTTGATTTACAGAATTGTCCGTACGATTTACGTATTCCAGGTTTACGTCGGAGATTTCATTAGGGGCCGGCTTCACGGACTCCGCGTTGTCTCGGCGGATGGTGCGATTCCAAAGATTGCGGTACCCGGCGTCGGTGAGCAATCCTACCGTGACGCCGTCTTTGGTGCGGAATCCGGCGGCAGGAAAGTATTCGTGTAGCGGCCCGCCCTTGCAATCAGGTTGATCGAAAGACCAGAACTTCGCGGGCGATTCCGTCGGGCGGAGCTCATTCTTGATTTGGTAGTAAAGCAGGTGCGCGTCGGTTTGCTTCAGACTGATTTTCTTGCGCACGACGTTTGAGCTCATGACTTCGTAGTCAAGGCTGATCTCAACGTTCGTCTTGAGCGCGTCGAGATATGCCTCACCAGTTAAGGTGGCGTGGTGAGCGTCGCCCGTCCACGCAGTGGCTTTCCAATTTTCGATGCGGGCGCTTAATTCGCGGGAGCCGTTCTGGAAAGACGCGGTGAATTCACCCGGGTTGCTGGTGATGGCCTGGCCCTTGAAAACAATCGTGGTCGAATAACCGTGAATCTTGTCTCCCGTCACCTGGAGGGAGACGCCGCTGGCATGGGATTGGGGGGTGAACGAAAGCAGGATCAGGATTGCGAAGGAGAGGCCCGATGAGATTTTCATTGCAGACTATCTGATGCGAAATTCAGTCTAGCATTTGGGTATGTTGCGGTTGAGATCGCCGTGTTGGCAGAACCTTCTACGGCGATTGCCATTCGGGCATGAAGAAGTCGCCGATTAGATCTTTCGCAGGTGGGGTTGGATCGGCGGTTTCCGGTTGCGCGTATTTTGTGGCGTTTGGGATGTCGCCCGCACGCCGATAGGCGGTGCTCAGCAAGCGGCGAGCCTGCTTGTCTTTGGAGTCGGAGTCCGCAATCTTCCTCAACGTGACGATTGCTTCGGTAAGCTTTCCCAGCTTCAGTTGGGTTTCGCCGACCCCCATTTGGGCTTCAGTGCTGTCTGGGTCTTCCTTCAATGCTTCCTGAAATGCCGCCAACGCTTCCGCCGGCTTTGCTACTCGCACCAACGCTAATCCGCGAAAATAACTTAGTAAGAATGATGAGCCGAGTTTCTTTTGGGCACTGGTTAACTCTGAAGCTGCTTCTTCGGCGCGGCCGGTGCGGAGCAAGACCTGGGCGAGTCCAACGTAGCTTGTGGGCAGCGGATCTCCGGCGGCGACCAATTCTCGAAATGCGGCTTCGGCTTCCAGGTAGCGGCTGATCGAAAGACAGGCAGCCCCTAATCGAAGATGCAGCGCGTACGACTTGGGATTGGCAACCAATCCTTCTTGTACGGCGGCAATCGCTTCGGGATAGCGGCTTGCTTCCATCAATTCGCGAGTTAGGTTCAGCCAGGTCTCTTCGTTGGAAGGAGATAATTTTGCAGCCTTGCGAAAGCCGTCGACAGACGGATCAATCCGGCCCATGTGAGCATTTGCTATCCCGATTAATGACCATGCGGCCACGGGATCCGGCGGCGAATCGTCAAGATACTTGCCGGCGCTGTCGCTGGCGTTCTGGTATTCGTGGGCAAACAGGTAGGCGATGACTAGATCAAATTGCGCCCAAGGCTTGGCTGCACCAATCTTGTTTAGCAGATCGATAGCAGCGTCATTTTCATGGTTCCGCAATAGCAGGAAAGCTGTCCGCGCGGCTTGTTGATCGGTGAGCGGTTGCGAGATTAGTTGGCTAAGGGATCTTTTTGCTTCTTCCGGACGCCTTGTCGAAATGTATGCGGCTGAAATTTGCAGCAGGAAAGCTGGATCGGCAGGGAGCGCGGTCTTTGACCGATTCAGCTCCGCTAGAGCTTCGGGATAGTTTTGAGTTTCGAGATAGACCCGCCCTAGATAGTGGCGGGCAAACGAATCTGTTGGGGACAATTCGACGGCAACCTTTAGGTCCGCGGAAGCAGCGGCGAGTTGGTGGTCCGTCCATTCGAGAAAGCCGAGGTTGCGATACGCGTCTTGCAGGGTCGAATCGAGGTGAATGGCGTTCTTGTATTCCGCTATCGCTTGTTCGTTTCGTCCCAGGCTGGTCAGGGTGATGCCGAGGAAGTTGTGGACCTTTGCGTCTTTGGGATGTTCGCTGGAGGCGGCGGTAAGTTTTGATAGAGCTTCTTCGAAGTGGCTTTCCTTGAGAGCGAGCAGGCCTTGGCGGAAGTTTTCATCTTGGGGAACATTTTGAGCGTGCGCGAAAAGACAACAACCAGCCATGAAGATAATCGTCAAAATTCCGCGATGAAAATTTGGTGGAAAGGACATTCGATTTTGCGACTAACCCGGAACTTCCATGCCGGGCTTTCTCATTCCGCCCCTTCGGAGCCAGGGTGGTGAAAGATACCTACTGTACGTGCTCGATTTCTCCCCGGCGCTGGGTTTGCGTTTCTAATTTCTCATGCGATGCCCGGTTCAGTTTCTCCGAGGCGGCGAACTCCCGGGCCGCTTCTTCCTTGCGGCCTTCGGATTGATAAAGCCTACCCAGTTTGTAGTGGATGGCGCCATCGTGGTCACTGGGCATCGCGCGTTTGTATTCCGTCTCGGCCTTGGCATTTTCGTGTAGTTGCGCGTAGACGGTGCCTAAGTCGCGACGAATGTCGAGATTTGCCGGATCTGACGCTGCCGCTTGCTCAAGATAGGGCTTGGCTTTTTCGGCCTGATATTCCGACAGATAAGTATTACCCAGATCGTGCAGCGCACCAGGGTGGCGGGGATTGATCGCCAGCTCAGCTTGCAGTTCGACCCGGGCCTCGGGAACGACGAGCCCTTTCCATAACAAATGGCCGAGGCTGTAATGCAAATTTGGCAGGTCTGGTTTGGCTGCGATTGCCGCTCGATATTCTTCGATGGCCTTGACGTCGTCGCCGCGAGTGGATTCCAGATCGGCCATCAATTGATGCAAACGATAGGAGTCAGGATCGGTTCTATAGAGTTGAAGGTAAGTGGTGGTCGCCATCTTTTCGTAACAGCGGGCGCGCCAATAGGAAGGTTCTGGAGCACGGCTTTCGGCAACCGGCACCGTTGACAGCAATTTCAAAGCTGCCTCGCAGTCTCCGGATTCGACCAGCGCAGCGACCAATGGGTCGCGCAAGTCAGCCGGAAGGTTAGCAGTTCCGGCGGCACATGGGGCAAGTCCGGATACGCGCCCCTGCGTTAACGTTGCGCCTAACTCCGCTTCCGCGCAATTTCCCGTTGGAGCCACTTCACCGCCCACCGCTGAAGCGCCGCCTTCCTGAGCAGCGATGAATGCCAGCGCGAAATGGGAAGCGGGCGTATGTTTTTCTTCGAGCATAGCGGTTAGGGGCCTTAACTTTTCCCGGATTGCCTCAGGCGGCTGTTCCAGGGCGGCATCGCCGAATCCTGTTTCGCGCATCCCGAGAACCAGCTCGGCCTGCGGTTTGTCGATGGCAATCGCTCTGCCCCAATCCGCCAAGGCTGCATCGATGTCGCCGTTGATCAGTTTCACTTCTCCGCTGCGGACAATTGCCCGCAACTGTTGTGGATGCAGTTTCAGTTCAGCATCGAATTCATCGATCGCGGCCTTGAGTTTTTCTGCACGCAGGAAAACCTCGCCCAGCTCGACATGCAAACCCGTCAGTTCAGGGGACAGTTTCAGCGCGTTTTGAAAATGGATGACCGCCAGCGACCATTGGCTGCTGGTGGCATAGCTCTCTCCCAGTAGTTGTTCGCTGCGCGCCGAATTTGGCGCGGATTGTTGCAAGCTGACGACCTGTTCTTTCCCTAACTTCTCGTAGCCCCGTCCCAGCAGATAGAGCAGATCTGCATTCTTGGGGTGCGATTCTAAGCCACGCTTTAACGTTGCAACTTCGGCTTGCGACTGCCCGGACGTTTCCTGGGCGGTAGCCAGCCAAGACCAAATGTCCGCGCTCTGCGGCGACCCTAGTGCCGCTGCCTTAAGGTAGGGGATCGCTTGTAATCCCTGGCCTGATTTGCAGAGATCGACCCCAAGGAAGAAATTAGCGCCGGTAAGTTTAGGCTTGATCTGAAGCGCGCGACGAAATTCCGCCATGGCCGGCGGAAGTTTTTCTTGAAGCTGAAAAACCAAGCCGAGGTTCATATGTCCCTCCGCAAAATTCGGAGCGGATGCGACCACAACGCGGTATTCGCGCTCGGCAGTGACGTAGTCTTTGTTTTGTTGGGCGGCTTGGGCGGCTGCGAAATGCTGCTGCGTTGCATCACTCAGAGTGGCGGTTTGAGCATGCAGCACGCCTGCGCAAATCAAGACCAACAAGAAGTGTTTCATCAGCCGCGTTCTAGTGAATACGGCGCACCGCGACCAGGCTGGTGGAGCTGGGCGCTCCCGACACGGTGCGGGAGCGAATGAGGGCTTCAAACCAAATCTCCTGGCCATCCTTAGTCGGATCGATCCCAAGGGCGGTTTGCAGTTGGCGGCGGCTTTCATCATCGGCGAGGAATCGTCCGGCGGCTTCGCTACCTTCCTGTTGAAGACCTTGCAGGATCAGCAAGCTGCCGTCATGAGTAGGATTCGGCAGCAGCGCAATGGTTGCATAGTCCTCGCCCCCGGTGCCAGTCCACCGCAAGCCTTCATAGCGTTCCTGTTCGCCGGGCTGAGGATGGGTGTTCACGAACGCTTTCACGCTCTTTCCGACAGTGGCCTCGTTCTCGCGAAAATTAAGTTTGTCTAAGAAGAGGGAAACCCAGGGGTTGGAAGCGGGGCTCCCGATGAATATGAAGTTGTCATGATCGAGGTCGCGTGTGCGCAGGTCGCGGGGATACCGGACCGAAACCTGGGACTGCAACGGTCCCGCCATCTTTATAAGCGAAACCAAATCGGTTACATCCGCAAATGACGTGAGCGTTGAGTTTGAAACATATTCACTGAAGGGCGTTTCCGTCTCGCCAAGTTTCAGTGGGGATTGCATGAACTCGCGCCGCAGATATTGGTCGAGCGAGCCAGGATGCCCACTAAGAATCCGCCACATTCCGTAGTTGCTGTCGGCCACCACCATCACGGTTTGGTGGCGCTTGTCGAAAATTTGAGAAAACGGCCAAGGCAGTTTCGCTGGGGTGGCCGCTAAGGTTCGACTGTTTGCCTGATAGAGCAATACTGCACAGGCAGCCGCCAAAATCGCGCATAGCATCCAGGGAATAGTGGTTCGATGGATGCGGCCTGATGTTTTTTCAAGAACTGGCGCAATCTTGTTCGTCGGGGCCGGCGTTCCCGCGCGGAAAGTTGGCGCGTACGAGCCTTTGGGTATTTCGAGGATGAGCGGCTCGTTTCGCCCTTCCTGATCGAAATACTCGTGCAGCTTCAGCCGGAGCTGCCGCACGTGCACCCGGACCGAACTGTCCTCGAGCGGACTGTAGCCCGCGGGTTTGTGAAACAGAGCCTCGCCGATCTGTTGTTCGGTTAACTCTTGAGCGCGGCCGTGAATACTTCGCTCAGAAATATGCTGAAGCAAGTCGCGCAGGCGCGCGCTTTTTTGAAAGGGCAGGCTGCACACGATCCGCTGAACGAGTTGCCACCTCTCGTCACTTGTCAGGCTTTCCGTTAGCGTGGGCTGTGAAACCAAAGTCCCTCGTGGCAGGTGAGGATTTCTCCTCGCATCTTGCGTAGGCAACGAATGGTACCACAGAGAATGGCCCCGTCGCACCCACGACCTAGGTGCGTAGGGCGCCGGCTAACCGCTAGCGCATGATGTGAATCACAATGAATTCACTAGCTACATCCTTTTAATCTTCGGATTTGCGCTGTAGCGTCGTGGAAACTGGAAGTCGTGGGTGATTTCTAGGCACCAGCCTATGGTCGTACATAGGCGTATGCAGTTTTTGGAAGGCCGAGCCTAGGTTCGAGCCACCTCGTGGAGGGGGAACCGGTGAACAAAGTTGTTTGCCTCATCGTCTGCTTCGTATTTTCTGCGTCTTTATTCTTAACTGGCCAAACCACCAACGGAAATATTCAAGGCCAAGTGACGGACCCAAGTGGCGCCGTTCTCGCTAGCGCCACGGTAACCGCCAAGAACATGGATACCGGGCTCACCAACTCAGCCCAGACAACCGACTCGGGAAATTACACGCTTTCCAATTTACCTCCGGGCCGCTACTCGGTCATCGTCGAGGGAACCAACTTAAAAAAGTACCAGCAGGATGGAGTTACGATTCGCACCGCTACCACTACCTCTCTGAACATTCAGATGACGTTGGGCGAAGTGTCGCAGTCGATCACGGTCAACGCTGACGCGGCGCAGTTGGAGACTGCGACTTCCGACATCGGCGCGACGGTCGAAAACAGCCTGGTGCAGAACCTCCCGCTGGAGGCCAGCGGCACCGTCCGTAATCCGGTGCAGTTCATCACTCTGGTGCCTGGGTTTGTCGGCGGCGTAAGTAATGACCCAGGTAGCAACTCCAGCGACGACTTTAAGGTCAACGGTGGGCAGATCGGCGGCACCGACATTCTGGTGGACGGCGTTTCCATCTCATTGGTATCGCCAAACACCCAGTGGAACAAAGGGGTTTCGCCGGAAGCGGTACAGGAATTCAAGGTGCTTCAGAGCAACTTCGCGCCGGAGTTCGGCGAGTCGGGCGACGGCATCATCAACCTGACCATGAAGTCGGGCACCAACACCTTCCACGGATCGGGTTACGACTACCTGCGCAACCGTTCGCTCGACGCCTACAGTTGGGTCAACGATGTGCAGAACAATTTCAACCTCGCTAACGGGCAGCCGATTAACAAAAAACCGGTCGATACCCAGAACGATTTTGGATTTACCTTTGGTGGACCGGTTTATATTCCGCACCTTTATCACGGGCAGAACAAGACGTTCTTCTTTGTGAGCTATGAAGGTTTCCGCTTCCGCAATGGCGGCACTTCGATCGATAGCCTGCCCCCCGAGAGTTTCCGCAATGGCGACTTTTCATCCTTGCTGACTGGTCAGACCGATATGGTAACCGGTAACGATACCGGCCAGCTTTACGACCCGACCACCCATGCTCCAATTGCGGGCAACATTTTGAGTAACGATCCCAACTACACGCCCAGCACGGTGATTGCGAACGCGCTAGCGATTTTGCCGGCCACTAATGGGGGCGTCACCAACAACACCATCGACCGCTCACTTTCCAGTACCACGGCGAATATTTGGGACTTTAAGATCGACCACAATATTTCCGACAAGCAGCGTATTTCCTTCGGATTCGACTACGACAACACCAACACCGGCGGCTCATCGAGCCTGGGGCCGATCTTCGGATCGCACACTCCACAGGACACACGCTACGGACGCTTCAGCCACAATTACATTTTCACGCCGAACGTGGTCAACCAGTTCCTCGCAGGATTCAGCCGCCGCTTCCGCTCGGAGACCTCGAACGGCTTGAACCAGAACTGGCCGCAACAGATTGGCCTCACGGGAGTCGCGCAGACTACATTCCCCTGCATCAAGTTCGTCGGCAGCGCCTATCAAGACACCTTTAACAACTGCGGCGCCTCGCAGTTTGCCGACAATGTTTACCAGATTAACGACTCGGTGAACGTGGTAAAGGGCAAACACAACTTTAAGTTCGGTGGCGAATTGCGCGCTTTGCAGTTCAACGTGCGTCGGCTCACTCAGGCTTCCGGCGAATTCGATTTCAACTCCACCGAAACCAGCTTGAACGGATCAGGCGGCGACCCGGTCGCCAGCGCTCTGTTCGGTCTGGTTGACAATGGCACCTTGAACTACGGCCGCTTCAGCGGCGTCCGCTATAAGGACTATTCCTTCTATGCGCAGGACACTTACAAGATGACATCGAAGCTGACCTGGAACTATGGTCTGCGCTACGACATCGACCTGCCGGCGCGGGAAGCGCAAGACCGCTTTTCAGCGGTTGACCCGACGCTACCCAACCCCGGCGCGGGAAACATTCCGGGCGCCTACGTTTATTACGGGGACGGCGACGGACGTAACGGCCAGTCTCGTCCGCAGGACACCTACAAGAAGGCGTTCGGCCCGCGTGTTGGATTCGCCTACAGCATCAACGACAAGACGGTGCTACGCGGCGGGTACGGCATTTTCTATGAACCCTTGAAGGAAGGCTCTTACGCCGACCAGGACAGCTTGGGATTCTTCAACATCGAAAACCTCAGTCTGGGTAACGGCGCCCCTTTCCAGATCGATAATGGCTTCCCCCATAATCTTCCGGAATCCGGTCCGTTCACTCCGGAAGGACAGAACGGCAACGGTGGCGTGATCCTGATTCCAAAAGACAGCGGCCGTCCCGCCGATATCCAGTCCTGGAACCTTAACGTGCAGCGCCAAATCACTGCCAACCTGCAAGTCAGCGTGGCTTACGTGGGGACCAAGGGCACGCACCTTCCGGCGCTCAACATCATCCCTAACCAGGTCAACCCACAGTATCTGACGTTAGGTAACGAATTAATCTTGCCAACCAGTTGCCTCACGGACGGCACATGCCCGAACGCTGCGGCTGCCGGCGTGACCCTGCCGTACGCAGGTTTCACTGGACAGATCAATCAGGCGTTACGTCCCTTCCCGCAGTATGGCGACTTCAATCAGGAGGACAATTCGTTCACGCCTGACCGCACCGGAAACTCTACTTACCACGCCATGCAGGCGTCGGTGAACAAGCGCTTCGCCCAGGGACTGAGCTTCCTGGTCTCGTACACCGTCTCCAAAAACATTACTGACGCTGACTCCGCCGGACCGGGTGTAGGCGGCTTCGTCGGCACCAATAGCTTCATCGGACAGAACTCCTACAATCGCAGCGCCGAAAAGGCAGTCAGTGAACTCGACACTCCGCAAAGCCTGGTGGCCAGCTTCTTCTATGAGCTTCCCGTCGGGCGCGGAAAGAAATTCCTCAACAAGTCCGGCGTAGTCGACAAAGTACTGGGAGGCTGGTCGGCTTCCGGCATTCTCTCTTACCAATCGGGAATTCCGACTGAGGTCTACGCTCCCTGCGGCGGCACCGCCGGAGACGTGCTCTTCGCCGGATGCCACTTCACCGGTGCGGCCCGCGTTAACGTCGTTCCTGGAGTAAAGCAGACCAACGGCGATGTGAATCCGTTCACTACGTCGTTCTACAATGCGGCTGCATTCGCCATCCCTGACCCTAACACCTTCGGAAACGAACCCCGGTCGCTGGCCAGCGCTCGCACCTATCCCAGCAAAAATGAAAACTTCACCTTCGGTAAGAAGATCAACATCATCGGCGAACGGGCCACGGTCGATTTCCGGGCGGAGTTCTTCAACATCTTTAACCGTCACATATTGACGTCGCCTAGCGGAGGCGGGCCTCAACTGAACAATCCATTTCAGGCGGCGGGCAGTAGTGACGGTTGTCCCGGCCCCTTTGCCTGCGGCTTCGGCGCGATCAGTAGTTCAAGTGGACCGCGCACTATTCAGTTCGGTTTGAAAATCTCTTACTAAAACTCGAAATGAGGGGGACTCTTTCCTGATGATTCAGGGAGGAGTCTCCCCGGTTAACTGCCGATGAGTCCACTTAATCGCCGCAGGTTCGTTAAGTCTTTGCTGGCTACGGCGGGTGCCTCGCAGGTACTGTCGTTACGGGCCTGGGCCGATACTTCCACCGTTCTTGAACATGGTGATCAGCAACTGCATTTTTCTGCTTCCGGTTCACCGTTCTCCTTTCAGAATTTCCTTCGCACCGACAAAGGATGGTTGCCGGCTACGATGCCCGGGGTTGCGTTAGTGTCTGGCCCGTCGTTTCCCCTGATGGCGTCGCGGGTCTCCGGCATTCCTGGGGGCGTGAAGTGCGAGGGCACCTCCAAAGCAGAGGGCGTCGACGGGAGGCCGCTGCAATATCGTTGGGATTCTGAAATCACCAAGGCGGAAAACCTTGGCGTACCTTGGTTTCGCTTTCGCACTACGCTTCATCTTCCCGCGCCGTTGCGCCTGAAGCAGGCAGCGAAAGTTGAGCCGCAAATTATCGTCTGGCTGAATTCCATTTCCATGTTGATGGAAGGCCAGGCGGGAAGCTGGCGGCGGGTGCTGCTGCAACAACCCACGCGAAACTCGCTCGGCGCATGGGGCAATGACCTCCCTGCTCTCTACCTACTCGACCAGAACGACGGCGTGGAAACCATGATGTACTTCGACATCTCCGACATGGATTGGATGTCGATGGACAACCTGCCGCGCTTTCTCGTCTATCGCTGCACAAATGTTTCACGCATTGAACGTGACGGAACCCAGCGGATGGGCGTCGGATTGATTGCCGAACAGGCCACGGGCGATGTGTTGCCCGCGGGCGACATTCGTTTCACCTATTGGCTCATGCAGCGTCCCATGAGGACGCTGATCAACGAACAGCAGGCAGTGACCCGCTGGATGGAAGCTCTGCTACCGCTATTCGAGGAAAAATTGGCTTGGCCGCCTTGCGCCGGAAGTTGGAAAGACTTTGCCGCCGGCACCGCAAAAGACTTGCAGGACAAAGCCACCGCCCAGGTCGAAGTAAACGGACACACCGGGCTTCGCGCCTATGTCAAAGGAAGTTCGCAACTCTGGCAGCAGCCTGCCGACAGTTTCGAGTTAATGACCGTATCCGACGTGCTGTGGCCGTCGTTGCTCTATCAGCAGTTGCATCCCTCCCCCGGCCTGCAAGAACAAAATCAGCAACTGGTCGCCGATATCCCCGGCTTCTATCGCGCGGACACGCACATCTTCAGTAACAGCTTTAAGCATCAAGAGGACGAACGCGCTGACTCCTGGTATCCCTTCGAGAACGGGTTGATCAAGTGCCCGACCATTGGGAGTCTGGCTGGATCGAAAGAAATTACCGGCAACTTTCTCGATGTTTTTGAGAACGCC
>DATBAT010000273.1:0-25224 GCA_036271375.1 Terriglobales bacterium
CTTCCGATAGGCAGGGAGATGAGCATCGCGCACAATCCCGCCGGCGCCGATGACAACAATGGGAAACTTAGCGGATTTCGAATCGGCAAATTGTGCCATTGACACTTTCAAATTGGCGATGACATGATGTTTCACTGACGAAACACATGTTTACCATTGCGCACGACTACCTGTAAATGACGATCTTACTGAAAGGGATCACATGGGGCCACAGCCGCGGATACCTACCCATGGCTGCGACGGCCCAGCGTTTCCACGAGACCCATCCCGAAGTCCGCGTGGAGTGGCGTATTCGTTCTCTGCAGGAGTTCGCAGACTTCTCCATCGTCGATCTCGCTCAAAAATATGACCTGCTTGTCATAGACCATCCCTTTTCGGGGCATGCCGCCGAGGGCGGGATTCTTGCCCCCATCGACGAATTGCTTGGCGCAGAGTTCCTCGCGGACCAGGCAGCAAATTCCGTAGGTGCGTCGCACGCAAGCTATTTTTATGGCGGACATCAATGGGCACTCGCAATCGACACTGCAACTCCCATCAGCGGTTGGAGACCCGATCTGCTGAAGGAAGAGCCGCCAACAACCTGGGAGGAGTTATTGGCGCTAGCCAAGCGTGGCATGGTAACAGTGCCGGGGATTCCCATCGACAGCCTTATGCACTTTTATATGTTTTGCATTGCCTCAGGAGCGCCCCCATTTACCAACGACGACGTTGTGATTGAAGAAGAGATCGGGGTTCGCGCGTTGGAGATGCAGCATCAACTCATGCGGCTCTGCGATCTCAAATGCCTTTCGATGAACCCGATCGCGGTTTGGGAGCAGCTTGCGGCAGGCCACCAAGCGGCCTATTGCCCGTTCGCCTATGGCTACTCAAATTATTCTCGGGCAGGGTATGCGAAGAATATTTTGCGCACAGGTGGATTGATCTCCAACTTCCGATCTACTCTTGGGGGCGCCGGGCTTGCCATCGCTGCAGGGTGCAAGCACAAAGAGATCGCCGCTGAATACGTTCAATATGTAGCCGGCGCGAAATGCCAAGCCACTCTATACTTCGATTCCGGTGGACAACCGGGGCACGGCGCCGCGTGGAGAGATACCGAAGTGAATCGCCGCAGCAACAATTTCTTTGCAAATACTTTGGGTACTCTCGAAGAAGCGTACCTGCGCCCTCGTTTTCACGGGTATCTCGATTTCCAGGATCACGCGGGGCCGTTGGTTCATCGTTATTTGAGCGGCGGTAGTTCTGCCAAAGCGACGATAAGCGCCCTGAATCAACTGCTGCGTAGCAGCCAAAGAAAGAGCAAAGAACATCGTGGATAAACCGCTCGACGGCCTGCTGGTGGTGGACTTCAGTCAATTCCTTTCCGGTCCGTCCGCGACCCTGCGGATGGCGGACCTCGGCGCTCGTGTAATCAAGATTGAACGGCCGGACGGTGGCGACCTCGGCCGCCAGCTCTACATTTCCAACCTCGAATTGGATGGCGACAGCACACTCTTCCATTCCATCAATCGCAACAAGGAGAGTTTCGCCGCCGATCTGAAAAAGGAAGAAGACCGCCGTCAGGTTCGAGAACTACTCAAGCGCGCTGACGTGATGGTGCAGAACTTTCGCCCCGGCGTCATTGAGAAACTCGGCTTGGATTACGAATCCGTGAAAGAAATCAATCCGCGAATCGTTTACGGCGAGGTCACCGGATACGGACAGAAGGGCCCCTGGCGCAACAAGCCGGGACAAGACTTGCTCGTGCAATCACTCTCAGGGTTGCCCTGGCTCAACGGCGATGCTGACCAGCCTCCCGTTCCCTTTGGACTCGCGGTGGTCGATTTGTTCGCCGGCGCTCATCTGGTGCAGGGAATTCTGGCTGCGCTGATCCGACGCGGTATTCGCGGCGTCGGCGGTAAGGTGGAAGTGAGCTTGATGGAATCCATCCTCGACGCTCAGTTCGAAGTGTTCACCACTTATCTGAACAACGGGCACCAGTTGCCACAGCGTTCAAGCGTGAACAACGCTCACGCATTTCTCGGCGCACCTTACGGCATCTACACGACGTCGAATGGGTTCATCGCGCTGGCCATGGGCTCACTCAGCCGGCTGGGCGAACTTCTAGGTTCCAGTGACCTTCTTAGCTTCGGCGACAAGGACATCTTTGAACATCGTGAGCGGATTAAGCAGATTCTCTCCGAGTTCCTGAAACAGCAGCCGACCGAACATTGGCTGGCTATCCTCGAACCGGCAGACATTTGGTGCTCCGACGTTTTCGACTGGGACCGGCTATTTGCCCACGACGGCTTCAAGGCGCTGGAAATGGTGCAGAGAGTCACCCGCCGAGACGGGGTGGAACTCGACACCACCCGCTGCCCAATTCGCCTGGATGGAAACATTCTCACCAACAGTAAGGGTGCACCCAGGCTGGGGGCCAACACCGAAAAGATCAGAAAAGAATTCTCGCTGACTTAACCGCCGAACCAAACCGGGAGAGCTCATTGGAAAAGAAGCTTCGGATCGCAGTGCGAAAGTTCGGACCTTTCGAGTCAGCCATCGTCAAGCAATGGGA
This sequence comes from Terriglobales bacterium, assembly GCA_036271375.1. Classification (GTDB taxonomy): domain Bacteria; phylum Acidobacteriota; class Terriglobia; order Terriglobales; family Acidobacteriaceae; genus DATBAT01. The sequence goes on from DATBAT010000273.1 coordinate 2,552, forward strand.
AGATTTCGAAAGCGACCGCCACAGTGGGTTCAATATCGAGCCCATTGGTCTCGACTTAATACCGTTGAGCGAAACTTTATTTGAGCAGGGTGGACTAAAAGACGGAACTTGGGACATCGCATTCCTAAATACCGATTGGGTTGCCGCCGCTTGCCAGGACAAGCAGCTAACCGATCTCACTGAATTTATCCAGACGAATCCGCCGGAAGACTATCCGCAAGGATGGACGGATTCCATGCTCCGCCTTCAGCAATCCAACGGCGTTGTTGCCGGACTTCCCTACCATGACGGCCCGGAGTGCCTGATCTATCGCAAGGATCTGTTCGAAGATCCCGATGAACAACGGACCTACTTCGCCGCTCACGGAGTGCCGCTCAACCCGCCTCGCAGCTGGGACGAGTTTCGACGGGTGGCCCGTTTTTTTCAACGGCCCGCGCAACCGCTTTATGGCTGCGTCTTTGCCGGATATCCAGACGGGCACAACAGCGTCTACGACTTTCTGCTGCAACTATGGACGCGAGGTGGTTCTCTCCAAAACAAGCAGGGCAAATTTCATTTCCAGACGCCGCAGGCAGCAAGCGCGCTCCGTTTCTATCGCGAAATTCTCGCGGATCTCGAAGCCGTCCACCCAAACAGCGAGTCGTTCGATAGCGTGCAATGCGGGGAGGCATTCGCCAAGGGCGAAGCTGCGATGTCGGTAAATTGGTTTGGATTTGCGGCGGTCGCCGAGGCCTCCGATGCGTCAGCGGTTCGCAGCAAAGTGGATATCGGCCAAGTTCCGTGCCAGCCGCCACACCAATCGGCGTCGCTGAATGTTTACTGGATGCTCTCGCTTGCCGCAGGAAGCAAATATCCCGAACTGAGCTACGAATTCATGCGGCATTGTGCGAGCAAGCGCATGGACAAACTGCTCACGCTCGAAGGCGGAATTGGCTGCCGGCGATCTACCTGGGGCGATCCCGAGATCAACCGGCGCATCCCTTTCTACCGTCACCTGGAAACACTTCATGCCAACGCGAGGGAGATCCCTTCCCTCACTTCGTGGCCTAAGATTAACCAGATTATCGACGACATGGTGCGAGAAACTCGTTCCGGAGGTCGCGACGTGGAAGATTTATTGCGACAAGCAGATGAACGAGTGGCGGCGGTGCAGCCATGACGCCGGAATTGTGGCTGGCAGTTGGCGGAGTGATCCTGGCTGGTTTGCTGCAAGGTATGTTTGCCGTGCCCATGAAGTACGCTCCGAAATGGAGCTACGAAAATACCTGGCTTGCTTTCTGTATTTCAGGAATGGTTGTACTGCCCTGGATGCTCACGACGATTACGGTGCCGCACGTGGGTCAGGTTTACTCCTCCACTTCGGCGAAGACTTTATTTAGTATTGCCGGATTCGGAGTATGTTGGGGAATCGGCGCGACGTTAACCGGCATCGGTCTCTCCATGCTGGGCATCGGTTTGGGGATGGCGATCATTCTCGGACTCTGCGCCTCCGTCGGCTCGCTAATCCCGCTTCTGGTTCTGACGCCACAACAAATCCACACTCCGCAGGGACACACCTACCTGATCGGAACGGCAATCATGCTGTTGGGAATTGCCGTAAGCGCGCGTGCGGGGATACTGCGCGATGCGGCCCGAAATAAGGTACGCGAAGGTTCGGCCCCAACGTCTTTCTGGGCGGGGTTTATTGTTTGCTGTCTCTCTGGCTTGCTTTCTTCCGCCCTGAATTTTTCCTATGCTTTCGGCAGCGAAGCAGTGCAACGCGCACGCGAATCCGGCACGAGCAGCCTCTGGGCAACAGGTGTGGTCACTGCCCTCGCCGTCACCGGCGGCTTCGCCGCAAACCTTCTCTACTGCAGCTACCTGCTGCGCAAAAACCGAAGCGTGCACAAGTTCACCGGCGAAGGTGCAGCAAGAGGATGGCTTCTCGGCGGCTTGATGGGATTCTTCTGGTTCGGCGGCCAGGCTCTCTATGGCCTCGGAATTTCGCACATGGGGAGTCTGGGCGTTGTCATCGGATGGCCGCTGCTTATGGGGATGATCATCCTCACAAGCAACGCGGCCGGCGTCGTTACCGGAGAGTGGGCTGGAGTTTCAATCGCGAGCAAGCGCTTCCTTGCCGCCGGCATGGTAATTATTTTGATCGCTCTGGGAGTACTGGCCGTCGCGCAAAGAGCCTAGATTTATTTGCGCTGGATCTGATCCTTGAACGCTGCCGAATTGCGGTACTTCACCGTCTGCAAGTGCTCGCAATACAGCACCAATTCTCCTGGCACCTTAAACACTTCATACGCCACTTTCACCATGCCAAGCTCAGCATACTTCGGAAACTTCTCTTTCTGTGTGCGGATGGTGTAGATCGTGTCTCCAACAAATACCGGCTTGATAAAACGCAGTTTGTCGTAGCCATAAGAAAACGTATTGATATTGTTGTGGGCCATCAAACCCAGACCTAGGCTGAAAACCATGGCGCCGGCCACCAAGCGTTTCCCAAAGATTCCCTCTTCCTTGGCAAATATCTCGTCGGCGACGTAAGGATGCATATCCATGACCAGCGCGTTGAAGGCCATGCTCTCGCCTTCGGAGATCGTGCGGCGAATCGAGCGGTCTCGCTTGCCTACTTCGAAATCCTCGTAGAGCCAGGTCTCCGCATTCCAGATCGGAATCTCTTTGTGATCGAGGTTTGGCTTCGATGGGTCCACGATAAATCCTTTCGCTGAAAGCTAAACAGGAGTGGCGATCTTTGGTTCACCCGCGGTGACCTTAAGATCGCACGAGGCGCCGGGCTCCTGCGGAGTTTCATAGTACCCATTCTTGACGCTCGCGGGGAACACGAAGTGGCTGCGAAGGTGGGGAATGTGCTCCAGAAAAAGAGCGTCGTGGCCGAGCGCAATATGATTGAACAAGACCAAGTGCTGATGTAACTGTCCCATATCGCCGACATGTGGCACGACGGGAAATCCCATTTTCTTCGCCAGAAAGCTGACCGTTAGAAATTCGCTGACGCCCGCAAGCCGCGTGCAATCAGCCTGGACATAATGCAGCGCGCCGGCCTGCATGAAGTTTTTGAACACGACCCTATTTGGAATGTGCTCCCCCGCGGCCAGCTTGGTGGGAGCAATTTCCTTCGCTAACACTACATGCGCGCGAATGTCATCAGGGTGAGTGGGCTCCTCGATCCACATGGGCGCGAAATTCCCCAGCGCCCGGCACATGCGAATCGCGGCGGGAAGGTCCCAGCGCTGGTTGGCATCAAACATCAGGTCTGCAGCGCCACCAATCGCCGTGCGCAACATTTCAGCGCGGCGCAAATCGCGGCTTTCGTCCGCCGATCCAACCTTCAGCTTGAAAGCCCGGAATCCGTTTTCGATAGCCTGCGCGGTAAGTTCTTTGACCTTGTCATCCCCGTAAGCCATCCAGCCCACCGATGTGTCGTAGCCTGGATAGCCGGATTTCAGAACACCCATTCGCGCATTGCGACCGCCGCTGGCATCCCGCAACAATCCTAAGGCGTCTTCCTGACCAAGGACATCCTCGAGATAACTGAGATCCAAAAGACGAACCACTTGCTCCGGACTGAGATCGAGCAGCAATTTCCATAGCGGCACACCCCGGCTCTTCGCCCAGAGATCGAAGCAAGCATTCGTTATCGACGAGAGCGCCAAATGTACAACGCCTTTGTGCGGCCCCAGCCAGCGTAGCGACGGATCATCAGAAAGTTTTCTCGAGATGGCACCAAAATCAGCCATCAGCTCTTCGATCGGCATGCCCACCAGCGGGCGTGCCAACATTTCGATGGCTTCGCAAATCAGCCGATTCCCCTCGCCAAGCGTTAGCGTGATTCCGGTTCCACCTATTCCATGCTGGCTGGTGAGCAGCGTTACGCCGAGAGAGTATTCAGAATTAGTGTGGACGGAATCGGTGCCCGCGCCCGGCGGAAGAGGAAAGCGCGCGTCGTAGGATGACACCGATTCGATGAAATATTCGGGCATGCTACCGCCTGTATCCCAACTCGGCGCCACCGCTCACCGGAAGGATGCAACCAGTGATGAATCTGGCTTTCGAAGAGAGTAAGAATACCGCCGCGTCGGCGATCACATCGCCATGCGGACAAGCCCCCAGCAGATGAATGTCGTCAAGATAGTTGCGAATGCTGCCGGGATCAACTTGCTCATCACACCATCGCTCGAGCATCGGGGTCCAAACCCCAGCGGGACAAATCGCGTTCACGCGGATGGCATGGCTGGCGTAGTCGGCGGCCATCGCCTTGGTCAGCGAGATCATCGCGCCCTTGGTGGCGACGTAGGCCGCGTGGTCTTTCTGGCCAATCAATCCGACCATGCTTGCTGTATTCAGAATGCATCCCTTGCTGGCGGAGAGGGCTTCGAACGCGTAACGGGTCGTCCAATATACCGACTTGATGTTGGTGCGTTGCAGTTTGTCCCACTCATCTTCGGTAGTTTCGTGCAACGGTTTTGAGGGACTGGCAATTCCGGCGTTGTTGTGGACAGCATCAATACGTCCAAATTTCTTCACCACCGTTGTCAATGCAGCCTGAACTGAACTTCCATCGCCGACATCGGCGAATATTCCTAAACTCGAACTGCTCAGGTCGGCCGCAGTGCGTTCCGCAGCTTCTTTGTTGTTGTCCAGAATGGCAACCGCCGCGCCTTCGCGGGCATAGGCTAACGCGCATTCGCGCCCGATTCCGTCCCCGCCTCCGGTAACGACGATAACCTTGTTTTCCAGATCACCAGCCATAGGGCCTGGAATTCTCTGTGTAAGCCAAGGGATTTATTGGGGAGGCTTTTGTTGCCAAGTCGATAGCAATCGCCATAAAATAAGCGCTCAAATAGCAGGATCACATACTATATTCGCGGTTTTCTACCGTCAAGTTGAAGTTTGAGCACTCGCACGAGGCCGCGACTAACCGGAAGAGGGATACTTGGATATGCAGAGATTCGGAATGACCATTGGGCTTAAGCCCGACAAAGAAGCCGCCTACAAGCAGTATCACGCCGCAGTTTGGCCCGAAGTTTTGAAGAAGATAACCGAGTGCAACATCAAGAATTACTCCATCTTCTTCAAGGACGGAGTGCTCTTCAGCTACTTCGAATATCACGGGAACAACGTCGAGGCGGACTGGGCGAAGATGGCTGCCGATCCAAAAACTCAGGAATGGTGGGCGGTGATGATGCCCATGCAGCAACCCCTGCTGTCCCGCAAGGCGGGTGAGTGGTGGGCGACCATGGAGGAGGTTTTTCACATGGAATGAGCGCTTGAAAGCTAACCCGAATTTCTACCGCCAATCTTATTCCCAAGCTGCATCTGCAACTCACACAAGCCCCCGTCCTGGAAAATCGTCTTGACAAGAGCTAACCGTCACTTTATGTTGCCGATGGCATGAGCGCTCATAATCTAGAACGACGTGATTTCATCAAGCTGGCTTTGGCGGCTTCCACCCTCCCTTTAATGCCCAGGTTCAGCTTCGCCGGTCTGGAAGATGACCGCACCGCCGCCTACCGCAACGCCAAGTTCGGCATGTTCATCCATTGGGGACCCTATTCACTCGCCAGCGTGGAGGCGTCATGGCCGATTATGGAGCCCAAATCGTGGGGAATTTCCGAAGCCGATTACCGTGAACTCCCCAAGAGGTTCAACCCCACCAAGTTTGATCCCGATGCATTCGTCGACCTGGCGCGAGCCGCCGGCCAGAAATACATGGTGTTCACCACCAAGCACCACGACGGCTTTTGCATGTTCGACACTTCGTATACCGACTACAAAATCACCAACACTCCGTACGGCAAAGACATCGTCGCGCAACTCTCGCAAGCCTGCAAAAAGCGTGACATGCCACTCGGTTTTTATTACTCGCCGCCCGACATGCATCATCCGGCCTTCCGCGATACTTCGAAGCTCTCGAAAGACACCTGGAACGGCCAGCCAGAGCGTCCCGACTGGCCGCTCTATCTCGACTACATGCAATTGCAGTTGACTGAACTTCTTACCAAATATGGCCCGGTGGTTTTGATCTGGTTCGACGGGCTACATCATCAGGAAAAATACGGCGGCATTCGCTTTATCAAGCTGATTCGTGACCTGCAACCAGCCACGCTGGTGAACGATCGCATCGGAGTACCCGGCGACTATCAGACTCCCGAGCAATTCATCCCCACGGGAATTCCCACGAAGGGAGTGCATTTCAACGCGGTCGATACCAGCATCCAGGAAAAATTGCAGTCAGCAGTTCCCAGGCCCGAGGATTTTCAGCTCTGGGAAACGTGCATGACCATCAACAATACCTGGGCGTACAACGCCCACGACCACGAATTCAAGTCTTCACAATCCCTGATTCGCGGATTGGTAGAGGTAGCAAGCCGTGGCGGAAACTTTCTGCTCAACGTCGGCCCTCAACCGGACGGAGTGATCCAGCCAGAGTTTCAAGAACGGCTGCATGCCATTGGGGACTGGCTGCGGGTCAATGGCGATTCGATCTACGGGACAACGTATGGGCCTGTCCAGGGGATGACGGGAGCGCGCACAACCGCAAAAGACAACAAAATATTCGTTCACATTTTTGAATGGCCCGGCTCCAGCCTGAGTGTTCCTGGCGTGGAAGCAAAGATCCTGGACGCTCGACTTCTATCCACAGGCCAGCCAGTAAAATTCCGCCAGACCGAAGGAAAATTACAACTCGATCTGCCAGGGCAGGCGCCGGATCCCAACGTGAGCGTAATTGCGCTAACTGGTTTGTAGTGACCAGGATCAATCTCTGAGACGAGGGCTCACCCTCGGGCTATAATCCGCTCTTGCAAGGCGGGGACCTGATGCATAAGCGGCGTACGTTTTATCTTCTTTTAGCGGTTCTTCTTTTCGGCTCATCTCTTTTTGCGCAGCAGCGCGAAGCGGTCCTCAAACAGATCGATCATCCGCATCCTTACTACTTCCGGGAAATGTATCTCCCGCAACTGACGACCGGACCGAGTGCGGTGGCGTGGTCGCCGGATTCGAAGTCAGCGGTCTATTCGATGGGCGGCTCGCTATGGAGGCAGAAGGTAGATTCGACCGTTGCGGAGCAGCTTACGTCTGGCCCCGGTTACGACTACCAGCCTGATTGGTCGCACGACGGTCGTTGGATTGTCTACGCGAAATACGCCAATGATGCGGTGGAATTGTGGACACTCGACACGACCAGCGGCCAAACGCGTCAACTAACCAATGCCGGTGCGGTGAACGTCGAGCCGCGATTCTCGCCCGATGGAAAACGGGTCGCTTTCGTCTCGACTTCCTACCATGGCCGTTTTCATATCTTCACGGCTGCGTTCGTCACCGGCGAACTTAAAGACGCCGAGCGAATGACCGGGGAGAATCGCAGTCCGCTTCCGCGCTATTACTACAGCCCTTTCGATCACGAGATCAGCCCGGCTTGGTCGCCCGACGGCAGCGAGATTCTTTTCGTTTCTAATCGCGGACACATTTATGGCACGGGTGGGTTCTGGCGAATGAAGGCGGTGCCCGGTGCCGAGGCCCGCGAAATTCACTACGAGGAGACGAACTGGAAAGCGCGTCCCGAATTTTCTCCGGATGGGAAGAGAATTGTGTACGCCTCTTATCTCGGCCAGCCCTGGCATCAGTTATGGACCATGCCGGCGCAAGGTGGCGATCCATTCCCGCTGTCTTATGGGGACTTCGACAATATCAATCCAAGATGGTCGCCGGATGGCAGGAGCATCGCGTTTATTTCGAATCGCAGTGGCAATACCTCGCTGTGGATTCAGGAGATTCCCGGCGGTGCGCAACGCGAAGTGATCGCCAAAGAGCGGCGCTACCTCAAGCCGATGGCAAAGTTATCTATCACCGTGCTCGATGCTTCTGGCAAGCCCACGGCAGCCAGGGTTTTCGTAACGGGAGAAGATGGCCGCGCCTACGCTCCCGACGACGCATGGATGCACGCCGACGATAATTTTGTTCGCAGCGAGCGCCCGTTCGAAGCGCACTACTTTCACACCACGGGCCGGGCGGAGTTGACCGTTCCAGTTGGAAACGTGGACGTCGAGGTGATAAAGGGCTTCGAATTTGAATTTGCGAAGCGGAGCGTAAACGCGTCTGCCGGACAGACTGCGACGGTGACCATCAAATTAAGGCCCTTGAAGCTTCCCTCTGATGCGGCCTTCCACTGGGTAAGCGGCGATGTGCACGTCCACATGAACTATGGGGGCGCGTACCGCAACACTCCGAAGCATTTGGTGATGCAAGCGTCGGCGGAAAATTTGTCGATCATCGAAAACCTGGTCGTCAATAAAGAACAGCGTATTCCAGACATCAATTACTTCAGCAGCAAACCAGATCCGGCATCGACGGCCAGCAATCTGTTGGTGCATGGCCAGGAATTTCACACCAGCTATTGGGGGCACCTGGGCTTGCTGCATCTCACTAAGAATTTTCTGATTCCCGACTATGTCGGATACGTCAATACCAGCGCTGCCAGCCTGTTTCCGAGCAATGCGAATGTTGCCGACATGGCGCACGCGCAGGACGCTTTGGTGGGATATGTACATCCCTTCGACGCGCCTGCGCCCGATCCTGAGAAAGATGAGTCGCTGACCAATGAACTGCCGGTCGATGTGGCGCTGGGCAAAGTGGACTACATCGAGGCATTGGGATTCGCCGATCACAAAGCAACCTACGCGGTGTGGTACCGGCTGTTGAATTGCGGGTTTCATTTGCCCGCCGCCGCCGGAACGGACGCCATGGCCAACTACGCCTCGTTGCGCGGCCCGGTTGGGCTGAATCGGGTTTACGCGAAAGTGCCGGTCGGCCCGTTAAAGATCGAGCCGTGGCTGCAAGCGATAAAAAGTGGAAAGACATTTGCCACCAACGGGCCACTGCTGGGATTCAGGTTATCCGGAAAAGAAATTGGCAGTGAAGTCGACTTGCCCGCAGGCGGAGGAAAATTAAATTACAACGCATGGATGCGATCGATTGTTCCAATAGATCATTTGCAAATCATCTGCAACGGCAAAGTCGCGCGCGATTTGGAATTGCCGTCCGATCGTAATTCTTTGGACGCAGAAGGCGAAATTACCCTCTCGCAAAGCGGTTGGTGCTTGTTGCGCGCGTGGAGCGAGAAGGCTGAGCATCCGGTGCTCGATCAATTTCCATATGCGACCACGAGTCCGATTTATGTGAGCGTCGCGGGGTCGCCGATAAAGTCGCCCGACGATGGAGCCTATTTCGTGGCCTGGATCGACCGGCTCATTGAGGCGGCGAAAGCCCACAAGGATTGGAACACCGACAGCGAAAAAGCAACCGTATTAAGTCAGCTTCAACAGGCGCGTGCAGTGTATGCAAGGCAATGAATTGAAAGCGCACTGAGCGCTGCCTACTGCTCACGCAGCAATATCAACGGATCAACTGACAATGCGCGCTGCGCTGGAATCCATGTGGCCACCAGGCCCAGCAGCAGCATTGCTAGAACGACTCCGCCCAGCACAAGCGGATCGCGCGGCGTCGCCTGATAAACGATGAATGCCAACACCCGTGCTGCTAGAATTCCCGCTAGCAAGCCTGCAATGGAGCCGAAGGCAAGCAGCTTGAAAGCGCGTCCCAAAGCGGCTTGTAGCACTTCCCTGCGTTGCGCGCCGAGGGCCATGCGGATTCCCAACTCGCGGAGACGTTTGCTTACCGAGTAGGCGGCCATGCCAAAAATGCCGGTGACGGACAGCATGGCGCCCATAAGACCGAGCACACCCAATGCTGCGGTAGCGACATGCGCGGGAAATAACACTAAATCCATCGAATCGTTCCAGGTTTGAATGGTCGATGGCAGGCCAGCATCGAGATAGAGCAATTTGCTTTTGATCGCTGCCGACAGGTGTTGCGGATCGCCATTCGAGCGCACCACCAGCCAGCTATCGTTCGATGGCGATTGCAGAATAGGAACGAACATAGCCAGTTGCGGGTCCTCATTGAGGTTCCCGTATTTTCCATCAGGGACGATTCCGACGACTTCCACCCGGGTTCCATCGCGCAGTTTGAAGTAGCGTCCCACGGCGTCACTCACTGAGCCAAAAATTCTGCGGGCGAATTCCTGGTTAATCACCGCTACGCGAGGCGCATCCTTTTCGTCATGCCAGGTGATGTTTCTACCGGAGAGTAAGGGTGTGTTCGCCGAACTTAGATAGCCGGGGGAGACGCTCATCGCCATCGCCGTGGCTAATGAATTTGCCGGTCTGAAATCGGTTGTCGTCTCCGTGAAAACGGGATTGGGGCGAGCGTCTGAATTCGCCAGAGGGGGCTGGTCGACCAGACCGACCGCCTGAACTCCAGGAATCGTTCCCATGGCGTCGATCATTCGCTTTTGCATCGCCGGCACCGCATCGGCGCGGTAGCCCGCCATATTCAGATCGGTATTCACCAACATGGCGTTGCGCGGCTCGAAACCGAGATTGCTGCGCATCGAGCGCAGCAAACCGCGCACCGCAACCAAAGATGACGTGACCAGCACGGCACAGATGGCAATCTGCACTACCACCAGCAAGTCGCGCCCGGTAACGCGCCGTCCGTGCGTGCCCCGCGATCCGGACTTAACTACCTCGTAGGGATCAGTGCGCAGCACCTGCTTGACCGGTATCGAACCGAAGACAAATCCACTCGCCACCGCCAGCAGGAATGCGACTCCATAGACGTTTGCATCCGGGCTCACCGGGACGTTGATGGGAAACTGGGGAAACGGCTGCCAGTTCCTCAGCCAGCCCATCAGTACAATGCTGCCCCATAATCCGATCGCCCCTCCAGCCAGTGAAACCAGAACGGCTTCGGTGAACAGTTGCCGCATGATGCGGCGACGGCTGGCTCCCAGCGCAAGTCGCAACGCTACTTCCTGTGAGTGATCAGCGGCGCGAGCGGCAAACAGGCTGCCCAGATTGGCGCACGCGGCCAGTAAAATTAGTCCCGCCAACACCATCAACGCGGTCAAAAATGCCCTTACTGGGCGGCCCAGATAATTGCCATAGAGACCGGGACGCGCCAAGGCATACGTCGCGGGCCTATGTTCCTTGGGATAAGTTTTTTCCAGGTCGGCGTAGACCGAATTAAAGTCTGCCGCCGCCTGCTCGGGAGTGACTCCCGGCTTCAGGTGTCCCAACGTCATGAATATCCAACGGGTACCACGCGCGTTCAGGACGCTTGTGCCTTCGATTTGCTCCTGATTGACCATGGGCAAGAAGAAATCAGGCGAAAAAAACATGATGGATCCGTGAAAGCCATCCGGCGCCACGCCCAGAATAGTGAAGGGATGTTTATTGACCTGCACTACGCGTCCAACCACACCAGGGTCGTCCTGAAAGCGGCTGTGCCAGTACGCCCGCGACAGTACGATGTAGGGAGCGCTATTGGGGCCATGCTCGTCGGAACCGTGGAAGAACCTGCCAAGATGCGGCTGAATGCCCAGAACGTCGAAGTAATTTCCGGTCACGACAAATAGCCACGCGCGCGAGGGACTTCCGCCGGCATCGAGCCCTGCCGTCAGAATGTTAAAGCCCGCGAGGTCTTCAAAGCTGCGCGTACGGTCGCGCAGATCCAGATAGTCGGGATAGGACTGCGCCGCGGAATTGTCGTTCACGCGATGAATGGAGTAAAGACTTTCGCTGTGCGGCAGATCGAGCGGGCGCAGGATCAGGGCATTCAATGCCGCAAACACCACGGCGTTGGCCCCGATAGCTAAAGCAAGCGTCATAACGGCGATGACAGTAAAACCGGGAGACTTCCGCAATACCCGAACACTGAAGCGTACGTCCTGCACCAGCGTCTCTATGAAATTCCCGCCCATCGCTTCGTTGCATTCCTCTTTGACACGCTCCTGGCCCCCGAATTCGATGCGAGCACGACGCTCGGCCTCGGAACGTTGCAGACCGGCTCTTTCGAGGTCATCCACTCGGAGTTGTATATGCGAGCGAAGCTCCTCATTCATATCATCCGCAAACTCAGAACGGTGAAAGAACTTGCCAGAGAGAGATCGTAGGTAGGCCATGAGTGTCATACTTCCTCCGGTTGAGCGGCGATGGCGGAAGCCATGGCCGCGACCAGGCGATTCCATCCATCAGTTTCTTCGCGCAGACGCTTGCGCCCGGCCGCCGTCAGTTCGTAGAACTTGGCGCGGCGATTGTTCTCTGAAGTGCCCCAACTGGCTTTCAGCAGTCCCTGCCGAACAAGGCGAAACAATGCGGGATAGAGCGCTCCCTGTTCGATAAGCAATGCTTTCCCGGAGATCTGCCCAATGCGGAGAAGAACGCCGTAACCGTGGAGGGGACCGAGCGAGACGGCCTTGAGGATTAGGAGATCGAGAGTTCCGGGAAGGAGTTGGGCCTGGTCGGTCATGCACTCTCCTAAGACGATCAGGAGATTAGCGCGACTCTCCTAAGCTGTCAAGGGGAGAGTACGATCCATCTGTAGTGGTCGATTCTCAGGAGTTTTTTGCCCGCCGCTCCCGCTCCAGCACAACTTTATCAAACGCGTGCAGTAGCCCTTCGCGTGCGGAATATGGCCCCGGCTTGTAGGCGCGCGACTTTATTCCCGCCTGCGACAACTCCGAAACTCCCCAGTCTTCCTTATTGGTGATGTCCCAGAAATCAACCGCGTCGCTGGCCTGGAAGTCGGACTTGGCCATTTCGTCGGGATGGAACGACCACTCACAGATAACCTCGGTGCGGTCCTTGGCGCGGGGCCAGAGGGTGTGGGTCATCATGTAGTCGGGATGCAGGCTCAGAAATAAATTGGGGAAGAGCGCGTAGTAGCGCGTCTCTTTGCGCTGGGCGTCGGTCAGAGAAGGAAGATAATCACGGCGGCGGCGGCCGTCGAGGCTCATGGTTTCGACTCCGTCTTTGAAACCCATGGAGCCGCCAACGTAGGTCGAGTGCGGCGTTTCGTTGTCCGCGCCCAGATAGTTGGTCAGGCAATTGAGCGTGGGGTGCAGCACCGGACAGTGCAAGCACTCGTTGTAGTTCAGCACGATCAGCTTCCAGTTGGCATTCACTTCATACACGATGCGTTTGTAGAGCCGCAGGTCCTGCATACGCCAGTTGGCGAATTTTTCCGGAAGGTCGAGCAGTTGATCGGAGAGCGGACCGGAAGTGGTGTCGAGGTTGAGAAAGATATGCCCGTCCCAGACTTCAGCTTTGATTCGATTCAGGGGATATTCTTCGCGCGGCAAATCTTCCATATGCGGCGCACCCATCAAGCGGCCGTCAAGCCCATAATTCCACCCGTGATACGGACACTGAATGCGTCCGGGAAATTTACCTTCCATCTCAGAACACATGCGCGTGCCGCGGTGCCGGCAAACGTTATAAAAAGCCCGTACCGTGCCCGATTGGTCGCGAGTCACGATGATGCTTTCGTCGGCGAGTTGCCGCAGGAAATAGTCTCCCGGGTTGGGGATATGGTCGGCGCGGCCCACGCAGATCCAATCATGAAAAAAGAAGCGTTCGAACTCCTCGGCGAAATACTGGGGATCGGTGTAATAGCGTCCGGGTAGAGTCTTCGCGGTGGTGTCGAGGGTGGCCATGGTGGTCTCCGGGCGCGCGGGCGCCGATTCCAAAGTATATGATATCGCCCGCGTTTCCTTATCCGCGCGGGTTTTGCTATTGTGCTTGCACCAACTTGCCTCCTGCCAACCGGAAATACGATGCCATCGTCATCGGCGCCGGCCACAATGGCCTGACGGCCGCGGCCTATCTCGGCGGGGCGGGCCTGTCGACGCTGGTTTTGGAGCGCCGCGACGTAGTCGGCGGTTGCTGCGTCACGGAAGAGATTGCTCCAGGCTGCCGCGCTTCAACTACCTCTTATATCGCCAGCATGTTGTTACCGCGGGTGATCCGCGACATGGACCTGGGCTCGCATGGATTGCGCATGGTGCCCTGCGATCCGTTTTTGCAGGTACCGTTGCTGGACGGCGGAATCATTCACTGGTGGCCGGAAAGCGAGCGGACAGCGGCGGAGATCGCGAAGTACTCCGCGCGCGATGCCAAATCGTTTCTCCGCGTAGAGCAGCAACTAAAAAAACTGGCACGCTATCTTCAGCCGTTCTTTTTGGAGCCACCGCCGCAGATTGGCGGGAAGGGGCTGGAAGGATTAGCCGAACTACTGCGAGTGGCCAAGAGATTTCGTTCGATTACCAGCGACGAGATCGGGGAGCTGGTGTCATTTCTGACCGGCAGCCTGGGTGAATTTCTCGATCGCAACTATGAATCGAGCGAGGCGAAGACGTTATTTCTTGCCAACAACGTCTATGGCAAGCATGGCGGTCCTTATCAGATGGGAACCGCGATTGGCCTGCTGTTTCATCTGCTCAGTGGCGGCGACCACGATGTGCAGGGATTCAACGGTCATGTGATCGGCGGGATGGGTGCGATCACCCAGGCACTGGCCGCGGCCGGACGCAAGCGCGGTGTGGAAATTATGACGTCGGCCAGCGTGGCTCGCGTGATGGTGAAGAATGGTCGAGCACAGGGCGTGGTTCTGGAGGATGGTACCGAGATCGGGGCGAAGGTTGTGCTCTCAAACGCCGACCCCAAGCGGACTTTTCTCGGATTGGTGAAGAGCAGCGATCTGCCGGAAGATTTCCGGCAGAAAATTCGCGGCATCAAAATGGCTGGGCCGTGCGGCAAGGTGAATCTGGTCCTCGCGGAAGAACCGTGGGTCACCAGCATGCCTGCCGATGCTTCTCCCGCGCATCGTTCCTTGTTCACCTGCGTGTCGACTCTGGACTTCGCGGAACGCTGCTACGACATCGCGAAGTATGGAGAAATCCCCGAAGATCTGTGGGTCGATTGCGTGGTCGCGTCCAACGTCGACGAAACGCTGGCCCCTCAGGGCAAGCATGTGATGACCTGTTTCGTTCAATACGTTCCTTACCACTTGAAGGAAGGTACGTGGGACGAGAAGCGCGAACTACTGGGCGATCGCGTGATAAAGAAAATCGCGCAGTATGCACCGAACGTGCCCGGTTCGGTAGTCGCGCGGCAGGTGCTCACGCCACTCGATCTGGAACGCACCTATGGTCTAACTGAGGGGAATATCTTTCATGGAGATTTGACTCTGGAGCAGCTATTCTTCATGCGTCCGGTTTCAGGATGGTCCCAGTACCGCACGCCTATCCCCGGGCTTTATTTATGCGGCGCGGGAGCGCACCCCGGCGGTGGTGTGACTGGAGCACCCGGGCACAACGCTGCGCATCAGGTATTGCGCGATCTGCGGAAGAAACGAGCTTAAAAGTGCTGGAGAAATCGTTACCCAGTTTGTACTACAACGCGCCGGAGATGTTCGCGAGAGAGAAGGAGCGCATCTTCGCGCGCGAGTGGTTTTGCGCCGGGCGCGAAGAAGAACTGGCTTCTCCGGGGACGGTGCTCGTGCGCGAGGTGCTTGGAGAAAGCATTCTGATCGCGCGAACTAAAGAGGGCGAGCTGAAAGCTCACTACAATGTTTGCCGCCATCGTGGATCGCGTTTGTGCGAGTCATCGAGCGAAGAGCGCTGGGGCCTGAAGCTTCGCGAAACGCTGACGTCGGCGGCTACGTTGCGTTGTCCTTATCATCAGTGGACTTACGCGCTTGACGGAAGCCTGCTGAGCACGCCTTTCCTGCAAGAGTCTGAAGAATTCCAGAAGAAAGACTTCTCGCTTTATCCGGTGGGCATTGAAACCTGGGGCGGGTTCTTTTTTGTAAATCTGTCACCGGAAGGAGCACGCACAGAAGGGCGCAGCTTACTGTCCCAGCTAAACAATGCGGCGGAGCGTGTACAGCGGTACCCCCTGGCCGCCTTGCAGACCGCGAAGACGGTTCGGTATGAGGTCGCCGCCAACTGGAAAATAATTCTTGAAAACTATAACGAGTGTTACCACTGCGGGCCGGTGCATCCCGAACTGTGCGAAGTGGTGCCGGATTTCCGTCGCGGGGGATCTGGGCTGGACTGGGAACATGGTATTCCGCACCGCGAAGGCGCCACTACCTTTACCTGGACCGGCACTACAACGCGAGCATCTTTTCCTGGTCTCAACGAGTATGAGAAGGTGCGCCACCGCGGAGAGCTTATCTACCCCAACTTCATGTTGAGCCTTAGCCACGACCACGCAGCCGCATTTTTGGTTTGGCCGCAAAGCCCGGAACGAACTCTGATTGAGTGCAGATTTCTTTTTCATCCCGATGAAATGGCGAAGGCTGACTTCGATCCTTCCGACGCCATTGATTTCTGGGACCTCACCAATCGCCAGGACTGGGCGATTTGTGAACGGGTACAGCAGGGATTGAAAACGCGAGTGCATAAATCTGGGTATTACGCGCCGATGGAAGATGACAGCGCCGATATTCGGCGGTACGTGGCGAAGCACTTAGCACTCTAAACGGACTCCACTACTGAATGGGTTCCACTCCCATCGACGCGCCGACCGCTTCCTCTACGAAATCTCCTCCGCGCGTTATGGGCTTTGCCGATCTCCTGATGTTCTATGTGGTTACGGGCATCAGCCTACGCTGGCTGGCGACCGCTGCCCATGCGGGTCCAAGCTCCATCGTTATTTGGATTGGAACGTGGCTTTGTTTTTACGTGCCGCTGGCTCTTTCGGTGGTGGAGTTGGCTTCACGCTATCCACAGGAAGGCGGACTCTATGTTTGGAGCAAGCAGGCGTTCGGCGATTTCGCTGGCTACATTGCAGCTTGGACTTATTGGACCAGCAACCTTCCATATTTTCCTGCAATCCTTTATTTTGCCGCCAGCAACGTGCTCTACATGCGCGGGCAAAAGTGGATGTATCTTTCTGACCGGCCCAGTTACTACGTCTGGTTTTCGCTGTTGGCTTTGGCCCTGATTACGCTAATGCACTATGTCGGCCTGAATGTCGGCAAATGGCTGCACAACGTCGGCGCTTTCGGTATGTGGGTGCCGGCTGCAATCGTCATCGTAATGGGCTTCATCGGCTGGCACCGCTTTGGATCGGCTAATCAGTTCACTGCCGCGAGCCTCGTTCCAAGCGCACATCTGAAAGACATGATTTTCTGGGCTTCACTGGCGTTCGCTTTTGGCGGATGCGAAACCGCGTCGTTCATGGGCGAAGAGGTGAAGAACCCACGACGCAATATTCCGCGAGCTTTGATTCTGGCGGGGCTGATCGTGGCGGTTTGTTACATCCTGGGAACGGTTGCGGTGTTGCTGGCACTACCGAGCGCGCAGATCAGCGATCTGCAAGGATTGATCGAGGCGATCCGCAGCACTGCAGATCGGCTCGGATGGATAGGAGTAGTTCCGGTTGCGGCCGCCTTGATCGCAGTCAGCAATCTCGGAGCGGCGGGTGCATTCCTTGCCGCAACAGCGCGCTTGCCGTTCGTGGTTGGGATAGACCGATATCTTCCGGCGGCATTCGGAAAACTACATCCCCGCTGGGGAACACCGTATGTAGCCTTGCTGACGCAGTCGTCATGCGGTGTTGTTTTCGTCTTGCTCGGCCAAGCTGGCACCAGCGTGCGCGGCGCCTATGACGTTCTGGTGAGCATGGGAATCATTACTTACTTCATCCCGTACTTGTTTGTGTTTGCGTCGATGTTCCGCTTGCAGTGGGAGAACGCAGGCGTAGACGTGATACGTGTGCCCGGTCGCAAGCCGGTTGCACTACTAGTTTCATGTT
Organism: Terriglobales bacterium; assembly: GCA_036271375.1. Lineage (GTDB taxonomy): Bacteria > Acidobacteriota > Terriglobia > Terriglobales > Acidobacteriaceae > DATBAT01. The sequence goes on from DATBAT010000273.1 coordinate 20,224, forward strand.
TGGGATTCGCCACGACCTTGCTCACCATCGGGCTCTCCCTGGTACCTGCGCCCGAAGAGCCAAACAAGATTCTCGCGGCAGCAAAAGTGGTAGGGCTGACAGCAGTTCTGCTTGCCGGTGGAGCAATCCTCTACTACCGAGCAAAGTCCAAAAACAGAATCGATCCAGCCGGAGACATTTCTTAAGTAGCGTTTTGGGATCAAATTTCTTTAGGGCTAACTAACCTGCCCAGCAATCTCGAATCTGGATACGCTTTTGGTCGCGAAAATAGCGGTATCAGCATGCACCCCGCCGAGTGTTACAGATTGGCCATTCACAGTTACGGTGTTCAACTTCATCGACTTGGGAAGTCGGATTTTCAAATGTACTTCTTTCGGCATTTTCGAACTGGCAAACTCCACGATAGCCGCTACCTTGCCTGATTTCGCCTGCAGACTGAAACTCACCTTCCCCCAGCGCGTTGGCGCTTGTTTGATCGAGATTTCTTTGCCTGACGCGACCCATTCGGTGGGCACGCCCTTTGCCAGGTAGAGTCGATCTTCGTCCGAGTCCTCCAGAACCAACATCCAGCGAACAAGTAGCGGTATCGTCAGTTGTGCCGGCATGCAGTAGAGAGCGGAATCGCCGGTGATGCCGGTGACTTCGCCGGCGGTCCAACTGCCGCGGGTGTGGGCGTGGTAACGATGCGAGTAGAGGAACAGCACGAATTCTTCGATGCGGTCGAGGCGCAGCAGCATCTGCGCGTAGCCGTAGGAAATGAATCCGAGGATTTCGCGGCCGTCGTCGTGGATCTGTCCGACATTGGCGACGATGCCTAACGTCGTTGCACCGTGGGCACGCATGCAATCGATAACTAGATTCGCCAGATTCGGCGGTAACACGTCTGCCTGGAGCAACTCTGCATACGGACGGTGCGGCCATCCCTGTGGACTTGGTTTTTCTTTTTCCAGAGATTCGCGGAAGGTCAGCGTGGTTCCTGGATAAAGTCCGATATACGGCGGCGTTTTATCGCGTTGGATATTTTTCTCAATGCTTTCGATGGTGCGCCGTTGCAAAATCTGACTTCGTTTCAGCCATGATTGGGCGACGCCTGCGTACCCTAGTTCAGTCCAAGCCACCGCCAGGTCTTTGAATCCGCGTGCAGAGAAAGCACTGTTGGCGTAGTACGGCCGCCAGTACAGGGCTGGTGTTTCGCTGAGGCACGAGTCAGATTCACTCCATCCGCTGATCAGACCATATTCCGGATTTTCCGGAGGTAGGCGCAGGCTTTCGTCGTGCATGTCGGCGAGCAATTTAGCGGTCGCTTCAATCTTCGCGCGGTGCTTCAACATCAATGCGCGGTCATGCGTGTAGTGGAAATAGCGCGCCAGCAGGGAAAGAGTCAGGCCATACTGCGCGGTTTCCGGGCCGCGCATATCGATCATGCCATTCGCATCCACATATTCCGCGAAGTAGTTGTCGATGTACTGCCGCGCCGTTGAGAGCCTGCCCCACTCCATGTTGGTGTAGATCGCACTGGTGAAGATGTCCTGGAAGCCGTCGTACTCTGAACCGGCGTAGTCGCGATCGACTGCGCCATACTTGGGATACAAACCTTCGGGACGCGTCATCAACTCTTTTGCGAACGAGTGCTTCGAAAGATCGACCCATGCATCCTGCGGAAGCGATGTCGTCGCGAACTCGCGCAACTGATCGTCCCAGTAATCGGCGAAGGCGAGCAGAGCGCGATAGAACTCATCGGGCTGCGGATCTTGTCGCGCCGGTGGGTACGCCGGATAGCTGTGACCGTAAACCACTTTGACGATCTTGTTGTTTTCGACTCGCGTAGTGCGATGCCAGGTGTGAACGATGTATTTGTTTTTGTTCGGCGCCACTTCCCCAAACAAGATCACTTCCCAGTAGGCATTGTCGGAATCCGGGATTATTTTGCGTACGGCCGGCATCCAGCCACCGACGAGGCCGTCGTAAAGTTGTCCTTTTTCCAACGCCTTGCGGAGTTCAGGAAAATATTGAATGGGATGGTAAGTCCGCGTGCTTCCACTGCGGTAGACAGGCGTTACGTCGTAGGCTTCCTTGGTGCCCACGAATGTCGTCCAGGTGCGAGGGTTTTTCTCAGCCGAAGCCATGGGCGGCGCTGCCGAGCGCACGATTTCAGGGTCGGGGTCGCCGTTCTTTAGAAGTTCATCTGCCAAGAGATCGGCTGGCGCGAGGGCAATGTCTTTCAGCTTAAGGCCGAGGTAGTAGTCGCCTTCCGCAATAGACGCTTCCGCGCTGCGTGCGAGTTCGCGGCTGCGACCGGCGGAGGAAACGAACACAATCGACCCATCGCGCGTCCGCAGGTCTTCGTAAACCTTCCACGACGCGACGGCTTCTTTGAATTCCGCGACTTGCGTGAACCCCTCCAGAGAAGGAGCAGGCTTGGTTTCGGTCGGGGGTGCGGCTTCCGCGAACAAGTCTATTCCGCCGGAGATCACTTGAAACCCGGCGGCGGTTGCGGCCATCGCCTGCAAGAAATTCCGCCGATTCCTGTCGGCGGGATCTTGGGAACTTTCCTTCTTCCGAGCCATAAACGCTCCTGTCGCGGATTCTATTTAGTGAAAGTTGTCCCGATTGCGGCGCCGGTTGGGCCGCAGGGCATCGCGATCTTCTTTGATTTCAAAATTGGCAGGTGGAGTTACACCGAGAAGATTCTGCACGAAGTAGTCCCAACGCCGGCGAACCAGGTACAGCGCGTGATCTCCACTTTCGCCGTGAAACATGTTGGGCACCAGCAGCATGTCGAAATTCTTATTGGCTTTCATCAGGGCATCGACGAAGCGCATGGTTTCCACCGGATGCACGTTGTCGTCGATGTCGCCATGCTCGACCAGAAGGTGGCCTGCAAGGCGGTCGGCCAAGGTCACGTTCGATTGCGCGGCGTAGTCATCCTGTACCGGGTAGCCTTGATAGGCCTCGTTCCACCAGGCTTTGTCGAGGCGCGCATCGTGATCACCTGAAATCGTAACGCCCACTTTGTAGAATTCAGGGTGTACCAGCATCGCGTGGGCCGAACCGTAGCCACCCGCCGACGTTCCGTAGATGCCGACGCGCGACAAATCCATGTAGGGGTATTTCGCCCCCATTTGCTGGATGAGCGCCACGTGATCGTCGAACGATCCGCCCAAGTTACGATAAGAAAATTGATGAAAGGCGCGAGAACGGCCCACGGTGCCGCGCCCATCGACCATTACGACGATGAAGCCCAACTCGGCGACGGCTTGCAGACGCAGGGTTGACGCCAGCGTCTTGGGAACGAAGAACCCTTGGGGCCCGGTGTAGACCTGCTCGACAACCGGGTATTTTTTCGACGCATCGAAATTGGACGGACGCCAAATGAGTCCATAAATGTCTGTCGTACCGTCAAGCGCCTTGCCTTCGAAGGGCTCCGCAAATTTCCATCCTATCTGCTGAATTGCGGTGAGATCTGGTTTCTCGAGTACTCGCACTTCCGAGCCATCCTTAGTTCGCCGCAACACTGACTCACCAGGCAGATCGGCGCGCGAATAGCTGTCGACGAAAAACGTTCCATCAGGAGATACGCTGACGGAATGATTAGCATTTTCAGGCGTCAGCAGCTGTAAGCCTTTTCCGTCAAACCCAACCACGTAAAGGTGCGTAAGATATGGGTCTTCACCCTTCTCGCGGCCGTTAGCTAGAAAGTAGACTCGCCGGTTCTTTTCATCAATACGGTCGATTTCTTTGACGACCCACGGCCCCTGAGTGACCTGGTTCTCCAGCTGTCCCGTCTTGCGGCTGTAGAGGTAAATGTGGTTCCAGCCGTCACGCTCAGATGTCCAAAGAATTTCTTGATTACTCTCCGTGAAGCGATAGAACGTCTCGCCGGGATCGATTAGCGAATTAGACTGTTCGCGCACCAAAACTTTCTGGTCGCCCGTAGAAGCATCCACCGCTCGCAGTTCTTTGGCTTTGAATCCGCGATCGTCGTTGTCGTAGTAAAAAGTCTTGCTGTCGGGGAACCACTCAAAGCCCGGCCCATCCTGAAAAGGAAGCTCGATCGGCGGAGACTGAACTTCAATTCGCTTGCTGCCTTGAATATCAAACATGATCGGCTGTGCCTTGGCCAATACTTCGCCTGGTAGCGGGTAAACGTAGGTAAACGCCCGCGGTCGCAACTGGTCAGGCGGCACAAACTGCAGACTTGTAAACATTCCCGAATTTCTGGAATCGGTTCGATAAGTCACCAGTTTCGTCGAGTCTGGCGACCAAAAGACGCCGGCAGGTTGCTCCACGTTTTCCGTGCCCTGATCAACCATCACATGGAGCGACGGGAGTGGTGTGGCATAGTCGTAGCGCGGCACGCCATCGGTCGTCAGTTGCAGTGACGTGCCAGTCGAGGTATCGCGCAGGAAGAGGTTGTGATCGCGAACAAACGCCGCCCAGCGCTTATTCGGGGACAAAACTTCATTCGGCTTTTCAATCTCGGTGTCGGTCTCGCACTCGTAAGTTGCGAGCTGACATGTCCATTCATCGTCGCCAACAGAAATGCGAATCGACTTACCGCCTTCCACAAATTCGAGGTCGGAAAAAGGAAGATTCGTCGCGGAAATACTTTCTTTAACGGCTCGTGAAAGTCCTTCTGCAAGCCGCGTTTGGTCAAACGCGGGTCCGCTGGTGTTCTGCTGGGCATCGACGAGAATAAATTCAGGCCCCTTGGGGCCAGTCCGTCGATACCAGAAGCGATTGCTCTTCTCGATCCAATGGGGAGCGACATCGGCCGTAGAAATCAAGTGCCGCAGATTGCCGGACAGGAATTTCTGCGCCCGCTGATAGTCCTCGAGCGTGCCCTGGGCAAACGCATTGAGCTGAAGAATAGCCAGGAGGGCGAAAGATACAAACCAGCGGCGGCTAATGTTCATCGGCTTTCAGGTTCTCCAACAAGGGAAGATGACACAAAAAATGCATTCGCCGGGAGCGGACTTTCGCCGCGCCTGACGAATGCAT
>DATBAT010000274.1:0-3668 GCA_036271375.1 Terriglobales bacterium
AGCACGACGCAAAGCTTCCGGCCGAATCAGGATGCAGCCACCGGCGGCGCCTGCGGTTTTCGCGCTCGGGTTCGACACCCACTTCGGTGGATAAAGCTGAAAGAAGAAATACACGAATGCAGGAATCAACAAGCGCTCGGCGAGGCTTTCACAGTGCAGCTTCACCATGAAGGAAGCGAGATCGTATTCGCCTTCCCCGGCAATCGCGGCGAGCGATGCGACGTTGTCGGGAGAGTGCTCGATATCGGCGTCCGTGAAGAAGAAAAAGTCGGGTGCTTCTGCCGCCGCATCGATTCCCTGCTGCACCGCCCACAGCTTTCCGGTCCAGCCCTCTGGCAGCGGCTTGCCCTGAATGACCACGAGCCGATCTTCATTTCCCGCCGCGGCTTCGCGCGCAAGAACTGCGGTGGCATCGCTGCTGTCGTCGTCAACCAGGATGACGCTAAGATCAACCGCGGTTTGCGAAAGCAACGAACGAATACTGCGGGCGATCATCTCGGCTTCATCGCGAGCAGGAACAATGGCAATCACTCGCGCTCGGCTGGTGGCATTTTCCCGACGTAGACGAACCCGCCAAAAGCCGCCGCGCCCCAACAGCAGATAAAGCCAGATCGCCATAGACAAGATTGCCAGCGGCATTTGACGCCAGTGTATGCGATGCGGCACCATTTCGTAACTTCTTGTGGACCAAGAATCGTAATCAGCGACATCGCGCGACAAAAGTTTGGAGGAAGCTTGGGAAAGAGACTGGAAGGCAAAACGGCACTGGTGACCGGTGGTGACCAGGGCATTGGACATGGCATTGCAATACGCCTGGCGCAGGAAGGCGCGGACGTGGCAATCGGTTTTCGCTCGAACCAGAAAGGCGCCGACGAAACCGTCGCGGAAATGCAGAGCCTGGGAGTGAAGGCGACCGCAATTCAGGGCGATGTCGGAAAAGTAGAAGACGGACGCAACCTGGTAACGCAGGCGGTTGCAAAGTTAGGCAAGCTCGACATCCTTGTGAACAACGCCGGACTCGAACGCCGCGCCGATTTTTGGGACGTAACCGAGCAGGATTTTGACACCGTCCTCAACGTCAACTTGAAGGGCGTGTTCTTCATCACGCAGGAATTCGTGCGCCAGGTAAAAGACACCAAGCGCGGCGGCAAGATCATTAACATCAGCTCCGTGCATGAAGAACTTCCCTTCCCGCACTTTGCCTCCTATTGTGCGAGCAAGGGCGCGCTGAAGATGCTCACGCGCAACCTTTCGATTGAACTGGCGCCGTTCGGCATCACCATCAACAACATCGCGCCGGGCGCCATTGAAACGCCAATTAACAAGAACCTGCTGAACGATCCGAAGAAGCTGAGCGAATTGCTGGAAAATATCCCGCTGCAACGGCTCGGCAAACCGGAAGATGTGGCCGGCATGGCGACGTTTTTGGCCTCTTCCGATGCCGATTATGTAACAGGAACTACTTTCTTTGTTGACGGCGGGCTGCTTTGGAATTATCAGGAACAGTAGCACTGTTCCCGATGGGGCGACCTTCAATCAATGACTAATCACAACACTGGACGTGACATACGCCTGGTAGTTTCCGATGTGGACGGCACACTCGTCACCAAAACCAAGCTGCTGACGCCGGCTGCGCTCGATGCCGTGCAACGAATCCGTGATGCGGGTATTCGTTTCACTATCACCAGCAGCCGCCCGGCGCAGGGACTGAAGGTGGTAGCCGAACCGCTTCAGATCACCGAACCGATTCCGGCTTTCAACGGCGGACTGATCGTCGGGCCAGACCTGAAGACCGTGCTGCGGGAACGATTGCTCGATAAACCAATCGTGGAGCGACTGATCGACGCCTTGCGCGCTGCTAATGTCGGCATCTGGATGTACACCGACGAGCATTGGTATGTGCTCGACGCGAAGGGCCCTTATGTGGAGCACGAGGAACACTCGGTGAAAGTATCTCCAGTGGTAATAAAAGACTTTCACGAAGTCGCCTTACACCGTGTGGCGAAGATCGTCGGCGTGAGCGAGGACTTCGACGGGCTGGCGGAGTGCGAGCAATCAATTCAGGCGCAATTCCAGGACACGGTTTCCGCCACCCGCTCGCAGAAATACTACCTTGACATCACCCATCCCACGGCGAACAAGGGCGAAGGCATCGTGATGCTCTCCGAGCTTCTAGATATTCCCACCAGCCAGATTGTCACCATTGGTGACATGGAGAACGACGTCTATATGTTCCGCAAGAGCGGCATCAGCATCGCCATGGGGAATGCGACTCCTGCGGTGCAGGCGCACGCGCAATATGTCACCACTACCAACGAAGAAGAGGGCTTCGCGAACGCCATGAACCGCTACGTGCTCTCGCGCGGACAAGGCGCATGATCATTGTAGTGATGGGAGTGACAGGAGTTGGCAAGACGACCATCGGTTCGGCGCTCGCACTAAAGCTCGGGTGCGATTTCAAAGATGCCGATGCGTATCATTCGGCGGCGAATATCGAAAAAATGTCGCATGGCATTCCACTTACGGACGCCGACCGCATTCCCTGGCTGGAAGCCATGCGCGCAGTGCTGGGAAGTTATGCCGCCGATGATCAAGGCGTGGTGCTGGCCTGTTCGGCACTGCGGGAGAGTTATCGCGCGATCCTTGGAAAGGACCTCATTCTTACGTGGATTTACCTGAAGGCCTCTGCCGACGTAATCTGCCAGCGCATTGAGCATCGTCATGGGCATTTCGCGAAAGAGGACCTGCTGAAATCCCAGTTTGACACCCTGGAAGAACCACGGGACGTGATCGTGGTAAATGCCGAACCGCCGGAAGACCAGGTGGTGGCAGAAGCGATGAGCAAACTCACCGCTCAACAGCAAGTTTCCCAATAGGATCGCACGAACCACAAATATGGGACATCCAGCACTGGAGCTGAAAAACAAAACCGCCGTAGTCATCGGCGGCACATCGGGAATCGGATTGACACTAGCGCTCGGTTTAGGCATCGCGGGAGCGAATGTGATCCCTACCGGCCGACGCGGCGATCTGGTGGAATCGACCTGCGAAAAACTGGAACAGGCGGGAACTCGCTCGCTGGCGGTTACTTCCGATGTCACCAACCGTGACAGCCTGGAGATGCTGCTTCAAACCGTCACCGATCGTTTCGGCAGCGTTGAAATACTGGTGAATTGCGCAGGGATAACCAAGAAGACGCCAACGCTTGATCTTTCCGAGGCGGAATGGAGTGACATTCTCCAAACAAACCTTACGGGAACGCTGCTGGCGTGCCAGGTATTCGGGCGGCATATGGTGGAGCGGAAGTATGGCCGCATCGTGAATACAGCGTCACTTTCCTCTTACGTCGGCCTTTATCAGGTCGCCGCGTATGCGGCGAGCAAGTCGGGAGTGCTGTCGCTGACAAAATCGTTAGCGGTGGAGTGGGCGCGTAAGGGTGTCTGTGTGAACGCGCTGGTGCCGGGCGTATTCCGGACGGCGCTCAACTCGGCGCTGCTCGACGGCACACCGCGCGGGCAGGAGTTCCTGATGCGCACGCCAATGCATCGCTTTGGCAACGTCGAGGAACTGGTCGGAGCGACGGTGTTTCTCTCGTCCGACGCGGCGAGCTATGTCACCGGGCAAGGGATTGTGGTGGACGGAGGATTTCTGGCGAGCGGGGTAAATCA
>DATBAT010000275.1:0-8190 GCA_036271375.1 Terriglobales bacterium
GAAAAATCGCCGGAGGACTCAGGTGCAATGAATGTTGGAACGCATAGTAGACGCCCGACGCTGCGCCAATGCCGACGAAGGAAAGCAGATTGGCGGCGGCGATAACTCCGCCCTTATCTTTCTCGTTGGGCCGATGTTGAATCAGCGCGTTGATGGGGACTGCGAAGAAGCCCGCAGCGAAGCCCAACGCAGCCAGCAACCCGAGCACTCGATTGAACGAAAGCGCATGCAGCGAGAGCAGCACGCCGAAGACGGTCATGCCTACGGCGCCGAGGGGAATCAGTCCGTATTCGACCTTCCCGCCGGAGAGATAACCCGCAGCCAAACTGCCCAGGCCGATTCCTATGGCAACCGCGGCCTGGAGAATCCCCGTCTGCAGCGAACTGATGTGCAATACATCGCTGCCGTAGAAAATAATATTTGCCGTCAGCAGCGCGCCCAGAAACCAGAAATACGTATTGCCGAGGACCGCCAGCCAGAGAACGCGGTCTTTTCTGATGATCTTTCCCTGCGTCCAAAGATCGCCAAGGGGATTGGCGCGGAATTTTTTGGTGGGATCGGCCGGAGGAACCCGCGTAATGCCAAGACTGAAGACCAATCCAAGAACAGAAAGTGCGAGAAAGATCGCCCCCGACCAGCCTTGCCTGCCCTGAAAATGATCGGCGAGAAATCCTCCGGAGACGCCTCCGGCGATGACCGCAAGGAACGTGCCGAGTTCGATGACTCCGTTGCCCCAGGAAAGCCGCGGCTCGGGCAAAAGCTCCGGCAACAACCCATACTTTGAGGGACCAAACAGCGCGCCTTGCGTGCTGGCGAGAAACACCGCCGCCATCTCCAGGCCGAGGCTCTGGCGGGCAAGCCCGAGGATGGCCACCGACATCACCGCCATCTCGAGGAATTTCGTTCCGATAGTCACGCTGCGTTTGCTGAAGCGGTCAGCGAGGAATCCCCCGGTCATGGAAAACAAAATGAACGGAGCGGAAAACAATGCACCGACTACCAGTACCAGGCGGTCGCGGTCGGCTTGCTGGACAGCCATTCCCAGAATCAGAAAGACAACCAGTTGCTTCAGGCCGTTGTCGTTAAAGGCACCTTGAAATTGCGTGACAACGAGCGCCCAGAACCCGCGCCGCCAAGGCTGGTTTTCAGATATGTCGTTCATGGTCGTTCGAAAACGCAACACAGTTTACATGGACTGCCGCCAAAAGACTTCTGGAACACCACAATGCGCTACAATCCTCCACCGAAGACACTGGGCCCCGACAAACCAATCAAATGGAGTCCGAATGAAAGCTGCCGTAGCGTTTCTCCTGCTCGCCACTTTTTGTTTTGCACAAGACGTCAAGCGTCCGAAAATTACCGGTATCGACCACGTCGATTTTTACACCACTGACCCCGCCAAGAACGATCATTTCTACACTGGAGTTCTCGGGCTCGCCCATGCCGAGCCGATTGAACCCGGTCAGACGCAGCGTTACGTCGCGGGCACACAATGGGTGGGATACAGCGCAGCGCCCGATCCAAGTGTGAGGAACCGCATGAACCATGCCGCCTTCGCCACCGATGACGCCGCAGCGCTGAAAAAATATCTGGCGAGCAAGCAAATAAAGGTTCCCGATGCTCTGACCAAATGGCCAAACGGCAGCAAGAGTTTCGTGGTGAAAGATCCAGAAGACCACGCCATCGAATTTATTCAGCACGCAAAATCGAAGATCAAGACAGAAGGCATGAGCGATCCGGTTTCGCAGCGCATGATCCACGTCGGCTTCGTGGTTAAGAATCGTGAAGAAGAAAACAAGTTTTACATCGACACGCTGGGATTCCGCCCTTACTGGCACGGCGGCATGAAGGATGACCAGACTGACTGGGTGGCCTTGCAGGTACCTGACGGCAGCGAGTGGCTGGAGTACATGCTGAACATCAAGCCGGACGCGAGCCTGAACACTATTGGCGTGATGAACCACATTTCATTGGGCGTGGCTGACATCAAACAGGCCAACGCCAAGCTCGAGTCGCATGGCTGGACGCCCAGCGCGTCAGAAAAAATGCAGCTCGGACGTGACGGGAAATATCAGCTGAACGTATACGATCCCGATCACACGCGAGTCGAGTTAATGGAATTCAAGCCGGCAGAAAAACCGTGTTGCTCGGAGTTCACGGCGGCGCATCCGGAAGGAAGATAGAAAACGCCCTGTAGAGTCGTGCCTCCGCTACGTCTTGGCGTGCTTAACAGAGGTGGCAGGACGCGTTGGGACGCTTAAAATTCGCTGCCCGAGACGTAGCAAGCTACGTCTCTACAACCCTTTTATGTAATCCGCGTCCACCTTCAACGACTCGAACGGAGGCATGGTGAACTCCTCCTGCTCGACGAAGTAATGCGCGATCTTCGCTGCCTTGGCCGCTTCAAAGATGGGCTTGTAGTCGATGCTGCCGCGTCCCAACTCCGTGCAGGGCGGCGGATTGTTCACCGAATGTGAACCATTCAACTTGAAATCTTTAATGTGCAGCATGGCAATGCGCGTCGGGTATTTCTTCAGATAATCCACTGGGCTCGCGCCTGCCACCGCGACCCACCCGCAATCCATCTCGGCCACCACGTCGGCGGGGTCGGTCAACTTCATCATCTCGTCGAACGGCACCATGCCATTCTCTTCTTTGAATTCCATGGTGTGGTTGTGGTAACCGAACTGAATTCCCTCTTTTTTCGTCTGCTTGCCGATCTTATTGAACTGCTCGAAGTCCCATTTCCAATCATCCATGGTCATAGCGTCGGCCACTTTGCCGAAATCCTTGGTCTTTGCGGGATCTTTTAGCGCCGGCGACGAACAGATAATGAACTTCACTCCCAACGCCTTGGAAAACTTGATCGCGTCGTCAAGTCCGGTCTGCAAAGCTGACAGCGAATAGTGCGCGCTTACGCACCGTAGACTGGCCAGGGTCAAAGCTTTCTTAAACTCGTCTGCACTCTTCCCGTAATAGCCGGCGGATTCGACCTCGCGATAGCCCACGGCGCCAACCTGTTTCAGCGTGCCTTCAAAATCGTCCTTGATCTGGTCGCGGACCGAATACAACTGCAATCCCAGGGGAAGTCCAAGCGGAGTCGCGAAAACCGCAAGGCTGTTGCCCAACGCTCCCGCAGCTACCGCCGCCGATGTCGCCTGCAAAAATGTTCTACGCGAAATGGGAGACATATTTTTTCTCCTAGCCTTTGATTTTTTTGGCGCCAGCGTCCCAGTTGGCTATCGTCTTGTTGAAGTAAGCGTAGTTCGCGAGGTGGCAGCCGATCGCCGCATGGTTGCCGAAGTCTTCGTTCTCGACGACACGCTTGCGCGTCCGGACCGCATTGAAGAAATTCGCCTGGTGCTCTGACAAATCGCTGTAGCCCGGAGGCAACGCGAAGTTCTCGCCCTCTCCATCCACTTTAAAATCTTTCACGCCGGGCAGCGGATGCTCGGCCGCAAACTTCGCCAGATACTCGTTCCGCATCTTCTCCGGCCAGCCATAAATCGAGTACGCCTCCGGCTCGGGACGCGTGTCTTCCGGCTTAAAGCTCAGCGTCGCATCTTTAATGATCATCGTGCCCTTGGTCCCGTAGAAGCCGATGAACTCGCCGCCGCCGTTACTCAGATTGCAACGGATGGCCGTGCGGAAATTCGGATAGTCGTAGAAGGTATCGATCAGATCGGGAAATTCGCGTCCATCCTTGAAGCGGAAAATTCCGCCGGTGGACTGCGCGCGCTGCGCGATGGTATCGGTGCCCATGATGAAGTGAATTCCGGAAATCAAATGCACGAACAGATCGCCAGCCAGGCCTTCGCCATAGTCGGTGAAACAGCGCCAGCGGAAGAAGCGCACCGGATCGAAGGGACGCTTAGGCGCCTCGCCGAGGAACGCGTTCCAGTCGATGGTCGACTCACTGGCATCGGGCGGAATGGGATAGACCCACGCGCCACTATCAGAGTTGCGGTCCCAGAAGGCTTCGACGAAATAAACGTCGCCAAGCTGTCCGGAGTCGTAAATTTCCTTGGCTTTAGCGTAGAGGATCGAACTCACGCGCTGGCTGCCCACTTGCACAATTTTCTTCGCCTTCTGCGCGGCTTCGACCATGGCGAATCCGTCTTCGACAGTGTGTGACATCGGCTTTTCGCAATAGACGTCTTTGCCGGCGGCGATGGCGTCGAGAAATACTTTGCGGTGATTGTGATCGGTTACCGCGATGATTACGGCGTCAACGTCTTTGCGGTCGAGAATCTCTTTGTAGTTGCGCGTGGTGGGAACTTGTTTCTGCACCGCTTCTTGCGAAGCGATGTGGCGGGAATCATAGAGATCGCAAGTGGCCACGCATTCGATACCGGGGACGCGCAACGTGGCGGCAAGCAGTTCGCAACCTCTGACGCCGGTTCCAATCGAGGCGAAGCGCACTGTATCGCTGGGCGCAACCGCGCGGTCGAAGGCCCAGAGCGGGCGCGGCTGCAGCAGCGTAAATTTGGCGGCGGCGCCGGTAGCGACGGCAGCCGTTCCCATTTGCATGAAGCGGCGGCGACTCCAGTTATTTGGGCTCATATGATTCCCCTTTCACGCGATGAAAATTAGCCGAGCGATTATCGCATAGCGGGTGAGGTCACGATGCTTACAAAATCGATTCTCCGCCGGAAGCGCAGAGAAATCCTTCTTCCCGAGTATTCTGCGTTACTAATTCCTTCCCTTGCGAATCTCCGCCAGCCGCTTCTTCAAATAGTCTTCGTACTCTTTCTTCAACGCCGGGTCACTGGGAGATCCGTAAATTTCGCTCGACTTGTATTTCCCTTCATCGAATTTCTTCTTGGTCCATTCATCGTGAACGTGAGTTTCGTCGGCACGATCTAGCACTGCCTTCACTGCTTGCGGCGGAATAAAATAGACACCCTCCCTATCGCCAACCGCCAGATCGCCCGGCATCACCGTGACTCCGCGAATCCGCACCGGAACGTTGATCCCCGTCAGCATTACGTTGCCAATCGGTGTCGGGTCCACCGAAAGAAAATATCCCGGCATATCGATCTGCGAAATTCCATCCAGGTCGCGGACGCTGCCATCCACCACCAATCCTCCGCTGTGCGTGGCCCGCATCACGTAATAGAAGAGGTTGTCGCCGACCATGGTGCCGTCAACCTTCTTGCCGAACAGATCGACCACCAGCACATCACCCGGCTGAAGCATGTCGATGGCGGTCTGATTGTGCAGGTCTTTCATACCTTTCGCTTTGGCTTTCGCTTGCGCGACATCATCGACATCGGAACGCAGCGGCATGAACTGCACAGTGAACACGCGCCCTACCATCGTTTTGCCGGGATGCAGGATCTGAAATCCGTCAGCGTACTGATTGTTCAGGCCTTTGTATTCCTGCAGTCCGGCCCACACTTCTTCGGAGGAAAGTCCGCGCGCGCGTTCGATCAAATCGTCGGGAATTTTTGGACGTCCATCGGCAAACCGCTCGAACGGATTCTGCGCCGTGTAGTCGATCAGATCCTGCTTAGAAAACGAGTTGAGTTGCGCGTGTGACACTACGGAAAGAAACAAAAGGCAGATCGCGGCAAGCCTGTTCAAGAAGACACCTCCATTACGCGCCAGCGAAATTCTCAAATCGCTCGGGCTTTGTCAAATACTCACAGCCTTTCGCTTTTGTCATTTCGACCGGAGGGAGAAATCTGCCATTTTCAGCCTGGAAGGACTTCGAGGTCTCTGAACTGTCCTTAGCGGGTTTTTCTCTCCGGCCGAAAGAAAAGTCATCGGAGACCGCAAGCGCAATATTTTGCACAAAAGCTGATGGCTTTTGCCGAACATTCTTAACAAAACATCTTGACGGGAATTTCTGCGATGCTACAGTTTTCGACAGAGATATCTGTCCCTCTCCCCAATCTCTAAACCTAGGTTCTGGTAGGGCTAAGAGTTTGTTTTCCTCAGGTCAATGTATTGTGGCCGACGCAATCCGTGTGCGGATTGGAGTCGATTCCCTGCCCACCCCTCACTCTCCCAAAAGATCTGAAAGGTCCCCCATGAACACCCGCTCCCAGCTTCGCGCTCTTTTTCTAGTAGCCTTGGCCGTGCTGATCGCCGCCGCGAGTCCCAAAGTCGCGAGCGCGCAGCAAGTCACCTATTACGATTTCGACGCAGTGGGAGCCTCCAACTTCAGTATTGCCTGCTCGGCGGCGAACAATGGCCCCGACATTTTATTTTGCTTCAACAGCGCAAGCAGCCCGGTCACGTTTTACCCCTCTCTTCTGCCGAACAGTCCGTACCCTGCGAGCGTCGACCCCAATCCGGCGGAAAACCCTGTCGCCAGCCAGCACACCTCTCTGCAAGTCACCAACGGCGGGTCTGGCGAGTACTCCAGCGCCTGGTTCGCCGTGCCGCAAAAAGTGCGAGACGGATTCAGTGTGTACAGTGCTTTTCGCTTGACCGGTTCGGGCGGCGGCGACGGAATGGCTTTCGTCATTCAAAACGCTTCCGGAGGAGGCACCGATGTTAACGACCCGATTGATGGGGATTGCGTCGCAGCCGGTTCGGGGCTGAATATTAGCGCGACCATCGGCGCATGCCTGGGCTACGGAGCGATCGATAACAGTGTAGCCGTCGAATTCGACACCTATCGGAATGGAGCGCAGGAGCAAGACACCGACAACTTCATGGACCCGATTGGCAATCACATCGCCATCAAAAGTTGCGGACTAAGTGACGGCGCCCCACCCATCCATGGCCTTCCAAATTCCCCGAACCACAGCCGATGCAACGTGGGACCCATCGCCTCTCCTGGCACATTCCTCGACGGCAACGTGCATCAGGTGGTCATCGAATATTTTGGACCGAACGAAACCCCGGCCAATACCTGGAACGTCTACCTTGATCCTCCCTTCGTCCCCGGCACCCACACACCGGTTACCGGTACCATCCCGACCGTCACCACGGTTGCTGACATCAGCGGCCTCATGACTTTGCAAAACAGCGGGAGCGGCAACGACAGCGCATATGTAGGTTTCACCGGCGCTTCCGGCGGTGCGACTTCCAGTCAGGAAATTCTGGCTTGGACCTATACGCCACACACCCCAGCGACGGCCCAGCCGACACCGATCGGCAACGGAACCCCCACTACATTCCCGTTTGGCGCGCACACCTATGCAGCGACCTATCCCGCGGGGACCCCGGACACTGCCGGCACCGATATGGTCGTGATTGCCACCACGATTCCGCAGAATCCAGATTTCACCAGCTTGGTTGCGAACACTTCCTACGCTGGTTCGCAGTGCCAGGTTTACGAAGGCACCGGCGGCAACTGCATTATTTATTCGGTGTATTGCGTAACCCATAGCACGAACAATAAAGTCGCCTGCCCGTCGACCAGCGATCCGGTAATCGCAGTGAAAACCGCCTACGAAAGTGATAACAGCCTTCCTCCGCCGACTTCGCCGGGCTTCCTGCACGGCGATCCGTTCTATAGTCCCGTTACCAGCATCCAGGGACTCGGCGCCACCGCGACGGTCAGTTGCACCGGTTCGTGCTCGGTCACGGATGGCGAGACGGTTTCGATTCGCGGCAACTCGGTGTTGGGTCTGAACGCCGAGAATGTCATGGTTAGTGCTTCCACCGTCGACACATTCACCTATCCGTTGGCAGTTCCGAATTCCTCAAGTGGCACGGGCGGTTTTGTGACCTCAGGCAATTTCACTGACATCTGCGACACTGGCGAGGTCACCCCAGACAATCCGCCTTGCTGGCAGGCTGCGAAAATCGACGGCACCACTTCCGGAAAGACCAAGAATTTTTCCGACTTGGCTGCGCTATCGACAACCGTATTCATCGTCGGCACAAACACGGCCATTGCGCCGCCTGCGGCAATCACCTATGGGCAGACCGCTTCCATCACCGTGTCCGTCTCGCCGACCACCGGTTCCACTCCGGTTAGCGGAAGCGTCAGCTTGACAGTCGGCGGCACTCCTGCGGGAACACAGAACCTTTCAAGCGGCGCCACGACATTTAGCGTGGCCGGCCTGAATGCTAATCCCGCCGGCTACGCGCTGGTAGCTACCTACACCCCGGATGCCGGGTTTGCGACCAGTACCGGTAACGGAACGCTGGTAGTGAACAAAGCCACTCCGTCGGTTACCTGGACTCCGGCGCCGCTGCAGTTGGGATTCCCACTCACCACATCGCAAC
>DATBAT010000276.1:0-4904 GCA_036271375.1 Terriglobales bacterium
GGTGTGGACCGTCGATAAGAACCAGGCGACGGGATACTTGAGCACTCCGAAAGGCGCGCCCACTCCGGTTTCGACCAATTAATGTTTCCCGGTAGTCATGTTCTGATAGAAATCGTCCTGCGGACGGCGGTGGTTTATCTCGTCGTCCTGCTGGGCGTTCGGCTAAGCGGCAAACGCGAAGTCGGGCAGATGACGCCGTTTGATGTGGTCCTGCTGCTGCTTCTGAGCAACTCCGTACAAAATGCGATGACCGGCCCGGACACTTCTGTCCTGGGCGGAGTGGCTGCGGCGGTCACTCTACTGTTGCTGAATTTTGGCGTCGGCCAATTTGCCGGCACCAATCGGCGGTTTCGCAAGCTGGTCGAGGGACAGCCCAGCTTGTTAGTCCACGATGGCAAGGTAATCACCGAACACATGAAGAAGGAGCGCGTCAGCATGGACGAGCTTCAGCGTGCCCTACGTGAGCACGGAATTACGAGTTGTAACGATGTGGCGCTAGCGGTGCTGGAAGTCGATGGCGCGATTAGCTGTTTGAAATACGACGAGATCAATCCGGCCAGCCATAACCATATGGCCCGTCGCAAATTCCTCAAGAAACCATAAACCTCTACTTGCTCAGGATGAGCGGCACTGTAGCGTGGTAAGGCCAGACCGTGACCTTGAGAGATTTCCGGCTGTTGAACGCGTCAAGAGTGATAGGGAAAGTCACCACGAGTGTTCCTCTAGCGGTTGCCCCAGGGGCGATCACGTTTTCATTGGCTAGAGGATCCAGCGCACGCTTCTTTAATTCTGGGAGAGCCTGATAGTAGCGATCTAAATCCATAGCCGGAGCGGGTTCGTCACTCTGCGTGCCTGATGCAGTTTCGACGTCCACCTTCATGTTGTGGATTTTGAATTCTTCTTTGCCCTGATTTTCGATCGAGATGTTGACCGCCACCATGACGGAATTCTGTCCGGGAATTTCGGCGGCCACGGCGTCATCGATGGTACCGAGAGCCTGGGTCTTGGGCTTTTGCACCAGTGCCACAATCCCCGCCACTACCAGAACGAGCGCCACGCAGATGAGGAGTATCTTCGTGGGCGGCAGGTTCTTCCTGGCGGTGCCGAACTCTTCCCCGATTTCAAACTTGGTAGGTGGCTGCGCGGGATCGCCCAGTACTGTCTCGGCAATAGGCGCGGGCGCGGGAGGAGCTGCGGGAGGATTTGCGGGGGTTTCGTCGGGCTTCATGTCCACTCGATTCTATTCTTGCCGAAGCAATGTAGCACGGCCCTTTTGCCGATGGGCGATCAAGTAGAATCCAAGCGTGGCGAACGAACAACTGAAAGGGCAGGTCGCTCTCGTAACCGGAGCGGCGCGCCGGCTGGGACGAGCGGCGGCTTTGGCGCTTGCTGGCCACGGCGCCGACGTTGTCATCACTTACCGAACATCAGCACAGGAAGCCGAGCAGACTGCGGCCGACATTGCCAAGCTAGGCGTGCGGTCGGCGGCGATTCCCTGCGATGTGACCTCTGAGGAGAGCGTCCGGGCGGCGGTGAAATCCACAGTCGGTCAGTTCGGCGGCTTGGACATCCTGGTCAACAATGCGGGGAACTACGAGACCGTGGCTTTTGAAGAAATCTCCCTGGCACAGTGGGACGCGATTTTCGCTTCCAATACTCGCGGGCCGTTTCTGGTATCACGCGAAGCGTTGAAGACGCTGCGAAGCCGCAATGGAAGGATCATCCACTTGGGATCGTTGGGCGGGATACGGCCATGGAGCGACCATGCGCACTACTGCGCGTCCAAAGCAGCGCTGCACATGCTCACCAAAGTGATGGCTAAGGCGTTGGCCCCGGAAATTTCGGTTAACTGCGTAGCCCCCGGAATGATCGACTTAGGGGAGAAAGCAGCCTCGGATTTCATGAAGCGAATGGCCGAAATTACCCCTATGAAGCGCAACGGAACGGCGGAAGACATTGCTGTCGCTGTGCTGTTTTTCGCTACGGCGCCGCGGTTTATCACCGGGCAGTTGATGGTGGTCGACGGCGGGCTCGCGCTCGACTAGCGCCAGAGTATAAGTACGTGTTGGCACAACACTTTGGATTGCCAAAAATAGGGCTGCACCGACCATGCGTCAATGGTAAACTAGGCGCGAATAAGTGGCCTTTTAGACGAATTCCTGCATCTTAAAAAGTGCTGCCAGAATTGGAGACCTAATGTTTGAAGGACTGTTTCAACCGATGCATCTGTTGGTGTTAGCGGGTATTGCCCTCTTGGTGTTCGGCCCCAAGAAGCTGCCTGAACTGGGCAAAGGCCTGGGAGAAGGATTGCGCGGCTTCAAGTCTGCCATGAGCGGCGATGATGCCAAGCCCGCGCAGGCGGCTGCGGCGACTCCCGCGACGCCTCCGGTTGCCAGCGCAACCGTCGTGCAGGAACCCACCAAGCAAGCCTAGATTCCCGAGGACGGGCACGGGCCCGTCCTTCATTTCCCTTTCGCCCCTGCCAGCTCTGGCGTGGCGTCCCCGCTCAATACTATTTTGGCGTGGAATAGCGTCCCGGCCACACGCGTGGCAATGGCGATAAGTTCTCTCTGTCCGGCGAACACCTTTACCAGTCGCGACTTTGAGAGCTCGGGCAAATTTACCGGGCGTCCGCTGCGAATCTTGGCTACTACATCCTCGTTAACCGTCACGGCCGGAATCTCCGGCAAGATTTTCCGCGGATGTATGGCTAACTCCTCCAGAGTTCCGGCATGCGCGGCCGCGTGCAGGGCTTCGAGGGTGTGGGCATCTTCGACGGCAAAGCCGCCCAGGGCGGTTCTACGTAGCGCTGCCAGATGCCCGCCGCAGCCCATCTCCTGGCCCATCTCATGGGCGACCGAGCGCATGTACGTTCCGGAAGTGACCGTGGCGCGAAAGCTGGCACAGTCATTTTCAACTCCGAGTATTTCGAAGTCCTTAATCTCGATCTGCACTGGTTCGAGTTTCACTTCCTGATGCTTGCGTGCCAGTTTGTAGGCAGGAACGCCATTAACCTTTTTAGCGGAGAACGGCGGTGGCGTTTGTTGGATGACGCCGTGGAATCTCTCCGCTGCCTTTTTCACGGCTTCCAGAGTGAGCGTTACCTCTTGTTGCGGTGTTGTGGGTTCGCCCTTGGCGTCGTAGGTGTCGGTGGCGAAGCCAAAGCGAATGACACCTTCGTAGGTCTTGGTCGACGAGGTGTAGAACTGCGCCAGCCGCGTCAGGTTGCCCGCCATAAGGGGAAGCACGCCGGTGGCCAGGGGATCCAGCGTTCCGAGGTGCCCGACGGAGCGTTCGCGAATAATGCGGCGGACGCGGTTCACCACGTCGTGCGAAGTCATTCCGGATGGCTTATCAATAACCAGGATGGCATTCATTCAGGAAATTCGGGCCCGTCAATTTTGTTAACTTTAGAGAGGCAACAACCATCTATAAGTTAACAGATCGAAATCCAGGATGATCCCTCTTCGCGACGACCAGCCACGTTTCAGCAAGCCATTTGTGAACTACGCGATCATTGCGATCAACCTGGTGATATTCGTCTTCGAAGTAGGGGTTGGGCGTCAAAGCCAGGGTGCCTTGAACGCTTTGATATTCGAGTTTGGTGTAGTTCCTCGCCTCATCACTCACGGGCTGACAGCGCACGCCCATGTCAATTTGCTTGCCGGCCTGGTGACGATTCTGACCTCGATGTTTCTGCATGCATCGTGGCTGCACATCATCGGCAACATGTGGGTGCTGTATATCTTCGGTGACAATATCGAAGATTATCTTGGACACTTTTCCTACCTGTTGTTTTATCTTCTCTGTGGAATCGCCGCTTCGGTGGCCCACATCCTGCTAAATTCCGCTTCGACAATTCCAAGTGTCGGTGCCAGCGGTGCGATTGCAGGGGTCATGGGAGCCTACTTCCTGCTTTATCCGAGAGCCAAGGTGCTCACGCTGGTGCCGCTGATCGTGTTCTTCACCTTCTGGCGACTACCGGCGTGGATCGTACTGGGATACTGGTTCCTGATTCAGTTTTTGAGCGGCACCGCCATCGCCTACTCCGATCAAACCAAGGGCGGCGGCATCGCCTTCTGGGCCCACGTTGGAGGCTTCGCAGCGGGGTTGATCCTGATTAAGCTGTTCCCCCAACGAGCGCAGCGGCAACGCTACGGGACGTGGTAGCCGCGCTTGCTATAATGGAAGCGTAATCAAGGCGATGGAGTTCGCCCTAACCGCCCGCGAGGGCTGATAACTCCTACAGAAGCTTGTAGGAGATCTCCATGCTCGACTTTCTCGTCATCTCGCTGGGCGCAATCGTAGGCGCTTACTCCCGTTACATTTTCAGCCGTCTGGCCGCCAAGATGCTTGGCCCGGCCTTTCCTTACGGCACGCTCATCATCAACATCACCGGAAGCGCGATCGTGGGCTTTTTCATGATCTGGGGCACGGAGCGCGCACTCATTGACCCACGTTGGCGATTGTTGGTGGTGATCGGCTTTTGTGGATCATTGACGACCTTCTCCAGTTACGCGTTCGAAACCATGGCTTATTTTCAGCAAGGACAGTGGGCCTTGATGTTGGGAAATTTTCTGGGCAATAATTTGCTTTGTTTGGCAGGCGCTTTGGCTGGGATGGCGTTGGCGAGGGTGCTGTAAAATGCCCGAAGCGATGGCTGTTCAAATCACCATGTATCTTAGCGAATCCGACAAGTGGCACGGACGTCCGCTGCACGTCGCCCTGCTTAATTTTCTTCGCGAAGAAAATGTTTTTGCCGCCACGGTCCATCACGCCGTAGGGGGATTTTTCGGCCGTCAGCGGGTGAAGTCATCTCATCTGGTCGATGCGGGTGGAAAATTGCCAGTCGTGCTGACCTTTGTCGATGAAGACGAGCACGTGAACCGCGTTCTGCCTAAGAT
>DATBAT010000277.1:0-10150 GCA_036271375.1 Terriglobales bacterium
TTTCCCCCTTAAGGCCGAGCAGCTTAAAGAGAGTGGAAGGTGAGCGTGAAAGACCCACAAATGATGTTAGTGCCCATGGTCATCGAACAGACCGGCCGGGGCGAGCGTGCTTACGACATTTACTCCCGGTTGCTGCGGGACAACATCATCTTTATCGGCACACCGATTGATGACACCATCGCCAATCTGGTGATCGCGCAGATGCTCTTTCTCGCACAGGAAGATCCCGAGAAAGACATCCAGCTTTACATCAACTCACCGGGTGGCTCGATCACGGCAGGCATGGCCATCTATGACACCATGCAGTACGTGAAGAACGACGTCACCACCATCTGCATCGGCCAGGCGGCCAGCATGGCGGCGTTGCTGCTTTGCGCCGGACAAGCCAAGAAGCGCCTGGCGTTGCCGAACTCACGGATATTAATCCATCAGCCGTCCATGGGTGGGCTCTCTGGACAGGCGACGGACATCGATATTCACGCACGCGAAATTCTGCGCATGCGCGAAATTACCAATCAGTTGATGGCGAAACATTCAGGACAGAAATTAGAAAAAGTGGAAAAAGATGTCGAGCGCGACTTCATCATGAATTCGCAGCAGGCCAAAGAATATGGAATCATCGACGATATCATCTACAAGACCCGGTAAGCGTATCATCGGGCATTGTCGGTTGGTCTCGCAGGCGACTAAGGGGTAGGTAGAGGAGTAAGGCGGAGTGAAAAACAGGTCCGGTACTGAAGATATGTTGCGTTGTTCGTTCTGCCACAAGTCGCAAGACGCTGTGGCCAAGTTAATTTCCTCACCTAGCGACTATCCCCGAGCTTATATCTGCGATGAGTGCGTTGCCGTCTGTAACTCCATTTTGGAGGACGACCGGGCCGCTACCCCCGCAGCCGCTACGCCGAATCAGTTGCCCAAACCGCAGGAAGTCAAAGTCTTCCTCGATGAGTACGTGATCGGCCAGGAACAAACCAAGAAAAAGTTGGCGGTCGCCGTCTACAACCACTACAAGCGGATCTACATGAACCGCCAACGTGGCGATGGTGTTGAACTGACCAAGTCCAACATCATGCTGATCGGCCCCACCGGCACGGGAAAGACTCTGCTGGCACAGACACTGGCCCGCATGCTGGACGTTCCCTTCGCGATTGTCGATGCCACCACTCTCACCGAAGCCGGCTATGTCGGTGAAGACGTCGAGAACATCATCCTTAAATTGTTGCAGGCTGCCGACGGCGATGTAGGCCGTGCGCAAACCGGCATCATCTATATCGATGAAGTCGACAAGATCGGGCGCAAGGACGAGAACCCGTCCATCACCCGCGATGTCTCGGGCGAAGGCGTGCAGCAGGCGCTGCTGAAGATTCTGGAAGGCACCATCGCCAACGTTCCCCCGCAAGGTGGACGCAAGCATCCCCACCAGGAATTCACTCCCGTTGACACTACCAACATCCTCTTTATTTGCGGCGGCGCGTTTGTCGGCCTCGAAAAGGCCATCGCCCGGCGCGTGGGTAAGAAGTCCCTCGGCTTTAAGTTGGGCGAGGAAGCCGAAACCGACGATGCCGCAACCAACCGCAAACGCAATTTTGAGCTCTTAAGTGATGTTCAGCCGGAAGATTTGATCAAGTTCGGCTTGATCCCGGAATTTGTGGGACGTTTGCCGGTGGTCGGAGTGCTGGAGGATCTCGACGAGTTCGCGCTCATCGAAATCCTCACCCGTCCCAAGAACGCGATCATCAAGCAGTACCAGCGCTTGTTCGAGTTCGAGAATGTGCGCCTGAAGTTCAACGACGACGCGTTGCGCGCCATCGCTAAACAGGCCATGGCTCGAAAAGTCGGCGCTCGCGGCTTGCGCATGATTCTCGAAGAGTTGATGCTTGACCTGATGTACCACCTCCCGAGCCAGAAGCGGGTGAAGGAGTTCGAGGTAACCGGCACCATGGTGGAGAAGCGCGACGTATCGCTGGCCATGATGGAAAAAGCTGGCTAAAAGCTGGCGGTGCTGGTGCAAAGGGTAGCGTTGAAGCGATGGAACTGCCGTGTAGAGTGGGGCTTCGGCCCCACGTTACAATAGCAAGAGACCCGGCTTTAGCCGCTGAATTTTAGAACTACGAACGCCTCCCTTGGAGTGAGAGTGACCACAGCGAAAGAAAAATTCGAGACCAGAAAACTGCCCATGATGCCCATCCGGGACGTGGTCATTTTTCCCTACATGATGACCCCGTTCGTGGTAGGCCGCGAGTCCAGCGTGCACGCGCTGGAAGAAGCTCTGGCCGCTGATAAAAAGATTTTCCTCGCCACCCAGCACGACGCCAGCGTTGACGAACCCAAGCCGAACGAGATCTATCAGGTCGGCACCATCGTCAACATCGTGCAGAGCCTGAAGCTGCCCGACGGCAACATTAAAGTCCTGGTCGAAGGCATCGAGCGCGGCAAAATCCTGCAAATCAGCGAAACCGACGGCTACATGCAGGTTTCGGTGCGCGTGGCCCGTTACGCGACGGAAACCAATCCGCAGATCGAAGCGGCCATGCAGCGCGTCACCACCCTTTTCGAGCAGTACGTCAAGCTGTGCCAGTCGCTGAACTACGAGACCATGATCGCGGCTGTCCGCATGGAAGATCCGGCGAAGCTGACCGACACCATTGCGGCGAACCTTCAGCTATCCATCGAAGAAAAACAAGAGCTTTTGGAGATCTTCGATCCCGCTGAGCGCCTGAATCGCATCGGCGATGTGCTCGACATCGAAATCGAAAAGCTGAACATGGACCGCACCATCCAGTCGCGCGTAAAGCGCCAGATGGAACGCGCGCAAAAAGAGTACTACCTCAACGAAAAGATCAAGGCCATCCAGAAGGAACTGGGCCGCGGCGAAAAGAGCGAGTTCGACGAACTCAAGAAGAAGATTGACGCCGCCGGCATGCCGAAGGAAGTCCGCGACAAAGCGCTGCAAGAGTTGAAAAAGCTCGAAGCCATGCCGCCGATGTCGGCTGAGTCTACGGTCTCGCGTAACTACCTCGACTGGCTGCTGGCCGTGCCGTGGAAGAAGCGCTCCAAGGAAATCCGCAACATCTCCCGCGCCGAGAAGGTCATGAACGAAGACCACTACGGCCTGGAGAAGATTAAAGAACGCATCCTGGAATTCTTGGCTGTACGTCAGTTGGTCAAGAATCCCAAGGGCTCGATTCTCTGCTTCGTCGGACCTCCGGGAGTCGGCAAGACCTCGTTGGGAATGTCGATCGCCAAGGCCACCGGACGCAAGTTCGTCCGCATGTCGCTGGGCGGCGTGCGCGATGAAGCCGAAATCCGCGGCCATCGCCGGACGTATATCGGTGCATTGCCGGGCCAGATCATCCAGATGATGAAGAAGGCCGGAACCAAGAACCCGGTATTCATGCTGGACGAAATCGACAAGATGGCGATGGATTTCCGCGGCGACCCGTCTGCCGCTCTGCTTGAAGTGCTCGACCCCGAACAGAATTTCATGTTCGTCGACCACTACCTTGACGTCGAATACGATCTCTCGCAGATTTTCTTCATCGCGACTGCCAACGTTATGCACACCATTCCGCCGGCCCTACAGGACCGCATGGAAGTGTTGCGACTGCACGGTTACACCGAACTGGAAAAAATCGAGATCGCCAAACAATTTTTGGTCAAGAAACAGTTGCTGCAAGCCGGACTGACCGAGAAGAACATCAAGTTCGCGGACGAAGCCATCAAGATGCTCATCGGCGGGTACACTCGCGAAGCTGGCGTCCGTAACCTGGAGCGCGAAATCGGCAACATCTGCCGCAAGGTCGCGCGCAAAGTCGTCAAAGAAGGACAGAACTACAGCGTGTTGGTCGACGCCAAGAACGTGGAAGAATTCCTCGGCGTCATTAAGTACCGCGATACCTTGGCGCATGAGAAGTCCGAAGTCGGATTGGTTACAGGCCTCGCCTGGACCGAAGTCGGCGGCTCAATTCTCTCGACCGAAGCCACGGTGGTCGACGGCAAAGGCAAGCTGACCCTGACCGGAAAGCTCGGCGATGTCATGCAGGAATCGGCCCAGGCGGCGATGTCCTACATTCGCTCCCGCGCCGCGCGCCTCGGGCTTCCCCGCGACTTCTATCGCACCCTCGACATCCACGTACACGTTCCGGAAGGCGCTATTCCGAAAGATGGCCCCTCGGCTGGGATCACCATCGCCACGGCAATCGCCAGCGCGTTGAGCAAGATACCCGTTCGCCGCGATCTCGCGATGACGGGAGAAATCACCTTGCGCGGCAAAGTCCTGCCCATCGGCGGCTTGAAGGAAAAGCTGTTGGCGGCTCATCGCGCTGGATTGTTCGAAGCCATCCTGCCCAAGGACAACGAAAAAGACGTCGCGGAAGTCCCGGAAAATCTTCGCAACGCCATGAAGCTACATTTCGTCGAAACCATGGACCAAGTGTTAGCCGTGGCCCTGGAAGGCCCGCTGCCGAATCTGGAAGAAGCAGCAACTCAACCCATCGCGCAGATCACGCCGCCGTCAGAAGCGCCCGCGGCGCACCAGTAGCGCCAACTTCAGCTCACGTGGAGGCAGGTGTCCTCACCTGCCTCGGAGCTTTAGCTCCGGGCTACTGCCGGTGGGTTGTGGACGCTTGCTTCTTCGCCTCATCAATTAAAATGAAGCCACCATGTTCGGTTGGCTAAAAACCTTCAAAGGCACTGGCGCACTGATCGTCGCCATAGCCGTAGTCACGATTCTTCTGATCGCCTACCCGCCCTACCGTCTTTTCTTCGGAATCAGCATCGGCATCGGCGTTGTCATCGCCGTGGCCCTCCAGCTCTACCACCGCCTGGTTCCCGCCAAAATCAAAGAAGAAGAAAACAAAACACCGTTGGGATTGGAATAGATCGACCACGATTTACGTAGTGGCAGGTGTCCCCACCTGCCCACCGCCTCCCATGAAACGGTGCCGGTGCCCCGACCGTTTTTTCGCCCCCTCACTCCTCCGCCAACAAATTCCCCAACCGATCCAGCCGCCGCTCCCAAAGCGACCGTCGCTCGCCAATCCAACGTTCCGCCACGGAAAACCCCTTGGGCTCCATGCGGCAGGTCCTTACCCGCCCAAGTTTGGTAGTCCGCACCAGGCCGCTCTTCTCGAGCACTTGCAGATGCTGCACCACGGCCGCGAGCGTAATATCGAAGGGCTCTGCCAATCGGGTGACGGAAATCGGCCCGTGGCTCAACTTCTCGACAATGGCCCGGCGAGTCGGATCGCCCAGCGCGTGAAACACACGATCGATATTGGCTCGTTGACTGAGCATCAGCGCGCCAACTCCTGCTCCAGTTGGTCGAACAACAAGCGCCACCCCTCTTCACGCATTTTCGGGCCATCCACGCCATCAAAAAATGCCGCCTGTTCGGTGAATATGAGGTCGGCTCCCTTTTGCGTTGGCAACAACTCGATCGTGGACTGCGACGAAGAAAAGCATTTGTCGCCAAGACTCATGGTGTAGCTGAACACGATGCGGCGGTCCGGCAAGATGTCACGATAGATGGTGTGATTGGTGAACACCATCCCGTTTTCGGCGCGAAAGCGGATGCGCTCGTTGCCGCCGACGCGGAAATCCATTTCAAGCACTTCCGGTTCGGCCTTCTCGCCTTCGGCAAACCACCGGCGCTTCTTCGCCGAATCGGAAAACGCCGCAAACACCTTCTCCGGCTGCACCGGATAGCTGCGTAAAATCACAAAACTGCTGTGTGTAACAGACCGTTCTTTCATATGACCTCGTAGCCCTCATAGTTATTTAATAGCCAGCCTCATAGTGGTTCGTAGCAAAGATAGACCTTCCCGTTTTTGAAGCTCCGCGTCTTGGTAACTTTCAACTTCAGCATCTCTCGCATGCCATCGAACATGGTGCGCCCTTTGCCCAGTACCACGGGATCAACCACCACCTGATATTCGTCGATCACCTTCTCCAGCGCCAACTGCGCGACAATGCTGCCGCTGCCCAGGATCGTCATCCCAGGTCCAGGTTCACTCTTCATCTTGCGGACTTCCTCTACCAGATCGTCCTTCACCAGCCGGGTGTTATTCCACGTCGATTCGTGCAGCGTTCGTGAGAACACAACCTTCGGCATGCGGTTCATTCCCTTAGCGACTTCAGGCATATGCTGCTCCGCCATCGGCGTCGGCCAATAGCTGGCCATCATTTGATAAGTGACCCGGCCAAACAGCAATTGGCCGTCACCACCGGCATTGCCGACTACGAATTCCTGGTATTCCTTGTCGTCATTGCCTTCCTTGGCCCAATTCATGTCGCCGCCTGCACTGACGAAATAGCCATCCAGCGTAATGTGATTGAATACGATCAATTTCCGCACAAAGCCTCCTCCGAGCAACACTTTAGCTAACGCTTAAGTATTTAAACCGCGAGAGATGATTTGTCAAGTGTGGACTTAAGTATTTCAACGAAGGCGAATTTGCGTAATGCGATCTGCGCGGTTCCGCGACCGGGTGTACGATGATCCATGAAACGGACCAGCGCCTTCTTGCGGCTAAGCGGTACGCTTTTGTTGATAATGCTGGTCTTACAGGGTTGTAGTTCGCTGAATCCTCTCTGCTCCAGCGCCCGGCCTGCACCCAGCATTTCCAGTCTCTCCCCCACGACCATCACGTTTGCCCAAGTCCAACAAGGATTCCTTCTCACCGTGAATGGCAGCCATTTCGTTTCGTCTTCTGTTGTCGTCATCAACGGAACGACGCTGGCCACACAAGTTCCGAACGCTGGAGAATTGCAGGTGACAATCACCACCGCATTGATTTCAGCCTCGGGTACCGCAAGCGTGAAGGTCACTACGCCAAGCGGAAACTCGGGAGACCTCGGGTGCAGCAGCGGTGGATCCAGCGACGCACTCGTCTTAACCATCACTTAGAATTCGGCCGGCTCTTGCATCTTCCGCCCCAACCCTGCAAACTGATTTATGCGCGTCCTCTCCCGATTCCTGACGGCGGCCACTGACGTCAGCCGCTTTCCTGCTCCCACCTTGCCGGAGGTCGCGTTCCTTGGGCGCTCCAACGTAGGAAAATCGAGCGTCATCAATTCCCTGCTGGGATCGAAGGTCGCACGCACCAGTTCGACGCCCGGACGCACCCAGTCCATTAACTTCTTCGAGATCCGTTGGGCGGGAAAGCCGCAACCGGAAATGATCTTCGCCGACTTGCCCGGTTACGGCTATGCGCGAGTGCCCAAAGCCATCACCAGTCAGTGGAACGGATTTATCGAGCCCTACATCCAGGAACGCCCGACTTTGGCGTTGTGCGTAGCCTTGGTCGACTTAAACGTCCCGCCACAGCCCTCCGACAAAGAACTGTTGCAGTTCCTGCAAGGACAAGAGAGGCCGTTTCTCATAGTCGGCACCAAGAGCGATAAGCTTTCCAACAATCAGTCACGCAATGCCCTGACCGCTCTGGCCCGTGAGTTTTCCCATGCGCACATTCTGTCCTTTTCGGCAAAGACCGGCGCCGGCAAAGAAGAACTGTGGAAGGAAATCCGTGCCGCAGCTGGCGCACAGTAGCGTTTGCGCTAAGATCTGAGAACCATCAACTGAGAACTAAGAATTTCTCCCTGCCTGCATCTCCTCGAACTTCGCGAGAACCCGCGTTACTTTCGTGTCCGCCCGGCAGCTGACTTCACCCGCCATTCCGCTATCATGATTGAGCTATGGCTACCTATCTAATCACTGGCGTTGCAGGATTCATCGGCTCCGCACTGGCCCGCGCGGTACTCGCGCAGGGCGACAAAGTACGCGGCCTCGACAACTTCTCTTCCGGCAAGCACGAGAACCTCGAAGAAATTATCAAGCGCATCGACTTCCGTGAGGGTGACGTGCTCGACCTCGAAGCGCTTCACGAAGCCTGCCAGGGCGTGGACTACGTGATGCACCAGGCGGCGATTCCTTCGGTGCCCAAGTCAGTGGACGATCCGTTGGGCAACAACGCCGCCAACGTCGACGGGACCGTCAACGTGCTGGTCGCTGCCCGCGATGCCAAGGTAAAGCGTCTGACCTTCGCCGCGTCCTCGGCCGCCTATGGCGATGCCCCAGGGCTGCCCAAGCGCGAAGACATGCTGCCCAGCCCGATTTCGCCTTATGCGGTGGGCAAATTGGCCTCCGAATATTATCTGCGTTCGTTTTACCGCTGTTATGGCCTCGAGACGGTCGCGCTACGCTACTTCAACGTCTTCGGACCGCGCCAGGACCCTAAGTCGCAGTACTCCGGGGTGCTCGCCAAATTCACTACGCAAATGATCAAAGGCGAACAGCCGACCTGTTTCGGCGATGGCAAGCAGAGCCGCGATTTCGTTTACGTGGACAACGTTGTGCAGGCGAACCTGCTGGCCTGCAAGGCTCCGGCTGCGGAAGTCGCCGGGAAAGTTTTTAACGTAGGCATTGGCCAGCGTGTCGACCTCGTCGAAACTTTCGAAGTGCTCAGGAAGCTAACCGGATTCAAAGGTGAATTGAAATTTGCGGAAGAACGTTCCGGAGATGTAAAACATTCCGGCGCGGACATTTCCCTCATTAAGAAGCACATGGGATACGTTCCGAAAGTCAGTTTTGAAGACGGACTTCGCCTGACCATCGAGTGGTACAAGACGCAAGACAAGCTGGTCACGGCGTGAGCGGACAACACGAACCGTCGGAGAGCCAGCCCCGGGTTACTTTAGTGATCTGTGGCAGGCCGCATCGAAACACTAGAGTGAACTTATGACGCTGTCTTCGATGATCGTCTCGCGGGACTGGCAGGAAGTCAGCGTTCTCGAGTGCGTGCTCAACGGTCTCCATATCGGAGTGGAAGTTGAGGGCGAACTCGATCGCGCCTACACCAAATTTGTGAAGTCAAAAGTTGATGCCGTAATCGTCGACTACGACGAAGATGGCTCACGCGCCTTCGTCGAAAAACTTCAGGCTGGCGGGTCGGGACCCATCGTGATCGCCAGCGGATCCAACTCTCAGCATCAACTCGACTCTCTTGGCGCGAGTTTCGTCGTTGCCAAACCCATTTCTGTCGAACGCGCCGTCCATACTCTTTCCGCCGCGCGCAACATGATCATGCACGAGCGGCTGCGCTATCACCGTCAGGATCTCGACCTGCCGGTTTCTATCACGATCGATTCTGGGGAGAGCGCGAAGGGTGAAATCATCAACCTGAGCCAGGGTGGAGCGAAGATGAGAACCAAGTTCATGCTCTCTTCTTCTCAGCCTGTGAGCTTAGGATTCACTTTGCCGGGTGCGCCGTCAGACCTGAGCATTCCTGGGACAATTACCTGGGCAGACAAACACGGAAACGCGGGCGTGCGTTTCGTCGATGTGGACGACAATTCCAAACGCCAATTGCAGTTGTGGGTGGAGCGCCGCTACTTCCAGCCTGCCGGCGCGGCAGACTAATTCAAGAAGCTTTATCGACCTGGATATCCTGGTGATGCTGTTGGCCCCATTCGGCCAGCCGGTTTAGATCGTAGCTGTATGGCCCGTAAGCGCGAAACTTCTTCTCATCAAACAGCCGTTTGATGCCGCACCCCACACAAACTTGATACGAAACATCCTGGGCGCGCACCGGCCAGCTCATCTTGCTATGCCAGCACCCTCGAAATAGAACCACTCCGGCTCCGGCTACGCCGGCAGCAATAACACCCAGCGGCCATTTCCACTTCGACTTCTTTTGTTCTTCCAACGCACTCTACCTTGAGAGAAATTTATAAATACCACGATAATGTTTTCGCTCCTCCAAGACAATAGCTGGCCAAGCACCACGCCTCACGTGGAGACAGGTGTCTCACCTGTCCGCCGACGCGAAGCGAGGCGTACTTTGAGTTGCCTTTTCGAAGTCAATCCCCAAATTGGGAATGCGACAAAAAATATCGTCGCAACTAGCGTGACTTTACAAAACGTTCCGCGTGGAACGTTTTGTAAAGATGCATCGCATCGCCCCAATCTGCTCGCGCCAAAGGACTTCGCGTAAACTAAACGTGAGCCCGAGATGCCAGCCCTCCGCGACATTCTCGATGTCCACGTGCGTGAAGGCGATCTCTACGAGCCGCTGGACCGCAATCGTGTGCGCTGCTTTGCCTGTGGACATTGCTGCCCCATTCCGGAAGGGCAGGCGGGCGTCTGCAAGGT
>DATBAT010000278.1:0-3925 GCA_036271375.1 Terriglobales bacterium
GCAAAAGCTCAAATCCGAGTCCTTCAATCGACTGCCTCATGGGTGCGGACACGAAATGCGCCGTAAACAAAATGACCCGGCACTCCGGATGGAGCGCGCGAATGCGTTTTGCAGCTTCAATTCCATCCAGGTGGCTCATACGAATATCGCTCAGCACGATCTCGGGCCGAAGCCGCTCAGCCATTTCGAGGGCCTCTTCTCCACTGTAGAGTGCGACGGGCTTGAATCCATGATTTCTCAGAATGTCTGAAAGTGTGTCAGCGAGAACGCGATCGTCGTCAATCACCAGTACTGTTCGGCCTGCAGATTCCACGGTCAGTCCCCTTTCTCGCGTATAACCATGCCCAACGCAGCCATTCGATTTGATGCACTATGGAGTCTTGATGGGCCATTCATGCGCTATTGTCATCTTTGAAATTTCATCAACGGAATCAAGCAGATACGTGAAGGAGCAAACAACCTTCCTGTTATTGCTCGGCATCACTGTTTAGGTGCGGCTTTTGTTTGGAACAGAGTCGCCGGAAGTCACTCATTTGTTGAGGTGGTCCAGTGAGTTCCGCTATTTCCTGCATTGTTATTCAATCGGATCGTTTGTCGGGAAAAGTCCCCACACTAGGTGAAGTCGTCCGCGTCGATGCCCGTGCCGGCTTTTTCGTCGTAATGAACGTCGATCGTAATCGGCGCATCGCGCAACTAATGGAAAGAGGGGGCAAGCATCGTCTGGTCGATATTCCCTTCTCCTCTGTTCGTCCTTTTAAAGGAAACCTCGCCCAGATCGTCCGCCGCTTTCTCGATTTTCGAGACGACCGAAAACGACACGAGGAATGACGCCCATTGATTGCTTAGGATGACCCACCGCAAACCCGGCCCCGTCAGCGGACAGAGGCGGCTGCTGTAAAATCTCCCTTAATCATGACCTGCCTTTTTTGCGGAATCATCGATGGAAGCATCCCCTCGAAA
The DNA here is from genome assembly GCA_036271375.1 of Terriglobales bacterium. GTDB lineage: Bacteria > Acidobacteriota > Terriglobia > Terriglobales > Acidobacteriaceae > DATBAT01. The sequence goes on from DATBAT010000278.1 coordinate 961, forward strand.
CCTGTCTACCAGGATGAGCGATGCTACGCTTTCGCGGACATTCATCCGCAGGCGCCGGTGCATGTTCTGATTATTCCCCGCGAACACATCGCGTCGATTTCTCACGCGGCGGAAGAACACAGTTCCCTGCTCGGGCATCTTCACCTGGTCGCGGCGGAAATTGCGCGCAGCAAGGGACTTTCCCAGGGCTACAGGACAGTGATTAATACCGGTGAAAATGGCGGACAGACCGTCGATCACATTCACGTCCACCTGCTTGGGGGACGTGCTATGACCTGGCCGCCTGGATAGAGGCAGGATGAAAAAAGGGGCGATGGCTGAGGTCCGATTGACATAGTTTGCCCGGACAAATGAAAGAGGGCGCCGTCATTCATGCCGGCGCCCTTTTCTTTGGTTCCTTGTTCCTTGGCTTTTAAACCGGCTGCGGCATGTGCTCGTCTTCCTCTTCCAAGCCGTAGCGGCGTAGCAGGTTGGGCAAGCTCTGCGAAAATGCCGAGCGTGGCATCACCGTATCGCATCCGGCTTCGATTGCCTTCATCTTCAGATCGCCCTGCAGATGATTGAGAAATCCGATGATCGATGTCGCCTTTTTAAATTTCGTTTTGAACTTCGGAATCAGCGTCATCGGCTTTGCGTTCAGGTTGTTCAGATCGAAAACCACCAGCGTCGGTTTTTCTGCCTCGGGAGTGTCGATGATGCGCGAAACTGTTTCTTTCTCGCCCTTCACAAACTCCACCTTGACGCCCAACTTCTTCGCGGTTTCCTGGATCTTTGCCTGAAAGAACAAGTCGTCGATGAAACAGAAGATCCGGGTAGGCGCATCCGCCTTTACAGGAACTGACGGCGATCCGACGTTGACGTCGTTGTAGTAGCCACGGTGTCCGTTGCCGGAAGTGGGGATCGTGGAAGGAGGGCCGTCTGCTACGTTGCCGTTCACGGTGCGATAGCTGTGGTCCATTGGACCCACAAATGTCCGCGGGCCCTTCTGCCGCTCCTTGCGCCGACCGTTATGCTGCGGCACGATGCTGTTGCCCGGCTGCGGCGGCGGCGTATTGCTCTTCTGCTGGAAGAATTTTTTCTTCTTCCGGTGCCGGCCCGAACCCTGCTTCGGCGGTCCCCCTTGTTGCTGGGGCTGTTGCGGAGCCTGCATCTGCGGCGGAGCCTGCTGGGGCTGATTCTGCTGAATCTGCCCTTGCGGCTGAACGCTTGGCTGGTTCGACTTGTTTTTGCGACGACGCCTGCGGCGCCGATGTCCTTGCGACTGTCCCTGGCCATTAGCTGGGACCGACCCCATTTCAGGCTGGGGTATCGTCGGTTCTGTTGTCATGCGTGCACTTCCTGGCACTTTGCGATGGGTTGCATTACATCTTTCGCTTCAATACTTCCGAATCTTGAGTTGCTGAAATTTCGAGTTCCCGGCCGAACATTTCGCCGAAACACGAGGCGCCTTGACGGGCATATATCGGCCTGTCGTTGAAGCCGCACAATTTACCGGAGGAGCAGTAGTTCGAACGCAATCTACCACGATTTTTGCGTCACACACGCCCGCCCTAGCGGTGGGTGTACCTTTCCTGCCCGGCGCATTGCAGAATTCCCGTTTACTCCATCGACGATTGCCTGTCGCGAAGATCCCTGCCGGGAATAACCGCTAATCCTTCGATGCGACTCCAGGGCCAAACATCCAATCAAAACGTTCAAGCCTTCTGCCCGATCCACCTACAACAGCATTCTCCGGTTGTCTTGATCGGTGCGACTTGGCCTGCGTTTCCTGGGGTGATGCCTTTCCTATAGGATTCTTCGCCGCTTCAGCTGGTTCTTGTTGCGAAGTATCTTTTGTAAGCGGCGAGCCGACTCTGCCCCAATATGGGTGGTTCGCTTCAGCCGCTTGATAGGCAAGTTCGATAGTACAGCCTCACACGCCACCGCGCAAGTAGGCATCCCTACCCCATTGGCAGTAGAAGCGTAACCGCGAAGGAACCCCGGGGTGAACCGTATATTGGGTGCCAAATCGCCCAGACGCACGAAACGCCACTCGCTTGAGTGGCGTTTCGTGTCCCTGCGCTGGTCACTGGCCTCCCAGCAAATGATGGGCAGTGGTTATTTCCACTGCGCCCTTTACAGGCTCTCTCGGCCGGTCTGTCGCTTCGATGGCGACTGCTCTTGCCGAGCGTCTGTTGTTTTTGCGGGCTCGCCGGAATCTCCCCAGCAGCCGGTACATCACTGGCACCCAACTAATAGCAATCGACGTGCCGTTTCAAATTATGTTTGCTTTCATATAGTTGGGGCTATTGAGCATCCTCTTCTGTTTGGATTCTGGTAAACATCCGGCTAGGAACTTCAAAAAATAATAGATCTCGAAGCGAAGCTTGCCACGGACTTCCATCGCATCTGAGTCGCTCAACCGACTATCGCTGGCAGTGGGGACAATAATGTGTGCTTCGTCCTGCCACTTCGATCCGCTTGATCGCGGTGCCGCATCGCAGGCACGGCTCGCCGGTACGCTGGTAGACGCAGTGCTCCAATTGGAAAAAACCGCGAACGCCGTTGGCGTCGACGTAGTCGGAAACGGACGAGCCTCCAAGACGAATCGCGTGCTCCAGGACATCGCGTAGAGCGAGCCGCAGTTTTTCGAGCTCGGTGCGCATTAGCTTCCCTGCTCGGCGACGCGGGCGAATTCCGGCACGAAACAGGCTCTCGTCCGCATAGATATTTCCCACGCCCGCCAGCAGCGTCTGGTTTAAAAGCGCGGCCTTGATGGCCAACTTTCGTCCACGAAAAAGGCTTGTGAAGGCGTCATGTTCGATCGACAGGGGCTCCGCGCCGGGGCTCGTAAAGCCATTTCCATTTCGCAGGTCTCGGAATTCGAGCCGGCCGAACCGGCGGGGATCGACGAAGCGCAGTTCACGGCCGCTCTGGAGGCTGAGCCGAGCATGCGTGTGTTTCGCTACGGGGGCATCGGGTGTCG
>DATBAT010000279.1:0-3959 GCA_036271375.1 Terriglobales bacterium
AAGAAGACCGTGGTACCGGCTCATCAATTGCTGATCACGAAAAATGGCATCTACAGCCTGGAGAATCTCGACCTCGAGCAACTCGCAGCCGACAACGTCTACGAGTTCGCTTTTATTTTCACACCACTCAAACTGAAAGGAGCCGCAGGCGCGCCCGGAAACCCAATCGCGGTCCGGTGAGTTGAGCCACTTTCCTCTGGACATCTCCCCACCCCGAGGGGTTAAACTCCACGCCCGCCCGAGAAAGTGGGGTACAGATGTCACGAGCATCTCTTGTTCTTGGTCTTTCTGGCGAGCGCGCTGCTCGCACAAACGGCAAAACCAACCGAACCATCGGCCCGCATTCCCGTTAAAAAAATTGTCCTCTACAAAAACGGTGTTGGATATTTCGAACACTCGGCGCGCGTGCACGGCAATCAGGAACTCAACATCGACTTCACCACCGCGCAACTCAACGACGCACTGAAATCGTGCCCCCACCTGCGCCACCAAAACTCTTAAGGGTGGGCCCTCGCACCATCCCAACTCTGTCATCCCGACCGAAGCCGGAGCGAAAGCGACGGCGAGCGGAGGGACCTGTGTTCCGAGCCTCAGGTACAATCCCCACTACCGCACCCAAGGGGCCCAACCCATGCGCCGAATCGTCTTATTCGCTCTGCTGTTCACCGCACTTTCCTGCTTCGCGCAATCCAAGCCGGGCCTCGACGACCTCAAAAAGCAAGCCCTCCAAGCCGTCGACGCGCGCCTGGTGTTCACCCAGCAGATGGTGGACCAGATCTTCAGCTACTCGGAACTCGGATTTCAGGAGCACGAAACCTCCCGCTACGTCACCGACATCCTGGAGAAAAACGGCTTCAAGGTTGAACAGGGTGTCGCCGGAATACCCACGGGATGGCTCGCCACCTACGGCTCGGGCAAGCCGGTGATTGCGTTCATCAGCGACCTAGACTGTATTCCGCGCGCCTCGCAAAAACCTGGAGTGGCCTATCACGATCCTATTGTCGAAGGTGCTCCCGGTCACGGCGAAGGCCACAACGCCGGTCCGGCGGTAAACGTGACCGCCGCCCTGGTACTTCGCGAGCTGATGGAAAAATACAAACTGTCAGGAACGCTGAAAGTTTTCCCTGGCATTGCCGAGGAACTTCTCGGCACCAAAGCGTTTTACGTCCGCGCCGGCCTTTTCAAGGACGTCGACATTGTGCTGGGCACCCACATCGACTCCTCCTTCGGCACGCAGTACGGACAGAGTTTCGCGCCTCAGGGCCTGGTTTCCGTGCAGTACCAGTTTCACGGCAAGGCATCGCACGCCGCCATGGCGCCCTGGGACGGACGCAGCGCGCTCGACGCAGTCGAACTCATGGACGCGGGATGGAACTTCCGCCGCGAACATCTACGCTTACAGCAGCGTTCCCATTACGTGATCATCAACGGCGGCGATCAGCCCAACGTAGTCCCCTCGGAGGCGGCGGTCTGGTACTACTTCCGCGAGATGGACTACGACCACATCCGCGACCTTTACGACATCGGCAACCAGATGGCGGAAGCGGCCACCATGATGACCGGCACCACCGTGACTCGAAAAGTCGTCGGCTCCGCCTGGCCTCCGAACTACAGCAAAGTGGTGGCCGAAATCCAGCAGAAGAACATTGAGCGAGTCGGCATGCCGCAGTGGAGCGAGGCCGATCAGACGCTCGCCAAAGCCCTGCAAAAAGAACTGGGCAAACCTACGGAAGGCTTAAGCAAAGAAGTAGACCCACTAAAGGCGCCGCATCCGGAGACAGAATTGGGCGGCTCTGACGATGTTGGCGACATTTCCTGGAATGTGCCCATGGTCTACATGCGGTTTCCCGCGAACATTCCGCACACCCCCGGCCACAGTTGGGCGGACGGCGTGGCCATGGCGACGCCCATCGCGCATAAGGGCGCAACCGCAGGTGCAAAAGTGCAGGCGCTGACCGCTCTCGATTTCCTGCTCTCGCCTGAACTGGTGAAACAAGCATGGGATTATTTCAGAAATGTCCAGACAAAAGACATGCAGTACACGCCCCTGATCGGCCCCGACGACAAACCAGCCATCGAATTCAACAAAGAGAAGATGGACAAATTCCTCCCCGAGTTGCGGAAGTACTATTACGATCCGGTGAAGTACAAGAGCTACATGGAGCAGCTGGGCATTCAGTACCCGACGGTGAAAAAATAAGTAAACGAAGGCACGCCGCATCTTGCGCGTGGGTTACGAAAACGCTAATTTTCCCTTGACGCCCTTCTCACTAAGCGGCACAATGCTGCCCAACTCGGGCCCCTACCAGGATGGAACGTTGAACTCTGGAGGCACGCGATGTTCGCTTCAACTGGGCTCCCACCGCTTGATTTACCTAAGATAGTTTTGGCCATTGGCGCTCTCGGCACCGCGGCCTACGGTGTGGTCGATGTCTCCAAAGGCTTCTGGGGAGGCGTTTCCAACCGCGGCTTTGGCGATATTAAAGCGGCCATCTCGCAGTTCATTCCCGACACCGGCAACAAGTCGGCGCTTTCACTGACGTCGATCCTCGCCACCTTAAAAGCGAATTGGCTTAACGGTATGGCCCTCGGCGATCAGAAGTCAGTTGCAAAAGCACTGATCAAGTTGAACCTCACAGGCGCAAACTCGCCCATGATGGCGCTCGCCACAGGAGTCGATGCAACCGTCCTTAAGTCGGTTGCTGAAAAACTTCCTACCGGCGCGGCTCTCACGAAAGAAGAAACCGATGCTTTCGGCCGCTTCGATCTGCTGTTGAGCGCGGTACTGGACCGGGGCTATCAGCGGGGCGAACAGCGCTACCGAAACAGTGCCAAGCTGCTGGCGGTTCCAGTAGCAGTCGTATTGGCGGTCCTGGGAGCTTGGTCAATTGCCGGATGCGACCTTAAATCCCTCGACGTTTGGAGAGCGATCATCGGCGGAGTTCTCGCCACCCCGTTGGCTCCCGTCGCTAAAGACTTAGCCAGCGCCGTTCAGCAGGGCGCCAAGCTTGCCCAGGCGTGGAAGAGTTGACCTACTTCATCGATCTTCGTGCCGACTCTGCCGGAGGGAACCCCGTCGCTGATGTTAATAGCGTCGTCATCCGCACCGAGACGCAACCGAATCCGAATCCAGTGCAACCGCTTGATCCCGAATTAATTCAGGCGGTGCAGGGCCGTGACGTGCTCTTGGGCACCCATGGATTTCACGTGAATCGCGCCTGTGGAATCGACTACCTGTCTCACTGGCACGAGTGGTTACAGCTCGGCGATAACGGGTTTTTCGTCGGCGTCCTGTGGCCAGGCGACTCCAGTTGGCTTCCCTTTCTTGATTATCCGGTCGAAGGAAACGAAGCCATCAAGAGCGGACACACCCTGGCCGAGTACCTGCGCGCCCGCTTCGCGGGAGTAAACAGTCTGTCGTTTGTCTCGCACAGTTTAGGCGCGCGAATCATGCTTCAGACCATTAACGACCTCGGTCAAACGTTCAAGATGAATGCGCTGACCATAATGGCCGGCGCCATCGATGACACCTGCCTGGTGAAGGAATATCAGCAGGCGGCAAAATTGATGAATAGAGTTTCCGTCCTGGCTTCCAGTAAGGATGATGTCTTGGAGTGGGCGTTTCCCGCGGGAAACCTGGCATCGGGAATCGTCAGCCGAGGAGATCCCTACTGGCACGGAGCGCTCGGCCGTTATGGTCCGTATCCCGCAAGTCAGCCGATGAATCTGTGGCAAACGCCCAATCTCCCCGAGTCATGGAATTTCGGGCATCACAGCTACATCAACACCGAAGGAAATATCGGCGGGCCGCCACCAGAATCCGGGTCGTTTCCCCTCCCGCAAATTGTTCCTCCTCGGGGGACTGAGCCACTCTCCGACGCAAGGAACTGGCAACAGGCATGGGCGGCTGGCTTTGTCTCTACCAGGTTTGGCAAATAGATTCTCTTTCATAACTCTCG
>DATBAT010000280.1:0-2049 GCA_036271375.1 Terriglobales bacterium
GTACTTGCTCAAATCTTCCGTCGCCAACTTTTGTGCCGGGATCGATGTGATATCCATTCCAATCTGTTGCAGCACAATTGGGATGTTATCGCCCGCGCCCATGACGTAGGCGACTTTCAAGTCTTTCGGAATTTTTACATCGGCGATGCTGATGCGTTGCGTTGCCGGCTGATAGTAGTAGACGGATCCGAGATCTTCCCGTTTGACCAAACTATAGCCTTCGGTAAATTGCTTTCCGCCCGCTTCCAGTACGGCGCGAATCTGCGTTCGTCCTTCCGTCAGGCTGGTGGGAAATACCTGGAACTGATAACTCTGCATCGCGCCGCGATGATCGAGTACCACCGCCAACTCCGCTGGCTCAACTCGCCATCCCGTCGGCGCTTCGAGATGGAGTTTTCCGTTGGGCGCTCCAGTTAAATTGCAACTCACCTGCACCTTCACCGCGGTTGCGGACCCACTATTTACTGGGATGACTTGCGCTCCAGGCTCGAGCATGACGGAAAATTCTGGCGCGATTGCCAGCACGCGTTTCTCTTGTTGTCCCCGGTCATTTACAAAGCCAGCGACTACTTCGGATTTGAGCCTCGAGTGGACCTGGTTGAGAACTGGTTCGCACGGACTGGAAGCCTGCGCGCCTTCCGCGAAATTGTAGTCCGCTGTCGCTATCAACGGAGGGGGAGAAAAGGGAAGCCCTGCGTATCGTGGATCGTCAATTGTATTGACGCTGTCGCTCTCGGGATTGTCCCGGTGCCAATAAGGCCGCGTGGACGGAACATTCGGAACTATCAACGGGAAAAGGACGACTCGGTCCTCTCCGGGCGGAATAGGATTACAACTTCCTTTAGGCATTTCCTGCCAGTCATTCAATCCGTTCAGCGCAATGCTCGCCGCCAGCAAAGGATATTTCGATCCATTGTGCAACGTCGCCCTTACACCAAAGTTCTGGCCGGGCGAAACTACGGTGAACGCGTCTGCCTCGCCTGATTCGCCCGGTCTCCCCGGCACAACCACGACAGCTTGCAGTGTGACGGCCAGCGCCAGGTTTACGGCAGCTCTCATCTGTTCCATTTTTTCTGTCAATCGTTGCTTTAGCTCGGCCTTGGCAGCCGCGCTGAGGTCGGCGTTCTCAATTTTTCCGGAGGAGCCGATGATCCAGGAAAGCAATTTTTCAGCGTCTCCCAGGAACCGTACCGCGTGACTTGTGTCCCCGGCGCTTTCCGCCTTGGCCTTGGCAATATCTTCCGTAATCTTCACCAGTTCGGGACGCAACCATGGAGCCTTCTTCTCTTCGTCTCCCAGCTCCGCAGCCAGCCCCGGCAAACTCGTATCGATGCCATCGAAGAAATCTTTTTCATGTCCGGCGCGTTGGGTTCCGGACGCCAACACTGAATCCACCAGCTTGTAAAAAGTAAATCGGTCGCCAGGATCCAGCGTCCACGCTCCTGCGCCTTGAGAGAGTTGATGCTTCAATCCCGCCATGGCAAATTGTGCGTAGGAAACTCCGAGAGCGGGATCGAACGTGCCGGTATTCAAACGGAGAGTGTAATTTTCATCCGGACAGGTCGCCGCACCGAAGCCGCAAACGTTGCCGATGTAAAGTTTTTTGGCTTGCCAGGGCAGCAAGCCTTCCTTGATTTGTTCGGGAAAGCGATTTGGATCGGCTGCGGCCCGAAACGCTTCTTTGGTAAGAATCGCCGAAGCTTGATGATGGCCATGCCCGTCTCGATCGGTCCCTGAGAAGCGGGCCACCATAACGTCCGGGCGAAAGCTGCGAACCACTCGCACCACGTCCTCCAAAGCGATGTCGTGGCCGCCCCATTTCTGAAAAGTTTCTTCCGGGTTTTTCGAATAGCCGAAGTCTGCTACTCGGGAAAACCGCTGCTCGACCCCGTAGTAGCGGTCCGCGGCAGTAACTTCCAGCGAACGCAGCACTCCGAGTACGTCGAACAAGTTGCTTCCTACTTTGTTCTGCCCGCCTTCGCCGCGATTCAAAGTCAATAGCGTGACGCTGGCACCTTTGCCGCGAGCCTCCAGCGTGAGCATGCCCCC
>DATBAT010000281.1:0-20191 GCA_036271375.1 Terriglobales bacterium
TTCACGTGCGTCACCCGGCGGCTGACATCAAGCGAAAGCACGCCGGTCGGAATGCTCTCCAGAATCGTCTCCATGTGCTGGCGGCGTTGTTCGAGAGCGACGTTCACCTGCTCCAACTCGCGGCTGGAAGATTCCAATAGCCGGCGGCTGCTTTCGAGTTCCTCGGCCATCTGGTTGAAGGAACGAACCAGATCGCCGATTTCGTCAGCTGCATGAATGTCGACACGGTAGTCCAGGCGCCCGCGCGAAATCTCCTGCGTCGCCTCGGCGAGCGCCACCACCGGACGCACCACCAGCTTCGATAAGAACATCGCCAGCCAGGTAGTTGCGAACAGCACCAACACCGTGAGCAGCAACAGCAAATCCATGTAAGTGCGGCGCACCAGCTTTCTCTGTGCCGCGAGTTCCACGTAGCGTTGCTGGCTGGCCTGAATCGCCTTCACGGTTTCAGAAAAAGCTTTGGGCAACGGCATGGCCACCAAAACCGTTCCATGGTTTCCCACCGGAGCCGCGCCGAAAACGTAGTCTGTGCTCTCGTAAGAAATCACCGATCCGCTCGCCGAGTGCAGCGGGTCTTCCGGCAAAGCCTTTTTCAACAGCGACCACGGAGCCGGCGCCCCGAAACTCGCTTCAGCATTTCCGTCGTAGATAGCCAGCGCGAAGCCGCCTTGCAAGGTGGCTTCATGGCGGCGAAATTCGGCGACCACCGAAGAAAAGCTGTGACCTGCAAAAGCGTGCTGTGTTTCCGGTTGCGAAGCAATGGAAAGAGCTTCCGCGTGCGCATTCTGTCCCGCATAGCTGGCCATCATGTTGGCCATGGTTGCCGTATCCTGACGGACCTCCTCCACCGGCCGCGAAAACCACTTATCGATGGTGTGGTTCATCAATCCGTAGGCGAAAAAGAACATGAAGATGACGGGTAAAAAGGAAAGCAGCAGGCCGCCCACCACAATGCGCGTGCGGAACTTCGATCCCAAAACCCCGAGGCGGCGCTCGGCGAAAAGCTTGATCAGGTTGCGGCCCAGCACCACAGTGAGCGCGACAAACAATAAGAAGATAAGAATAGAGAGCGCGGCAAAAAACGCGAGCTGCTGGTTGCTTCCGGGCAGAAGCGGAAAATCGAACGAGACCTGGGAAACGATCACCGACAGCAACAGCAACACGCCAATGCTCAGGAAGAGAATCAGCTTCCTGCGGCGCGTAGGTTCTTTGCTGGGCCGGTTTTGGCTTGAGGACGTCATCTCAGGGAAACTTACCTCAGATGTGATGCACCATTATAGGCGGCGGGTGCAAATGTAATTATTGGAAGGAAGAAAACTAGTTATCAGCCCGGAGCGCCTCGGTCAACGCCTGGTACGCGGGCTTCGGACGATATTGCCGGTCAAAAGGCAGCGCGTCGCCCTTGGTGTGATTGGTGTACCAGCCGATCCACGAATACTTGTCGGTGAATCCCCAGGTCTGGATCGCGGTACAGCCAGGATTCGATAGGCAAACATTTGCAACCTGGCCATAGATCTCTGCCTGTAGACCAAGGTCCTTTTCGGATGCTATCGCGACATCCAGTTCGGTAATGTGAACTTGCAAGCCTAGAGCGGCAAGCCGCGCAATGTTCGCGGCCACCGACTTCGAATCGAATTTCAAATCGAGGATGTGCAACTGCATCCCGATGCCGTCAATAGGAATGCCGCGCTTCTTGAAATCCTTGGCCATCGCATAGAGCGCATCAGACTTCTCGCCGAGATTCTCCGCCTCGGCTTCGTTGTAAAACAACAGCGCCTTCGGATCGGCCTCATGCGCCCAGCGGAAAGCCTGTTCGACGTAGTCAGGACGAGTGCTCCAGATCGAGGGACGAAGTTTGCCATGTTCATCGAGCGCTTCGTTGACCACGTCCCAGGCAAAGACATGTCCGCGGAAATGTTCCACCGTGCGTTCAATGTGTTCATGCAAAAGTCTCGGCCGGTCCTGCGCCAAGGATTTCTCCAGCCACTCCGGATTATGACGTGCCCAGACCAGGGTGTGGCCGCGGACTTTCATCGCATGCGCTGCGGCGAAGGCTACGATCTTGTCCGCCTCAGTGAAATTGAAGGTATTGGCGTCAGGCCGAAGCGCCGTCCACTTCATGGCATCTTCCGCTTCCACCATGTTGTATTCGCGCGCCAGCGTTTCCGCGTAGGCGGGTTCACTGAGATAGACGGGATTGACCGCAGCCCCAACCAGAATGCGGCGGCGGTCCGCAAGATGGCGCAATTGCGATGAGGCGCTCAACGACAGAAGCGCAAACAGCGCGCTGCTAGCCCACTTTCGCAGCTGCCGCAAACCGCACTGTCGCCGGTTGAATGCGAGGGAGAAAGTCAGCGGTCACGTCCTTCCCACCCTTGAAATTTTCCACGAGAGCTTTCACCGAGTAGACCGGCCCCCAGGGGATTCCCCACCAACCCAGAAGTACGGTGACGAGACTGCTCGATAATCCCTTGCGGAAGCGGCTCGCACCTGCTGGCAGGAAATAAATTCCGGACGGGCGGCGAAATGTAACCAGAACTAAGGAAATGCAGTAGGAGTAGACGACGAACTTGCCGCCCCGTTGCAACTCCAATTGAATTTCAGACGCGGACATGCCTTCGAGGCCCTGAATCTTCATAACACCTCTCCGGACGAATGGCGCGAGAATTGTATGTCAGGAATAGGCTGCGGAAAACTATTTTTGCAAACCGGAAGTGCCGAGCCCTTAGATGACCTTGCCCTCGGCAAGTTCGCGGACCAGGCCCAGGTCAGCTTCGAGGAAGTCGAAGCCCGGCAGTTCGGGGCGGAGCACCCAGCGGATGTCGCGAAAGATGCGGTTTTCAAGGGCCCCGGCGTATTGGCGAACGGCAAAGAAGCGCAGTTCAACCGCTCCGCCGTTGGGATATTCGTGGCGAATGCGCGAGACCTCGTCGCCAATTTCAGCTTGAATGCCAAGCTCTTCTTCCAACTCACGGCGTAGGGCATCCCGCGGCTGCTCGCCTTCCTCAATCTTGCCGCCGGGGAATTCCCATTTGAGCGGCATAGTCTGATGGCGCGTGCGCTGGCAGACCAGGAGCTTTTCTCCGTCGAGGATGAGGGCTGCTACTACTCTTTTCATTTCTGTTCCGGAACCGTATCCAGTAATTTTCCCACCAGCGATGCGCAATATTCCACCAGTTCGCGATCTTTCTCTTTGAAGGCGGCGGGGAAGTGACTGTCAATATCCAGTTCACCTGCCACGTTGCCTCGCACAAAGACCGGCGCCACGATCTCAGACTTTGTTTCGATCGAGCACGCCAGATAACGCGGATCGCTGTTCACATCGTCCACGATGACCGTCTGTCCGGTAGAGGCGGCCGCACCGCAAATCCCCTCGTTCAGCGGGATGCGAGTGTGTGGTGTCGCAGCCCCGCGGAATGCGCCCAGTTGCAGCATGGGTGGGGTCACGGACGTATCGAGCATGTAAAAACCGACCCAGTGGTAGCTAGGCATTCGGTCATGCAACAGGGAGACGATGCGCTCCATTAGTTCGTTCGCCGAGCCAACGAAACTGGACAACCGCTCAAATTCTCGTTTCGCTTCGTCGGCAATGACGGGAGGCATGGCGTGAATATTAGTCTATCTGATCGGATTTTCGGTTAGCGAGTGGAATACTCAGGACTGATCCACGAAAGCCCGGCCGTCTGCGGAAATCGATCCGGATGAATGGCTGCGGCTAGCGCCCGAAGGCCGTGAATCAGGCTCGGCGCGGGTGTGTTCAAGTATTCATCGCGAATGCAGGCGACCTTATGGTTGCGCACCGCGCGCAACTCAAGCCATCCGCGGTCGCGGACAACCTTGTTAAGCGGAACGCGGTCTCCCGTGCCGCACCACGAAGCGACGATCAGATCGGGATCTTGCACGGCAACCGCCTCGGCGTTGGTGTGAGCGCCGGGAGTGCCGACAAATTCACCGCCTGCGAGTTCCACCAATTCCGCAACCCATTTTTGCGAAGCGATCAGAGGCTTGCCCCACTCCTCGCAATAGACTCGCGGCCTCGGCCCTGACGGCACCTCGACGCGAATGGCTTCGATTTCAGATTGCATCATCTCGATAACGCTTGCTCCGCGCTCCGAAACGCCCATGACCCCGGCGATTGCGGCGATGTCCTTGTAGATATCAGTTAGAGTTTTTGGAGCGAATCCTAGAAACGGCACGCCCGCTTTCAGGATCTCTATGACTGCCTGTTCCTGATAGGGAACCGAGGCGATGACCAGGTCCGGTTTAGCCGCGAGGATCTCGGCGGACTTCGCCGTCCAGGAATCCGCCACGATCGTCTTGCCGGAATTGACAACTTGGGGACACACGTCAACGCAGTACTTGGTACAGGCCACCACGCGATCCAGCAGGCCGATTTCCGCTAGCGCCAGCGTCGCGCTGGGTTGCAAAGAGACCACGCGCTGTGGTGTGTAGTCGGGCATTGCGTCTATCGTACAGCGCGGTCTCGGCCGAGGGTACAATTCACAAAATGTATTCGCCACAAGTCCTCGACCATTTTCAGAATCCGCGAAACGTGGGGGAGGTTGCTAATCCTGACGTGAAGGTGCGGATCGAAAATCCTGCGTGTGGAGACATTCTGGAGTTGACCGCAAAAATGGATGGCGGAAAATTTTCAGAGGTTCGCTTTCGCGCCAAGGGATGTGTTTCTGCGATGGCATGCTCATCGCTGCTCACCGAAATGACCGTGGGGAAAACATTGGAAGACGCAAAGACGACAAGTAAAGAAGGTCTGGTTCGAGAGATTGGCGGACTACTTCCAGCTTCCGGCCACGCCGCGCAACTCGCCATGGATGGCCTTCACGCCTTATTGGAGGAAGCCACGCGCGGAAAATAAATTGTCCAACCCTTGCCTCGGGCCAGCTCTTCCAGATCGGCATTGGGATTGATGGCAAAAGCGTGCCGCGAGATCCCCAACATTGCCGCGTCCCAGCGGGAGTTGCCGAAAGCCGCGTCCGGATCGCGTTTTGCCTCGGCGCGGATTGCCCTGGGTTTACCCTCTCCGGAAGGAATACGAGTGAGCTTGTCGGTGATGATGTCGTCCTTAACTTCAACCGTCGCCGCAAGAATCTTGTTGGCGGGAATTCCAAAATGTTTCATCCCTGCCTGAATCACCCATTCGTTGGTCGATGACACCGCCCACACATCGCTGCCGGCTTCGATCAAACGTCCGACTAGTTCCTGCATCTCAGGAAAAATATTTTGTGCAATACGTTCTTCGAAGAATTCCGCCGCTAGCTGCTTCACATCTGACTCGCGCAATCCGCGATGGATGGTGACCATCTCTCCGCACATGTCGTCTTCGCTGACTTTCCCGGCACGATATTCCGCATATCGTGCGCGGATCGCGGTGATGGTCTCATCGCTAACCACTTTGCGGCGCAGTTCCCAGTCGAAGAAACCTTCCCCGGCATCGCCCGACCACAGGGTTCCGTCGCAATCGAAGGTGGCAAATGAAGGTTGAAGGCGTACTACGGAACTAACAAATTGGGCCGGCGAAGGTTGATTGGGCATGAAGAATTAGTTTATCCGTCGAGGCGCAGGGCGGCATAGTCTTCAGGCGTATTCACATTGAGCGCGACGTTAGGGTCATCAACCGGAATGTATGCGATCCGGGATTGAAATTGATGCTTGATATCGCGCGCACTGGCGGCAAGCGGGGCTTTCAGGAAAGCCTCAATCATTTCGCGATCGATGAGCATGGGATGACCATGCTTCCCCTCATGCTCGGGGATCACGGCCCATTTCCCATCTGCTAACGCTCCATCAAAATTCTCACGAAGAATTTGTAATGTTGAATTGGTAACCGGAGGACGATCGACCAGCGTAACCATGGCGGCGTCGCGTCCGCGATTAAGCACTTCCTGTAATCCGGTTTGAAGGGAACTGAACTGCCCGCGCTCTGGTTCGTAATTGCGAACTAAAGTGGCGCCAGCCCCATAAATCAACGGAGCCAATGCAGACTCGTTCTTGCCAACCACTACGATCACCAGATCGTTAAAATCCTGCAGAGATCTAATTCCCGCCTGAAGAAAAGTTTCGTTTCCGTTCGGGGGCCAGGCCAGGAGCGCTTTGTCGCGTCCCATGCGGGTAGATTCACCGGCGGCGAGAATCACGGCGCAGAATGAAGGTGCGCGGTTCATAGCCCAACGATAGCAGAACAGGCGTTTGCGCTGGGAACCAGGAACTCGCGACTGAGAACTAAATTGCCAACCGTACGGCCACCATCGCGGAACCAGGAGACGAATCCCATGCCGCCCAAGAGTCTCAGGGCTGAGCGCTGAATCCTGAGCGCCGTTTACCTTCCACCACTGACATCCAAAAAAGTCCCCGTGCAGTAAGACGCTTCAGCGGAAAGCAGCCACAAGATCGTGCGCGCCACTTCGACCGCCTCACCGCCGCGCTTCATCGGAATCGAATCCTTCAACCGATCCACGCGCCCCGGGTCACCGCTGCTGACATGGATCTCCGTATAGATCAGCCCCGGCCGCACCGCGTTCACCCGAATGCCTTCGTCTGCCACTTCTCTCGCCAATCCCAGAGTCATGGTGTCAATCGCACCCTTGGAAGCAGCGTAGTCGATATAAATTCCGCCACCCCCGAGCCGGGATACTGCCGAAGAAACATTCACGATGGACCCACCGGATCCACCGTGCCGGGTCGACATCCGTTTTACCGCTTCGCGAGCGCACAAAAAACTTCCGGTGATATTGGTTGCGAACATTCGCTGTAAGCGGTCGGCACTCATCTCATCGAGCCGGGAAATACGGTCGACAATGCCTGCGTTGTTGACCAGCGCCGTGACCAACCCCAACGAGCGGTCAACTTCTTCAAACATGCGAACGACGTCTTCTTCCTGAGCCACGTCCGCCGCGATGGCGATCGCTTTAACGCCAAGGGTCTGAATTTCCTTTACCAAATTTTCCGCCGCCGAAGCATTGCGCAAATAGTTTACGCACACTGCATAGCCGCGTTGCGCTGCCAGGCGACAGGTTTCCGCGCCAATCCCGCGAGCTCCGCCGGTGACAATCACTACGTTTTCCATAGAAGGAGAGGTTACGAAAACTGCATCAATATAAGTGCAGTTACGGGATTTATTTTTCCTTGGAAATTCTCACCCTTGCGATGCCCGGCCGCACCATTGCAGGACGAGGATAAAGGCAATGCTGGCAGGGGGTTACAGTCTTTACAAAACGTTCCACGTGGAACATTTCTAACGTTCTGCGAAGGAACCCTGCCAAGCCCCCGATACCGCCAAAATCCGTTCCACCGCCTCGCCCAACAGCTGCGGCGACGACGCGAAAGAGAAGCGCACAAAATCTTTCCCCGCTGCGCCAAACGCGGCCCCAGGAATCGCGGCGACGCCTGCCTCGTTGAGCATCACGGCGCAGATGTCCTCAGCGCTGCGGCCCGTGTCGGCGATGTTGACCCAGGCATAGAACGCGCCCTCTGGTGGCATGCATCGGAAGCCAGGCACGCGATTCAGGTCGCTCGC
The DNA here is from genome assembly GCA_036271375.1 of Terriglobales bacterium. Taxonomy (GTDB): domain Bacteria; phylum Acidobacteriota; class Terriglobia; order Terriglobales; family Acidobacteriaceae; genus DATBAT01. The sequence goes on from DATBAT010000281.1 coordinate 7,532, forward strand.
AAACTGCTCGCGCCGCTTCGCGAACTCGCCAATCATTCGCGGCGTCGCCCCACCGGGATCGCGCAACGCCTCGATCGCAGCCCACTGTGTGAACTCAGCCACAGATGTGTACGTGTTGACCACAAGCATGTTCAGCGCGGGCACAAGATGCGGAGGCGCCACCGCATAGCCGAGGCGCCATCCCGTCATGGCAAAGCTCTTGGAGAAGCCATCGATGATGATGGTGCGCTCCTCCATGCCGGGATAGCTCATCATGGATTTGAACGTCCCGCCGTAAGTGATACGGGCATAAATCTCATCGGAAAGCACGATCAGGTCATGCTTCACAGCCAGCTCAGCCAGCCGCCGCTGCACCTCGTCGGTGTACACGGTGCCCGTGGGATTGCCCGGCGAATTCGTGATCAGAATTTTTGTGCGCGACGTGATCTTGGCTGCGACTTCGTCGGGGTCAGGTTGTAGCCGGTTCTTTTCCGCGAGGCTAAAGGGCACGCCAACGCCAGCGAAGCTGGCAGTCATCGACGTGTAGCCGGGGAAACCTGGGTCGGGATAGAGCACCTCGTCACCCGCTTCGACCAGCGCGAACATGGCCATGAAGAGCGCGATCTTGCATCCCGGCGCGATGACGATGTTGGATGGCGACGCGGTGACGTTGCGCGTACGGAGCAAATATTTCGCCAGCTCTTCTCGCAGAGCAGGCAATCCCTGCATGGCGACGTAGCGGTCTTTGCCCGCGTCAACGGCTTGTTTCAGCGAATCGATTACCGGCGTGTCGGGATGGAAATCGGGCTCGCCAAGTTCCAGATGGATGATCGAACGGCCCTGGCGCTCGAGTTCTTTCGCGGCAGCGAAAACCGACAGCGCCCCTTCACCACTCATGGCAGCAACACGGGCAGCAACTTGTTTCATAGGAATTAATTCTATCGCAGGAGCGCGATGAGAAACTTGAACCGGTTATTTAGAACGGAATCGTTCCTAATTGGTTGGTCCATTCTTCTGCATCCGATGCGGCCCATACCAAAAGCACACTTTCAATTGCGACTAACAGATCGGTCTTCTGGGAAATGATCAGAAGGCCTGGACTTGTTTGACTGCTTACAAGGCGCGTAAAAGCGCGCGGCATTGTCTTCCGGTCACTGCGAGACCACTACTCGGCCCTCGCTGGCTGCCAGCGTCAGGACTTCCAGGTCGGAGAGCCGTCGTAGACCAGCTTCGGTTGCGGTCTTGAAATCAACTCCAGGTTCGCGCCGAAGCACACCTTTGACGATGTCTTCGTTGAGATCAGCGTCCGCCTGAAAACGGATTTTCACTGGTGTGGCGTTTGTTGTCGGGCGTCTTCCAGCTTCTTGTTCAGACGGGGGTTCGATTTGCGGGCCTGATCGCGCAGGGCTTCAAACTCCCGGTCACCCCGACGCAGATGAGAGTCGATATCTTCCTGATGACCGAGATAGTAGGTGATAGCACCGTAGACTTCTTCCAGCTTTAGCGAGGGAAATGATTGAACGATACTTTCGGGGGAGGCTCCGCGCAGAAAGCGTAAACGATGGAATCCAGAGACACACGTGTGCCAAGGATCCAGTGGCCGCCGTCGCGTTGCTCGATGTATTCCGTCGCCATGTTCTTTTCATGGTACGCAGATGAGAGGCCGGTAATCAATTACAAAAATTCTACGCAGGAACAGCTCGTCCGCATGTTCGGATCCGATGATGTAATCCCACCAATGAGCCCGTTAGATTTCCAGGATCACCGGCATGATTAGCGGGCGCTTCTGCGTCTGCTTGGAGATGTAGCGCTTAAGGTCGGCGCGAATCTTTTCTTTGATTACGCCGTAGTCGCCTTTTTCTTCCTCGCTGGACTGCTCGAGAGTTTGGATGACCAGCTGGCGGGCTCCGGTCATGAAGTCATCTTCTCCGGGATTGAATCCGCGGGTGACGATTTCTGGGGTGCCTTCGGCGCGTCCGGTGAGTTTGTTGATGGCGATGATGGGAAGGACGATTCCGTCTTCGCTGATGTGACGGCGGTCTCTGATGATGAGATCTTCGACAACGTCGGTGCGCGAACCGGAGTCGATACAGACTCGGCCTACGGTGACGCGTCCGGCTTTGCGGGCGCCTTGTTCGTCGATTTCCAGAACGTCGCCACTTTCGATCAGCATTACGCTGCCCACGCTGCGGTGCATGGAGGCAGCCAGTTCCGCGTGCAGTTTGAGCTGGCGATATTCGCCGTGGACAGGAATGAAATACTTCGGTTTTACCAGGTTGATGATGAGCTTCAGTTCTTCCTGGCTGGCGTGTCCGCTGACGTGGATAGGCGGTTGCGACCCGTCGTCGTAAATCACGTGGGCTTCGCGGCGGAAGAGGTGGTCGATCATGCGGTAGATCGACTTCTCGTTGCCGGGGATGATTCGCGACGAGAGCATGACCGTGTCGCCCTTTTCGATTTTCGCGTGCTTGTGGTTGTCGACCGCAGCGCGGGAGAGGGCGGACATCGGCTCGCCTTGAGTTCCGCTGATCAGCACGCAGACTTTTTCCGGCGGGAAGTTCTTTACCTCGCCGGGATGGATCAACAAGCCTTCGGGAATCTCGATGTAGCCGAGGTCTTCGGCGATCTCGGCGGAGTTGTTCATGGAGCGTCCGACGAAGGAGATTTTTCGGCCGAATTCCCACGCTAGTTCCACGGCGAGCTTGATTCGATGGATCGACGATGAGAAACAAGAGATGAAAAGTCGACGGTCAGTGTTGCCGAAAATTTCTTCGAACTTACGGCGCACGGCGCGTTCGCTGGGGGTGTAGCCGCGGCGTTCTACGTTGGTAGAATCCTGAAACAGAGCGAGGACTCCTTCTTTGCCGTACTCGGCGAAGGCGTGCAGATCGAAAAGCTTCGTGTCAGTCGGCGTGGGATCAACTTTGAAATCGCCGGTGTGAATGATTACGCCCAGGGGCGTGTGAATGGCGAAGGCAACGCAATCGACCAGGCTATGCGTCACCGCGATCGGGTGAACAGTGAACGGCCCGATTTTCACCCGCTCATTTGCCTTGAGCTCGTGGAGTTCAGCGTTTTCGAGGAGGCCGTGCTCGTCCAGTTTGTCTTCGACGTAGGCGAGGGTGAATTCCGTTCCGTAGACCGGGACGTTGAGTTCCGACAGGACCCAGGGCAGTGCGCCGATGTGGTCTTCGTGTCCGTGGGTGAGAAAAATTCCGCGAACGTGCTGGCGATTTTCGGTTAAGTAGGTGATGTCGGGGACGACGATATCGACGCCGAGCAGTTCCGACTCAGGGAACATAAGGCCGGCGTCGATGACGATAATGTCATCTTGCCAGCGAATGGCCATGCAGTTCATTCCGAACTCGCCGAGGCCACCCAAAGGGACGATTTGCAATTTTCCGGTAGGCATTTATTGGATGATTGAATGCTAGCACAGTGGGGAGTTGCGCCAGCAGGGGCTGAAGCCCTCTGGGATGAGTGGGCGATTCTCCCGCGAGACGTTGCGGAGCAACGTTTCTACCTTTAAAATTTATGCATGGCTAAGAGTTGCTTTGCTTGTCAGTGTTCACAGAACGATCACGACCGCTCGGTACCGGGAGTTTTTGGGGCCTGCAAGTGCGGGAGGTGCGATGAGTTTAAAGAGAAGCCTGCCAGCGACGTCGTGGAGACTTCGGGTTCTACTTTCTTTGGGAAGCAGGGCGGACGAGATTCCGGTCCCAGGGGATCTGGCCGCTCCAGCGGAAAAGCGCCCAAGATCTCTACTCCTCGGAAGATGGTGTAGTTCGTAAGCTGGCCTTTTCGCGCCTGGTGATTTAACGTTTCAGTAGATGACCGATGAGGCGCGCAAGTCGTGGATTCGCAGGCGGGTGGAGAAGACCGCAGGGCGCGCCTTCACAAAAGCCTACGAGACGGTCAAAGTCGATCCTGGAAAATTTCTGCTTCAGTTGCGGGCCGGTTATGGCCTGCCAATTTCTACTTTCCATGGCGTGTTCTCGGTTGAAGTAGGTCAACTCGACAATCTGGCCAATGAGATTATTCGTGGCGGAATGAAGGCTGCCGCCGCGGAAGGTGCCGGGCTTGGATTGGGTGGCTTGATTACAATCCTGCCTGATCTCGGAATTCTGGCCGGTATCACGCTGCGTACGATCCAGAAGCTGAGTCTGCTTTACGGATTCGAATACAACACGGAAGAGGAGTCCGCAGAGTTGTGGATCGCTGCGGCGACTGCGGCGGGCGTCGACATCAGCAGGGAACTGGTGGAGAAAGAAGTGATCAGCAAGTTCGTCCCGCGGGTGATTCAGCGAATTGCCGCGAAGGCCAGCGCTGAAGTGGTGGAAAAGTGGGCGGGGCGACTGATTCCCCTAACCAGCTCGGTCATTGGCGCAGGTTTGAATTATTACTTTGTTAAAGCGTGGGGAGAACGGGCTCGGGCTCACTTCCGGCAACGGCATCTGGAGCGGCGAAACGCCGAGATGGAAGCCGATGCGCAAGCGCAGTTGACGTCTTAAATTCTGATGCCTACCTTTCATTGTTCCGCCATTCTTTTTGATCTCGATGGCGTGCTGGTCGATTCGACCGCCACTATCACGCGCCGCTGGAGTTTGTGGGCCGAGCGGCAGGGGTTGGATCCTAAGAAAGTGATGGAAGTCGTTCATGGACGGCGGACGGTTGAAGTGATCTCACTCGTGGCTCCGCATCTGGATGCGGCTGCTGAAACCATAAAGATCGAGAAGAGTGTTACCGACGATGCCGACCCCGCATTGCCGGGAGCTTTGGATCTATTGCAGTCTCTGCCCGTCAACAACTGGTGCGTAGTAACCTCTGGCACGCGCAATCTGGCGCAGACGCGGATGAAACTTGCCGGATTGCCGTTGCCGCTGGTGATGGTGGGCGCGGATGATGTGACGAAGGGGAAGCCCGATCCACAGCCGTATTTGAAGGGCGCGGAGCTTCTGGGTTTTCCACCTTCGCAGTGCATCGTGATTGAAGATGCGCTTGCCGGAGTGCGGGCAGCTCATGCCGGGAAAATGGACGTGATAGCGATGGCGACGACTTACAAGCCTGAGGAATTGAAGGAAGCCGATGCGGTGGTGTCTGGTCTAGCGGAGATCCGGGTGGCTCTATCGCGAGGGAAGTTGCGGGTTGAAGTCTATGCAGCGCAGCGGCTAAAGCCGGACTGATTCATGCGACTCTTACAATATCGCTGAAGCGATATCCCGATACGAACCTGGCAAAAAGTCCAATCTGACACCAACCTGCCCAACCTTCCAACCCAGTACGAACCTGCCAAACGCTCAACCCAATGCGGACTTCCCAAACATTCCAAGTAGATGGCTAACGCAACCATTCTTCGAGTTCGATGGTGCGGTCGGTTTTCTCGTCGCGGTACTTCACGATCACGGGCGTGTAGAGCGACAGGTTCCAGTCCTGGCCTACCTTTTTTGTTACGGCGCGACTACCCGGAACTACCACCGCATTCTCGGGAACTTCCAACGGATTGTCTTGGGTGGCGCGGTAAACTTCGCCGCGGACCAAGTCATACAGCGGAGTTGATCTAGTCAGAATCGTGCCTGCTCCAAGGACGGCGCGTGATCGCACCAGGGTGCCTTCGTAGACTCCGCAATTTCCTCCCACTAAAACGTCGTCTTCAATGATGACCGGGGCCGCGTTGATAGGCTCGAGCACTCCTCCGATTTGGGCGGCGGCACTTAGGTGAACTCGTCTGCCGATTTGCGCGCAGGAGCCTACGAGCGCGTGGGAGTCGACCAAAGTACCTTCATCTACGTATGCACCAACATTGATGTACATCGGGGGCATGCAGATTACCGAGGGAGCGACGTAAGCGCCGGAGCGGATGGAGGAGCCCCCGGGAACCACTCTCACTTTGTCTTTGGTGGAGAAGCGGCGGGCGGGGTAGGTGTCTTTGTCTACGAAGGTTAGTTCGCCGGCGTTGCTTTCGGTTAGCTCGCCCAGGCGGAAGCCAAGCAGGATTCCTTGTTTTACCCAGGGGTTTACTTTCCATTGGCCGTTTTGTTTTTCGGCGGCGCGGATTTTGCCCTGGGTCAGGGCTTCGCGGAAGGCCAGGAATATTTCGCGGGCGTCAGAGTTTTCGCCGAGATTGCTCAGCGACGCGAGAGATTGGATCGAGGATTGCAGTGAGGACATGAGAGAAAAGTATAAAGGTGAATCGATAGACGGTTCTACTTTGTTGGCGCGGTGATGCGCTAATTGAATTGCGCCCCTACTTCCGGAGGGAGACCGCCAGCCGGCTTCGGCAGGCGACGGCCTGTTTGCCCCGGAATGCAGGGATAATTTCCATCCAGCAGCCGCCCAAATTATGGCTTCGGCCGCGGGTGTTGTTGGTCCAACCGGCTGAACCCATCGCACTTTTCCGGCAGAATCAACCAGCAATTCCAGAAGCAATTCGGGCCGGGGAGAAGTCTGATCGGGAATTCCGGGAATAACCGGCATTTGAAGCAATATCGGTTCGGGCGATGTTATTACCACATTGCTTTCGCTGGGCACGTTCGCGGCGTTGAAGATCTTGACCGGTTTTTTATCGCCGGCTTCTTTGCCTGAACAGAGATGCCTTTCGTTTGCACGCTTACGATGGCCGTGCGAATCCGGTCAACATCTTCCGTGGGCCACATCTCGTCAAGCGACCCGCCATGCCTGCTGGTCGCGGCCACTGTAGAGATAGGCGAAGACAATCTCCAGAATTTTGCCTTTCGCCGCACGCAATCGGCGAAGTTGGTCTGGTGGCAGTGGGCCATTACCGGCTAATTTGCCGTCACTGCCCTTGAAAATACGCAGAGTCTGCGAATTGCTTAAGGAACACAACATCCCTCGGCTTCGCTCGGGATGACAGGGGTGTTTCGAGGTACTGCTGAGACGTTGCGAAGCAACGTCTCTACACGGTGTTTGGGATAGTTCTTAAATGCATTTGCATTCGCTACGGATTAGCACGCCGGGGATTACTTGCGAGGATTGGCGCGCTTCGGAGAGCGTGGCGTAGGGGCCGTGCCATTTGGCGTGGTTGGGATCGTGGCCGGCGGGGCGGCCTTTGCCGTGGTTGCACTGTCCGCAACTGGAGCGGTGCAGAACGACCTTGCGCGGTCCGGCCACCCAGTTTTCGTAGACGAAAAAATCGGCTGCGTCTGGTGTGGCCGCGGCTGCTTTCGCGATCAAACCGGCGTCGGTTGCGATTTTCTGCAGCTTGGAGCGGGTGTCGCGCCGCATGGGTAGCAGCGGCAGGCGATAGACTTCTTCGATTTTGCCCATCATCGCGAGGACCGCTTTCACCGGCAGTGGGTTGGACTCAATGAAGTTTGCCTGCATCAACGCGATGTATTTTCGGTTTAGCGCTCGGGCTGTCACCCAGTCGTTGTTGAGGGCTGCGCGCGTGAGTTCCGCCATCTCGTGCGGGATTTCGTTGGAGGCTACCGAAATTAGTCCTACACCTCCGAACGCGATTATCGGCAACGTCGCGGCGTCGTCTCCGGATAGCACCGAAAAAGTTTCAGGTACAAGAGCGCAGATTTCCGCGATCTGCGCGATGTTGCCGCTGGCTTCTTTTACTCCGGCGATGTTGGGAACTTCGAGCAGGCGGCCAACGGTTGCGGGCTCGATGTTAGCGCCGGTGCGTCCGGGGACGTTATAGAGAATTACCGGCTTGTCGATGGCTTCGGCAATCGCGCGAAAGTGACGGTACTGGCCTTCCTGCGTGGGTTTGTTGTAGTAGGGTGACGCCGTGAGGACAGCATTTACTCCCGGTCTCGCGGCGACTTCTTTGGCTTTAGACACTGCGTCATTGGTGGAGTTAGAGGTTGCGCCTGCAACGATGGGGACGCGTCCGGCGGCGACTTCGATAGTGATGTCGATTACCTGGAGCCACTCGTCGTGACTGAGCGTGGGAGTTTCACCGGTGGTGCCGCAGGGAACCAGGAAATCAATGCCGGACTCGATCTGCCAGGCCACGAGGTTGCGCAGAGCGGTTTCATCGATCGAACCGTCGGCTCGAAACGGTGTGACTATGGCGGTGCCACAACCTCTTAGTTGCATGGTTAAAGATAACTCGCTTGTGGGGGAATTGCATCCACAGGACAGCAATTAGCAATTAGCGAGACAGGCGGTTCGGGCGGTTTACAGTTCGCGCCAAACTTCTCGGAAATCGTAGAAGCCTTTTTTGCCTTTGAGCCATTCTGCGGCTTTTACTGCGCCTTCGGCGAAGCCGACGCGGGATTTGGCGTCGTGGCAGAGGTAGATGGTGTCGGCAGGGGAGTCGAGGATTACCTCGTGCATGCCGACCACATCGCCTTCGCGGAACGAGGTGATCTCAAGATCGGTGCGCGAGGCTTCCTGGATGATTTTTTGCAGCATGGCGGCGGTGCCGGAGGGCGCGTCTTTCTTGTGGGTGTGATGACGCTCGAAGATGTGACCCTGATATTCGTGCTTGAGGGCGACGGCTCCGGCGCGGGCAATTTCGTAGAACAGATTCACGCCAATGGAGAAATTTGCGCCGAAGAGCAGGGCGGTGTTTGCGGATTCGACTTGCCTTCTTACTTCGGGAATTTTCTCGTACCAGCCGGTGGTGCCGACGACCATATTTGTGCCGGCATCGATGCAGGCCTGGATGTTCTTCATCACTGCGTCGGGGCGGGTGAAGTCGATGACCGCGTCGAATTCTTGCAGCTTTTCTTTGGTCAGAGCTGAGGCGTTCGAGTTGTCGGCGCCGCTTAGCACTTTTATCTCATGTTTGCGTTCGTGGGCGATGTCCGCCACTAATGCTCCGGTTTTTCCTCGGCCTAGAATTAGCAGTTTCATGATGCGAAGACCTCAGGATCGAGTTCCGAAAAGAAGGCTTTGTGCAGGCGACGAACTACATCGGGGACGGCTTCTTCTTCGATGACGAAGGTGAGATTAATTTCAGAGGCGCCCTGGGAAATCATGCGGATTTTTACGTCGGTTAATTCTGCGAAGACACGGGCCGTGATCCCTGGAGTTTCACGGAGATTTTCCCCTACCAAGCAGACGATGGCTTTGCGTCCTTCGTATTTTACGTCGGCTAGTTTGGAGAGGTCGGCGGCGAGAGCGGGAATCGACTCGTTGGAGTCGACTGTCAGCGAGACGCTGACTTCGGAGGTCGAGACTACGTCGATGGCGATACGGTGGCGGTCGAAGGCGTCGAAGATGCTTTTGAGGAAGCCATGCGCGAGCAACATTCGGGGTGCGGCGACATCAATAATGGTGATGCGCTTTTTTGCGGCGATGGCTTTGAAGAAATTCTTGCTCTGCGGAGCGCGGGCTGAGATGCGCGTGCCTTCGCAGGTGGGGTTGCGCGAGTTCAAGATATAGACGGGGATGTTTTTCTGCACGGCTGGCAAGACAGTCGCCGGGTGCAGGACTTTCGCACCGAAGTAAGCCAACTCGGCGGCTTCGTCGAAGCTGATTACTTTTATTCTTTTGGCGTCGGGGCAGAGGTTGGGGTCGGTGGTCATCATGCCGTCGACGTCAGTCCAGATCTCGATGCGCTCGGCGTTGAGTCCGGCCCCGACGATGGCGGCGGAGAAGTCGGAGCCTCCGCGTCCGATGGTGGTGGTGGTGCCGGCTTTGTTGGCGCCGATGAATCCGCCCATGACCGGGACTTTTCCCGCGGCTACCAGCGGCGCGACTTTGGCTTGCAGGCGCTCGTTGGTTTCATCGAACAGCGGCGTGGCGCGGGTGTGAGTGCTGTCGGTGACGATGCACTGGCGCGAGTCGACCAACGCGCTATCGAGGCCGCGGGCGGCGAATGCGGCCGTCACCACGTTGCTCGACAGAATTTCGCCGTAGGCGGCGATCAGGTCGGTGGTGCGCGGAGTTAATTCGCCGACGGCGACTATGCCTCGAAGTAATTCTTCGAGCGACTCGAAGTGGGCGGCGAGGTCGCTGTGAAAGTCGGTGAAGACACCGGTGCCGAGTAGTTCTCCGGCCGTGTTGTAGTGGCGCTCCTGCAGTTGGCGGCAGAGTTTGATGGCAGTGTCCCGGTCACCGGATCCGGCGGCGCGCGCCATGTTCAGCAGTTGGTCAGTGACCTTCGACATGGCGCTGACCACGACGACCGGTTTCTGCGGCAGGCGTTCTTCGACGATTTTGGCGGCGCGGTTGATGGCCTCCGCGTCCTGCACGGAGGTGCCGCCGAATTTCATGACGATCATCGGCGGCGGCTCACGACAAGTAGCCTTGCATCTTGAGAAGTTCGGCGTTCAGTACGGCCGCGCCGGCTGCGCCGCGGATGGTGTTGTGCGAGAGCACGGTGAACTTCCAGTCGAGCACGCCACAGGGGCGAAGGCGTCCCACGGTGGTGGCCATGCCTTTGCCCAAGTCGATATCGAGGCGCGGCTGCGGACGGTCAGGCACGCTGGTGTAAACCACCGGCCGGTCAGGCGCGAGAGGTAGCTTCAATTCCTGCGGCACGCTGGTGAAATTGTTCCAAACGGCGATGAGTTCTTCCGGCTTGGCTTTCTTTTTCAATTTGATGGAGACGGATTCGGTGTGCCCGTCTTCGACGGCTACTCGGTTGCACTGCGCGCTCATGGCGAAGTTGCCAGGGACGATTCCCGTGCCATTGAGGTGGCCTAGCAGCTTACGGGTTTCTTCCTCCATTTTTTCTTCTTCTTTGGCGATGTAGGGAATCACGTTGCCGAGAATGTCGAGCGAGGCAACCCCGGGGTATCCCGCGCCGCTGATGGCTTGCATGGTGGTGACCATAACGGTGTCGAGGCCGAACGCGCGGTCGAGCGGAGCGAGGGCCAGAACCAATCCGATGGCGGAGCAGTTGGGATTGGTGACTACGTAACCCTTGGATTTCTTGCGCCAGGGTTGGGTTTCGAGCAGCTTGATGTGATCAGGGTTAACTTCCGGGATCACTAACGGCACATCCGCTTGCATGCGTAGCGCGCTGGAGTTGGAGACGACGGCGCATCCGGCTTCGGCGAAGCGAGGCTCAAGTTCGGCGGCGATGGAGGCGTCGAGTGCGGCGAAGATTACTTTGGGCGCGCCTTGCGGAGTGGCGGGCGCTACCTTCATCGCGGCGATGTTTGCGGGCAGGGCGGTTTTCAAACGCCAGCGGGCGGCTTCCCCGTAGGCTTTGCCTTCGGAGCGGTCAGAGGCCGCGAGCCACGCCACTTCGAACCACGGGTGGTGTTCGAGCATCTGGATGAAGCGCTGTCCGACGACGCCAGTGGCGCCGAGAATACCTATGGGGATCTTTGGCATGTGTGTATGAATTTTACAACAGGGAGTTGGAGTATTCGCCGGAGAAGGCCTTTACCACAGAGGGCACAGTTTTACAGAGGAGGGTTGGATGAGGGTGACGTTCTTTTTTGCCGCGCGGGGCAACAGTCTGTGACGGTGAACAGACGTTACACCTCGTGCTTGGGTTTGACTAAATATTCGTCGGCTAGCTCGGAGATGATTGCTGCAGAGGGAACGGCCACCATCGCACCTAGAATGCCGCCCAGCGCGCCACCTATGGCCAGGGCAACGATGATCGCCAGGCTTGGCAGTCCTACGGTCGCTTTCATGACGCGCGGCGTCAGGACTGCATTTTCCAGTTGCTGGTAGATTGCGTAGAAAATTATTACGCCTACAACTTTTTGCCAGGAGTCGAAGGCGGCCACGATCATTCCCAGGGAGAACGAAATTATTGGCCCGATGATGGGGATGATGTTGGCGAGGCCGGTGAAGACCGCTAGTACGGTGAAATAGCGCACGTGCAGCAGGCCGAAGACGATGAAAACCAGGATGCCCAGCAGCAACATCAGTGTCAGCTGGCCGATGAGCCAGCGGCGCAGGCGGTCGCGGGCGCGCAGCATGGTCGCATGCAGACGCTTGCCGGCGGCAGGCTGAATCATGGAGATGAACCAGTGTTCGGCGCGCTCGCCGTCGAGGATGAAGTAGGCGGTTGTCACCAGGAAGCTGAAAAGTCCGAAGAAGAACTTGGCGGTGTTGGGGATGAATCGCACCGCGTATCCGGCGATGTCGCCGACGTGATCTCGCCAAAATTCCTGGCTGGCACGGTAGAGCCACGGCACGTCTTGAATGCGGTCCTCAACACGCTCCAGCTTTCCGGGAAGGTCAGTAGCCAGTTGCTGGATGTCGTGAAAGATGGGCGGCAGCACGAACCAGCAGAAGAGTGTGGCCACCAAGGCGGACATGATCAGCAGCAGCATGATCGCTAGTCCCTTGCCCACATGGCGTTTGCCGATGTGGAGTTGTTGCACGCGTTGCACAAAGGGTGTGGTGACTACGGCGAAGAGCGCGCTCACGTAGATCAGCAGCAGGACGTCTTTTAATTTGTAGGCGAACGCCAGGGCGACCGCGATGGCAAAGGCGAAGAGGATGTCGGATTTGTGGCGCGCGGCCATGTAGAGACTTTGTCGGGTTCGAGTGATGTTGTCAAATACGGGGTCAGTGTGGCGGAGGTTGGGGCGGATGACAGAAGACGTTGCCGAGCAACGTCTCTACACCAAGTTTAGCCGGGCATGGTTCTGGATGCCGCTTCGCCGAAAACGTATTCGTTCAGCGGACCGAAGCGGCGCTTTTCGGCGTACAAACGCCAACGGCGCCAGACTATTCTTAAGCTCGCCATAATCGGAATCGAAAGATAGATTCCAAGGACGCCACCGATTTCCGCTC
>DATBAT010000282.1:0-3430 GCA_036271375.1 Terriglobales bacterium
GCCGTTGAAGGCCGATTGTCTTCCGTTTAGCCAGGTCCCTCACACCTCACGGCTCTTCCTCGATTTCCTGCAAGGCGCTCCCGGCGTCAAGGCGTTTTATCCCCGTTCGGCACGGTTTTCGGAGTGGTTCAAAGACGAAACATCCAAGATTAGTTACGACTCGGCTCGGCGGGAGAGGGTGGCCGGCATTCTGGGGCGGCAGAACAAGTCGTGGGGAGCGTCGGCAACCACTTTGGAAAATATCGGCCGCTTAAAGAACGGCGCGTTTGCCGCGGTCACCGGACAACAGGTAGGTCTCTTTGGCGGTCCGGTGTTTTCTTTCTACAAGGCGCTCTCGGCGGTGAAGCTTGCGGAAGAGGCGACCAAAGCTGGCGTCGATTGCGTTCCCATCTTCTGGCTGGCGACGCAGGACCACGACCTTGAAGAAGTGAACCAGGTTTCGATCCCCGGACCAGACGCGCAGTTAAAGAAAATTTCAGCAGCTGCGGACGGTGTGCCTGGGGCTCCCGTGGCGAATGTGAAGCTCGGAGCGGAAGCCTCGCTCAACGCAGTGGCAGAGTTGCTGGGTGACTCGGAAGGAATTTCCTTACTGCGCGAGGCTTATCGCGCGGGCGAATCCTTCGGCTCAGGATTCGCGCGGCTGTTCGCTCAGTTATTCGGCGAGTGGGGAGTAATTCTGCTGGATGCGTCCGACCCGGAACTGAATGCGATCGCCGCGCCGATCTATGGTGCGGCCATCGACCGCGCGGAGGAGCTCGACGAAAAGCTGCTGGCGCGCGGCAAGGAATTAGAAGCTGCGGGCTATCACCAACAGGTGAAAGTGACGCCTTCGTCGACGTTCGTATTCAATTTGAAAGATGGCGTTCGAACTCCTATTCAGCGGGGAAGCTCAGGCGATTTCGGGATTGGCGACGAGCGCATCGGCAAGGCCGAACTGCTTGAGCGGATCAAAGCCAAACCGCAAGATTTCAGTGCCAGCGTTTTGCTGCGTCCGGTGGTGCAGGACTTACTTTTGCCCACGATTGCCTACACCGGAGGCGCTGCGGAGACTGCCTATTTTGCGCAAGCGGCAGTGGTTTACCAGGCGATTGCGGGGAGGGTGACGCCAGTTGTTCCCAGATATTCAGCCACCGTCTTAGAGACGAAACCTCAAGCATTGCTTGAGAAATACGAAATGCGGCTAACCGATGTGATTGCAGGCCCTGAGTCGGTGCGGGAACGCCTAGCCTCGCAAACTCTGCCTCAGGAGTTGCGGTCGGCGTTCGATGATGCTGAGGCCAATCTCACGAAATCGATGGCCAAGGTCACCGACCTGCTCGGCAAACTCGATAAGACTCTGATTGAAGCCTCGAGCAATGCGGCGTCCAAGATCGCCCACCAGCTGGAAAGCCTGCGTTCCCGCGCCGCCAAAGCCGAGCTGCGGCAGAGCGAAGTCCTGGGTCGACACGCCGATATTCTTTCGAATCTGTTGTTTCCGGGGAAAGCCCTGCAGGAGCGGCAAATCGGGGCCATCTACTTTATAGCCCGCTACGGCAAACAATTCCTGCGTGAGCTGCATGAGGTGATCCACATGGATTGTCCCGACCACCAAGTGCTCACGTTGTGACCCTATATTAAATGGATATCGCGACGCTCCCTTTAGCATTCCCGGCCTTAGACTGCTAACTTGACATGCAGCGGCCACGTTCCTAGAATCAGAGCGGGGAGATAGATTTCCGCCCTGAGTAAGTTATTCATTCCTAATAACTTATAGAAATCTGTCAACCGCGACCGCGTTGAGGGCGGCTTTAACTATGCAGGATGGACAGCCCATTGGTCAGCGGGAACGTGAGGTTCTCACCGCCGTCGTGGAGACGTTTATTGCCACGGGCGAGCCGGTGGGATCGCGCACCCTGGCGCGGTCAAATCGCGAAGGGTTGAGCCCGGCGACGATCCGCAATGTGATGGCGGATTTGTCCGATGCAGGCTTTTTGGAGCAGCCGCATACCTCTGCGGGCCGGATTCCGACTACGGAAGCTTACCGCTATTACGTCGAGCAGATAAGCGGCAAGGCGACGCTTTCGCACGCCAACGAGAGCATCATCCATGACTCGCTGCATGGTATTTCTGACGTGCAAGAATTCATGGAACGCACCTCGCATGTTCTGTCGCTGATATCGCGCAACGTGGGTGTGGCGATTGCGGTTGGCGGTCCCAAGAATGCGCTGGAGCATGTTTACTTTTCGCGGCTTGGCGACCAGAAGGTTTTGGCGGTTGTTGTAACGAAATCTGGGCTGGTACGCGATCGCGTGCTGCGTATGGATTTACCGCAGCAAGATCTCGACGCCGCAGCGCGCTTTATCAACGAGAACTTTCGTGGCTGGACGATGGAAGCGATGCGCGCTGAGATCGCTCGCCGCCTTGAGCGAGAACGCAGCGAGTACGACCGCATCATGTCGTCGCTGGAAAAGCTTTACCAGCAGGGAGCGCTCGCCACTACGGACGCTGTCCAAGTGGTATTTGTCGAAGGTGCGGCGAACCTGGTGGCCGGTGAACAAGATCGCGAGCGATTGCAAGAGTTGCTGAAGACTTTGGAAGAGAAGCAGAAGATTGTGGAGTTGCTGGGCGCATATCTAAATACCAAGCAGGAAGCAGTACGCGTTGTCATTGGTTTGGACGAAGCGTTGCCCTCAATGCGTAATCTGGTTTTGATCGGAGCGCCGGCCCGCATCGGCGGTGAAGTGATGGGATCGTTGGCGGTGATAGGGCCGCCGCGTATCGACTACGAACACGCCATCACGGCAGTTTCTTATATAGCGCGATTATTTGACAAAGTTTTGAACGAGTCGGAGTAGGCACTTATATGGTGAGAAGAAACGGAAGGACCGAAGTGGAAGCGGAACTGGATCCGGAGCGCGAGTTGCCGCCGTCCGAAGTTAGCGAAGAGAGCGTCGAGCTACAGAAGATCAAGGCGGAACGCGATTCTCTGATTGATCGCCTCGCCCGCCTGCAAGCGGAGTTCGAAAACGCGCGCAAGCGCGCCGCGAAAGAACAGCAGGATTTTCGCGACTACGCATTAACTGATGCGTTCCGCACGTTGCTGCCGGTGATGGACAGCTTTGAGCGCGCCTTGCAGGTCAGCGCCGGCGAGAAATCAGAAATTCGCAACGGGGTCGAGCTGATCTACAAGCAGTTACAGGACGCCTTCACCAAGATGGGCCTGCAACCGATCCTGGCCAAGGGACAGGTTTTCGATCCCCATCAGCATGAAGCCATCGAGATGGTAGAAACTAGCGACTTTCCTGACCATCAAGTCATCGAAGAACTACAGCGAGGCTACAAAATCAAAGACCGTCTGCTTCGGCCTGCGATGGTGCGTGTCGCGCAAAATTCAAAGCAGTAGTTTGCCAGCTTAGAAGGGAACTGGACCGCCATCCCGACAGGAAACGGA
>DATBAT010000283.1:0-3779 GCA_036271375.1 Terriglobales bacterium
GAAAACCGCTCGCTGGTCATGTTCGATCGCGGAGACGAGGTGGAAGTGCAAGCCGGCGACGACGGCATTCGCTTTCTCCTGGTCTCAGGCAAGCCGCTCGAAGAACCAGTGGCCTGGTACGGCCCCATAGTCATGAACACCCAGGCCCAACTACAGGAAGCGTTTTCAGAACTAAAAGAAGGTACCTTCCTGAAGAAAACGTAACAAATAAAACGTAGGGGCAGGTGTCCTCACCTGCCCGAGCACCTTTCATCATGGAACCCTAAGGCTCTGCCCCTACGCAAGCACACCCTTATAATCATCCTGCATCCAAGGACAACTCAGGAGGCCACCTTGACCGAATCCAAATACCTGATTCTCGGCGGAGGCATGGTTGCCGGATACGCGGCCAAGCAAATGGTTGAGTCCGGTCTGAAGCCAAAAGAACTGACCATCCTTTCCGCAGACACCGTCATTCCCTACGAACGCCCGCCGCTCTCTAAAGGTTTCCTCGCGGGTAAAGACTCGGAAGATTCGATAAAAATCAGCCCGCAGGATTTTTACCGCAAGAACGGCATTGAAATAAAACTGGAAACAGAAGTCACCAGCATCGACCCCAAAGAGAAAACCCTAAAGACCAAAGCCGGCCAAGAATTCGCATTCGAAAAACTGATTATCGCCACCGGCTCCGCCCCCCGCCCGCTCGATCTCCCCGGCGCGCAACTGGGCAACGTCCGCTATCTGCGCTCGATGGACGATTCAAAAGCCCTCCGCAAAGCAGCGGAAAAAATAAAGCGCGCCGTGGTCATCGGTGGCGGCTTCATTGGAATGGAAGTCGCTGCGGTTCTCGCGCAGAAGAAAATCGAAGTCACCATGGTGCTGGTCGAAGACCGCATCTGGAAACGCCTGTTCACGCCGCAGATGTCTGAGTTCTTCGAGGACTACTATGCCGCGAAGGGTGTAAGCATCATCAAGTTGGCGAAAATCACGGAGCTAAAGGGCGAAGGCACCGTAAGTGCCGTAGTGCTCGGAGGCGGCCAGTCGATTCCCTGCGAAATGGTGGTCGCCGGAATCGGAGTTTCGCCGCTCACGCAAGTAGCCGCCGACAGCGGACTGGAAGTGAACGACGGAATCGTGGTCAACGAATATCTGGAAACCAGCCAGCCCGGCATTTATGCGGCCGGTGACGTAGCCAACTATCAGGACGTCCTCTTCGGCAAGCGCCGCCGCGTCGAACACTGGGACAATGCCGTCTCTCAGGGCCAGCACGCCGCCAAAGTAGTGATGGGTGAACGCGCCCCATTCAAGCACGTCCCCTATTTCTTCTCCGACGTCTTCGACCTGTCCTACGAATATTGGGGAGACACTTCTGGCGCCGACAACATAATCCACCGCGGCGACATGTCAACCAACAGCTTCAGCGTCTGGTGGCTACGCCAAAAGAAACTAGTCGCCGCCTTCGCCATGAACCGTCCTGACGAAGAAAGGGAAGCGGCCCCCAAGTGGATTGAAGAAAAGTACCAGCCAGATACCGAGTCCTTGCAGGACGCAGCAAAGCCGATAAAAGCAAAGTGAGGCGACAAAGGAAGATAAGTCCTACTACCGAGCCCCTGAGCGGTCAAAACGTTTAAGGTTGTAACCTAACGGCACACCGTAGGCAGAGAAATCTGCTCCACCTGAGCCACCGGTTCCCGCGCCATCGCCATCCCGTCGGTAGCCTATCCGGCCAACGGACTGGCCACCGACAAAACCAGCTTAGCCACTAACATTCCCACCACCCGAGGCTGCTTCAACCGGTTCCAGTTCATCGCGGTCACCTTTTGTGCTCACTAGGTAACGCGCAAATCTGACCAGAACTAGCTCACGCCCTCAAAAAACTCTGTTATCCCGAGCGCAGCCGAGAGCCTGCCTTGAGCGAAGCCGAAGGGGATCCTGTGTTCCTCGCCTACTGCAAGAACTTCACCAGCGCATCCATGGTCTCCGACGGCCGCTCTTCCATTAACCAATGCCCAGTCCCGGGCAGCACAATCACCGTTACGTCGGTTGCCACCAACTTCATCTGTGCTCCGAGAGCCTCCCCCAAAGACTTCTCCCCACCGATCGAGAGCACGGGCATGGTCAACTTGGTCTGCGCGAGCACCGCGAAATCCTTCGCCGCTTGCGGAAACGAAACAAAATATGACCAGCCGGCTCGCATGTAGCCAGGCCTGGCATAGGCCGCCGCATAGGCCTTGCGGTCCGCCTCCGGAATGGAATGGTTCTTGTCGGCGGCAAAATTGTTCCAGTAGTGCTCGAAGTAAGTCCGCTCGCGGCCCTTCACCAGCAGCTCAGGAGTCTCGCCATTGAAACGGAAATGCCACATCGCCGGATTGTTGTAGATTGGCTCCCATCCCTCCACTCCCGGCAGAAACGCATCCATCTCCACCAGCTTCGTTGTCTCGGAAGGGAATTGCGCGGCGTACGCGTAAGCCACCATCAGCCCGATGTCGTGCCCGACAACCTCAGCTTTGTCGATGCCCAGCGACTTCACAAAATCGTGCATGCGCGTCCCCGCGGTCTTCATGTCGAGCCCATCGGAAGGAATCGAAGACTCGCCAATTCCCGGAAGATCCGGCGCGATGACGGTGAACTTGTCGGAGAGCTTGGGAATGAGTGGCTTCCACATTAAAGAATTCTCTGCGTAGCCGTGCAGCAGAAGAATTGCCGGGCCGTGGCCGGCGATCATGTAGTGAATCTTGATGCCGTCGACGTCGGCGTTCTTGACTGCAATGTTTTCAGCAGCGGAAGCCAAAGCGGCGGAGGCTAGAAACAGTCCGAGTACAGCGAGGCGAGAACGGGTCATAAATCTCCTGTCGAGAGGACGCGTTCCCTCTGCGAAATTTTGTTTGTGCAACTAGATTAACAAATTGGTTTTTGTCGCTCACGGTATTCTGGAAACGATGATTCGAGGCGAGCGGTAAATGCGTAGAGGTACCGGCATAGATTTTGGGACTACCAACAGCACCATCGCGGTCGCCGACCACGACCGCAACATCACCACGGCCAAGTTCCACCTCGGCGATCAGCTCACCGAAACTTTCCGCTCGGTTTTATATTTCGAGCAGGTCCGCAACGACGAAGGCCAGAAGCGTTTCTTGGCGCTGGCTGGCCCCAAAGCCATCACGCAGTACCTGCAGTCCGAACAAAAAGGCAGGCTGGTCCAATCGCTGAAATCGTATCTGGCCAGCCGCCTGCTCACTGCGACCAGCATTTTCGGACGCCCGTATCTTCTGGAAGACCTGATCGCGTTTCTGATCCGCTCGCTGCGCGAAGAATCGGAAGAGATTCTGGGCAAATTGGATGGGACGATCGTCGTCGGACGCCCCGTGCGATTCCTGAGCTCCGAATCGAAGGACGATGACGACTACGCGGTCACGCGCCTGCGCAAGGCCTTGCAGACCGCAGGATTCCACAAAGTTGCCTTCGAATACGAACCGGTCGGCGCAGCCTATTACTACGAAATGCGTCTCGATCACGAAGAGTTGGTGCTGGTTGCCGACTTCGGCGGAGGCACCAGCGATTTCTCGCTGCTGCAAGTCGGCCCGCAATACCGCAAGAGCAAAGCGGAGAGAAAAATTCTGGGGACAGAAGGCGTGGCCCTCGCCGGAGACGCCTTTGACGCGCGCATCGTCCGCCATGTGGTCTCGCCGCTGCTGGGACGCGAATCGTACTACGAATCCTTCAGCGACAAGCTGCAACCGCCCGCCTGGATCTATGCCAAGCTGGAACGCTGGCACCACCTGTCATTCCTCAAATCAAAA
>DATBAT010000284.1:0-2577 GCA_036271375.1 Terriglobales bacterium
GACGGGAAACGGTGCTGAAGCCGGCATGAGCAAGATCACCGGCGACATCACCAAAATGGCGGCGCAGGTGCCGGCATTGTTCGAGACGCTGTCGGGGATGAGCATGACGGACTTGTTCTCGAAGGTGCGGACGCTGGGGGATAAGTCGGGTAAGGCGGATGTTTTGCCGCCCGCCAATGGCAAGTAGGCAATGTTCGTGTAGAGACGTTGCTCGGCAACGTCTCTCACCGTGCCGGGAAGCAAGCTAATTGCCACTGCTGAGACGCAGCCTAGCTGCGTCTCTACAGTTGGTCTGTTTTCGGATCAAGCATATGAATCGACCATCCATGCAAATCGGGTTGGGGATTGCGCTGGGTGCGGGTATTGGCGCCGCGGTTGCGGTTGCTATTGGCACGGGCGGCGCATGGCTCGCCATGGGCATTGCGATTGGGGTCGCGATCGGCGCAGCACTATCTCGAAAGAAGGGCAGCCGGCTAAAGATCAACGAATAACAAAGGAGTACATCATGGCACTACTGGAACGTGTATCCACGCTAGTTCGGGCAAATCTTAACGACCTCATCGACAAAGCCGAGCATCCCGAAAAAATGATTAAGCAGGTGATCCTCGACATGCAGAATCAACTGTTGCAGGTGAAGACGCAGGTGGCGATTGCTATCGCGGATCAGCATGTCCTGGAAAAGAAGCAGAAAGAAAATGAAGACAAAGTCGGCGAATGGATGCGAAAGGCGGAGCTCGCCGTGGTTAAGAACGAAGACGATCTGGCGCGCGCGGCTTTGCAGCGGGTGGAGAGCTATCGCGATTTGGTTTCCGGTTTTGGACAGCAGGCCACCGATCAAAAAGCCCAGGCCGACAATTTGAAGATCGCGCTGCGGCAGTTGGAAAGCAAGCTGGCCGAGGCGCAGGGGAAGGCTGACCTGCTGATCGCGCAGCATCGGCGGGCGCGGGCGGCAGGGAAGGCCAGCGATGCGAAGCTGGCAGCGGACCACTCAAAGAACGGGACTTTCGACCGGATGAAGCGCAAGGTGTCGCACGCCGAGGCGTTGAGTCAGGCGAAGTCGGAGATTGCGGCCGAGGACATGGAAGGTCGATTGGCGGCGTTGGAGAAGGAAGACCGGATTGAGCAGTTGCTGGTGGAGTTGAAGGCGCGGAAGGCTTTGCCGGCTTAGGGCGTACAAAGGGATCAGTTCGTGGTGGTGCAGGTGAGGACACCTGCACCCACGCGAACCTAATGTCTTTCGGTGGCGGCCTGAGCTGCGGGCGCTTCGTCTGGCCCCAGTCCGTGGCGCACGTCTGCGCCGCGGACCCAGAAGATTACGTCTTCGGCGATGTTGGTCGCGTGGTCGGCTACCCGCTCCAGGTTGCGCGCTACGAGCAGTGCGTCAAGAGCTTGACGCGTCACCTCTGGATTCTCATTCATAGTCTTGACCAGCGTGATGAACGCGTCGTCCTTCATGCGGTCGACCACGTTGTCCATCTCGAGGACGGCTTGGGCGAGTTCGGCTTTGCCCTCGATGAACGACTCCAGCGCACGGCGCACCATCGCGGAAACCGCTGCGGCCATGCGCGGGATGTCCAGTGGCAAATCTGCTTTGGGCAGTTCGACCATGTCCATTACACGCTCCGCGATGTTTACCGCCTGGTCGCCCACGCGCTCGAGATCAGAATTGATCTTGGTGACGGCAAGAATGAAGCGCAGGTCGACGGCCATCGGCTGTTGCATAGCCAATAGATCGAACGCCATTTCGTCGATCTCGCGTTCAACAAGATTGATTTGCGTTTCGCCTTCCAGCACCATGTGGCAACGCTTCAGGTCGCGCTCGATATAGGCCTGGCAAGCGCGATCCACGGCCTGTTCCGCGAGGCCGCCCATGCGAAGCAAACGTGCTCGGAGTTCGTCCAGTTCCTGATGAAATCGGCTGCGCATTATCCAAACCTGCCTGTGATGTAGTCTTCCGTCCGCTTGTCTGACGGAGTGGTGAAAATTTTCTCAGTCTTGTCGAACTCGATCAGCTTGCCCAGAAGGAAGAAGCCGGTGTACTCGGCCACGCGGGAAGCTTGCTGCATGTTGTGGGTCACGATGACGATGGTGAAGCGTTCCTTCAATTGAAAAATCAATTCTTCAATCTTGCCTGTTGAAATTGGATCGAGCGCCGAGCAGGGCTCGTCCATCAACAAGACTTCAGGTTCCACAGCCAGCGCGCGCGCGATGCAGAGGCGCTGTTGCTGTCCACCGGAAAGGCTGGCTCCTGACTTCTTCTTCAACGTATCTTTTACTTCGTTCCACAAGGCGGCGTAGGTCAGGGAACGCTCGACAATTTCATCCAGACGACGGCGGTCGTTGAAACCATTCAGCTTTAAGCCTGCGGCGACGTTGTCGTAGATGCTCATGGTCGGGAAGGGATTTGGTTTCTGAAACACCATTCCGATACGGCGGCGAATCTGTACGGCTGATGTCCCGTTGTAAACGCTAAGCTCGCCGATGCGTACGGTGCCGGTGGCTTTGGCTTCGGGAACGGTCTCGTGCATGCGGTTGAGGCAGCGCACGAAGGTGGACTTGCCGCATCCCGACGGCCCG
>DATBAT010000285.1:0-14241 GCA_036271375.1 Terriglobales bacterium
AGAAGTGTTCGATGAAGAAGCCCGCCGTATTGAAAAAGAAGAAGGCGAAGTCGAGTGGCTGGTACAAGGCACGCTCTATCCCGACGTGATCGAGTCGCGTTCGGTGCGCGGCCCCTCGCAGATCATCAAGTCTCACCACAATGTCGGCGGCCTTCCCGACAAGATGAAGCTCAAATTAATCGAACCACTAAAAGAGTTGTTCAAAGACGAAGTAAGAAAAATCGGACGCGATCTCGGCATGCCGGAAGACGTCCTTCAGCGCCAGCCTTTCCCCGGCCCCGGACTGGCGGTAAGAGTAGTCGGCGAAGTCACGCCCGAGCGTCTCGCGATCCTCCGCGAATGCGACGACATCGTGGTCAACGAAATCAAGACGGCTGGCCTCTACACAAAAATCTGGCAGTCGTTCGCGGTCTTGCTGCCCGTAATGTCGGTCGGCGTAATGGGAGATCAACGCACCTACGCCTACACTTGCGCTGTCCGAGCGGTCCACTCCGAAGACGGCATGACCGCCGACTGGGTGCCGCTTTCCCACGAAGTCCTGAAAAACATGTCCAGCCGAATCGTCAACGAAGTAAAAGGAGTGAATCGCGTGGTGTACGACATCACATCCAAGCCCCCGGGAACTATTGAGTGGGAATGAAGCTACTCCCGTTTAAGGCGACGCCAATAGTCTCCCGGACGAACCAGCGGAATTCCTCTAAATTGCTTCATTTCGAGAAGATCGCGATCCACGCTGATCAATAGCGAGCATTCTCCAGCGACCGCTGTTCCAAGAATTGGCACATCGTTGGCATCTCTACAGCTGTCCTGTGGCAGGTCTGCGGGCAGCACAACCATGCTGACTCTCCGAAGGAAAGTTCTTACCTGCGCTGCATCTCGTTTGGGGAAATCGAACTTCTTAATGAGATTTCGTCCTAGTTCTTCGAGAATAAAGCTGGATATCACCAATTCATGGTGTAGCAGAATATCCTCAAGCAGCTCCGCGCAGACACCCGCCCGGCTGATGTGGGCCGCGATAAGTACCGAAGAATCAAGGGTAATCCTCACCTCTTTTTCAGGGTTTCGAAAACATCTTCATCAGTATTGACCGCGTTGTCTTGCGCGCGCGGAACCAGCTTGGTCCGAAGGGTTCGAAATTCCGCGACCCGGAGATACCGCTTTAAAGCCTCGCGCGCCAAGTCGCTCTTGGAAATCCCGAGTGCCGCGCTCTGGCGCTCAAGCGCGCGGTCCAGTTCATCCGGTACACGAAGAGTTAGAGTACTCATGTATTACAATGTACTACGCCATCCAATGCGTTGCCACTGCTTTCCCAATCACGTTTTCCACCGTTTCTTTGGACCATAAATCTCCGGTCTGTTCCACTTCCTTTGGCCAAATTCTCTTGAACGTCAAATTGACGGTAAAATCAAACTGATGCTGACGGATTCAATCCTGACGAGTACCCGGCACTATCACCACTAAGACAAATCATATGATGGAAACTATTTCTGACGCCCTCGTCTTCTTCGGAGCCACCGGCGACCTGGCCTACAAAAAAATCTTCCCTGCCCTGCAACGCCTGGCCAAACGTGGCGAGTTGGAGATGCCTGTCATAGGCGTAGCCAAGTCAGGCTGGAACCTCGACCAGCTAAAGGCGCGCGCCAAAGCCAGCGTCGAAGAGTACGGCGGCCTCGACCCGGTCGGCTTTCCCAAGCTGATGAACAGGCTGCGCTACATCGATGGCGACTACGTCGACCCGGCAACGTTCCAGGCGCTACGAAAAGAGCTGGGTGACGCGCAGCATCCCCTTCACTACCTGGCGATACCTCCCAGCCTGTTTGGGGAAGTGGTCAAGCAACTCAAAGACGCCGACTGTACACGCGGAGCGCGCGTCGTGGTCGAGAAACCTTTTGGCAGAGATCTTGCGTCGGCGAAAAAGTTGAGCGAGACCTTGCATGAGGTCTTTAACGAGCCTGAAATTTTTCGCATCGATCACTACCTGGGCAAGAACGCTGTGCAGAATGTTCTATTTTTTCGCTTCTCGAATTCATTTCTCGAGCCGATCTGGAAGAGCCAGTACGTGGAGAGCGTTCAGATCACCATGGCGGAAAACTTTGGCGTCAGTGGACGTGGCGCGTTCTACGACCAGGCGGGCGCGATCCGTGACGTGGTGCAGAACCATTTAATGCAACTGCTCACCAACATTGCGATGGAGCCGCCACCGAACGACGACACCGAAAGGCTGCGCGATGAGAAGGTGAAGGTGCTGCGGAGCATCCGGACGTTGCGGCCGGACGACGTGGTGCGCGGCCAGTTCGAAGGCTACCGGAAAGAGCCCGGGGTGAAGCCGAATTCAGATGTAGAAACATTTGTGTCCATGCGTTTGCGTATCGATTCCTGGCGCTGGCGCGGCATCCCATTTTTTATTCGCGCGGGAAAGTTGCTGCCGGTAACCGCCACGGAAGTATTGGTGAAGTTGCGCCAGCCGCCTGCCATTTTTGAAGGCACGGTTCCGGCGCACAACTATTTCCGGTTTCGCGTGACGCCCGATCTCGTGATCGCCGTAGGGGCGACGGTGAAATCGGCGGGAGATTTATGGCACGGAGCACCGGTTGAACTGCTGGCGAAACAGAGTTCCGACCCCACGGAGCTGTTGGCCTATGAGGAACTGCTGGATGACGCCATGCACGGCAACCCGGTGCGCTTCGCGCGTCAGGATTATGTCGAAGAGGCTTGGAGGATTGTCGATCCGATATTGGATAGCGCAACGCCCGTAGAGGCCTACAAGCCGCGGACATGGGGACCGGCCGAATCGGATGTGCTTACCGCGCCTTACGGCGGCTGGGACAATCCGCAGTAGGGGTGGGTGGAGCACGCGCTTTAGCGCTGCGGTTCGATGTTCAATTGATGTTGCGCTTTAGCGCCCGAGGTTCGATGTTGGGTTCATGCGAAACCTGATCAAGCGTTCAACTGCGTGACCTCGGCAACTAAAGCCGGGCTCCGTGAGAAATTATTTTCGCAGCGCTGAAGCGCATGCTCCACCCAAAATCCCCAGCGTTCCCACGGTCCTAAATTTTCTATCGGCGGTTCTTACTTTTTCTCTTCTGCCACCCAGCGTGAGACTGCGGTTGCCAGCTTGCGTGGAGCGACGCGCGTGGTCTCTGCCAGCACCCGATTCTTGAATCCTGAGATCGTCAGGGTTTTACCTTTCATCATGGCGCGATAGCCGTCGCGGGCAACGGCTTTTGCGCTCATGGGGCCGAATTGTTTGAAGAGACGGGAGTTGGCTACTCCGGCGCGGCCCTGGAATCCGGTGTCGGTGGGGCCGGGGCATAGACAGGTTACCGTGACACCGCTGCCCTTCAGTTCGTTGGCAATGGCCTCCGAGAACGAGATCACGTAGGCCTTCGAGGCATAGTAGACGGCCATCAATGGACCTGCCTGGAACCCCGCGGTAGAGGCGATGTTCAGGATTTTGCCGCTCTTGCGCTCGATCATCTGCGGGACGAAGAGACGTGTCAGCATGGAGAGCGCCGCGATGTTGAGTTCGATTTGTCCGCTGATGTCATCGGGCTTCTGCTCCGCGAACTCACCAAAAATTCCGTAGGCCGCATTGTTGACCAGCACGTCGATTGGCGTTCCGCTTAGCTGGTCAAACAATTGCTTGGCTGCGCCTGGCGTCGCCAAGTCCAGCGTTATGGCTTTCGCAGTGATCCCGAATTGACGTTGTAGCTCGTCCGCAAGTTGCGAGAGTTTCTCGGCGCTGCGGGCTATCAGAACCACGTTGTAGCGGTCGTGGGCGAAGAGTTTGGCCAGTTCGTATCCAATGCCGCCAGAGGCGCCGGTGATGAGAGCGGTTTTCATGGGCTGTGACAATAATAGGTTTTCTTTGCGGGAACCGGGCTAAAAAGGGCTTTCACTACAGAAAACACAGAGTTTCACAGAGGGATTCTGATGAGAACGCCCGATCACGACTGGGGAGGTCAGCAGCAGGTATCTCGTGTTTGAGCAGCGAATTATATTTCCCTCGTAGAGACGTAGCTCGGCTACGTCTCGGCGTGCATAACCATCGTTAATGCCTGAGACGTTGCGCAGCAACGTCTCTACACTTGCTCAAACCTTACCTTCTTGATTTTTCGTCCGACCTGCAAAGTGACCGGTTCTTTGGTGGCTAACGATCTCGTCGGATCGCTTACGGTTTCTCCGTTGACCTTGACGGAATTCTGCTTCAGCTTTCGCCCGGCGTCGGTGCCCGAATCGGCAAGGCCTACCTTTGCCAGGAGCTTATCGAGTTTGTACACATCGGACGGAGCTTCGACGGTGACTTCTTCGATGTCATCTGGCACCCCGCCTTTTTGGAATTGCTGTGCCCAGTCGTCACCTGCTTTGGCGGCGGCTTCCGCAGAGTGAAAATCGGTTACGATGCGTTTCGCCAAGGCCTTCTTCGAGTCCATGGGATGGCTCTCGGCCTTCATCTTTTCGATTTCAGCAATTTGCACATCGGTGAGCAGTTCGTAGTAGCGCCACATGATAGCGTCTGAGATTGACATCAGCTTGCCGTACATTTCGAGGGGCGCTTCCTGAATACCGACGGCGTTGCCCAGCGACTTCGACATCTTCTGCACGCCGTCGAGACCCTCAATGATGGGCATGGTGAGCACGACCTGGGATTCCTGCCCGAACGAGCGTTGCAGTTCGCGTCCCATGAGCAGATTGAATTTCTGGTCGGTGCCGCCCAGTTCTACGTCGGCTTTCAGGGCGACGGAGTCGTATCCTTGCGCGAGCGGGTAGAGCAACTCGTGCATGGCGATGGGCTTTTCTTCCTGAAAGCGTTTGTGGAAGTCTTCCCGCTCAAGCATTTGAGAGACAGTGAATTTAGCGGCGAGGCGAATCCAGTCCGCGGATTTCAGTTTGTCGAACCACTCGCTGTTGAAGCGAACCTCCGTGGTCTTCGACGACAGAATTTTGAAGACCTGCGCCATGTAAGTCTTGGCGTTTTTCATGATTTCTTCGGCGCTGAGCGGCGGGCGGGTGACGGAACGGCCGCTGGGATCGCCGATCATGGCAGTGAAATCGCCGATCAGGAAAATCACGGTGTGGCCAAGATCCTGGAAGTGCTTCAGCTTGCGGAGCAGGACGGTGTGGCCGAGATGGAGGTCGGGAGCTGTGGGATCGAATCCGGCTTTAACGCGGAGCGGAGTGCCGGAGGCAAAAGACTTCTCCAGCTTGGCGCGGAGGTCGGTCTCACGGATGATTTCGGACGAGCCCTTCTTGATGTAAGTGAGTTGTTCGTCGACAGGAGCGAAAGTTGCCATGGGGGAAGATTATAGAGGAGTCAGGCGATTGGCCGGGATCCGCGGGCGCTAAAGCGCGTCTTCATGGGTTTCACGGTATTCGTCCGCCTGAAGGCGGCCGCTCCCACGGTGGTGCGATCGTCCAGTTCGAACGCCATTCGCATCTTCGAAGGTCCGGCCGTTCAAAGTGTCTTGATTTTAAGAAGGAGGTCGAGGGTCTTGGCGCCCGTGCCTGACGAAAAGCGGACGATTAGGGTAATTTAATCTCATCATCTCGATGAAGAATCTTGGCATTTTGCTTTCTGGACGCGGCAGCAACTTTGAGGCGATTGCGCAGAATGTTGCGTCTGGAAAAGTTCGCGACGCGCGGATCAGCTTGGTGATTTCCAACAAGACCGGTGCCGGAGGAATTGCGACGGCTCAATCCCTCGGGTTGGCCACGCACGTCATTCCGTCGAAAGGCAGGCCTCGCGAGGAACATGACCGCGAAGTGGTGGCAGCGTTGCAGGCGCATAGCGTTGATCTGGTCTGCCTTGCCGGATATATGCGGCTGCTTTCGCCATGGTTTGTGCAGCAGTTTCCGCAGCGGATTCTGAATATCCATCCTTCGCTGTTGCCTGCGTTCCCTGGATTGGAGGCGCAGGAGCAGGCTTTTGCTTATGGGGTGAAAATCGCTGGATGCACGGTGCATTTTGTCGATGAGGAACTGGACCACGGGCCCATTGTGGTGCAGAAAGCGGTCCCGGTCTTGGATGGCGACGATGAGCATTCGCTGGCGGCGCGGATTTTGGAGCAGGAGCATCTGGCTTATAGCGAGGCGATTAATTTGATTTTGGAGGGAGACTTTGAGGTCGTGGGACGAAAGCTAAAAAGCCCCACCCTAGTCGCAAAGAACGCGACTAGAGTGGGGCACCCTCCGGAGCCGTGATCGGTTGCTCCTGCCGTTGCACTCCGCTATAGTTTGTCTATCCATGTATCGCGACTTTCACGCTACCGACCGCTGGACGAAACGGGAAGTTCACTGCATCTACCAGGCGCTGATTGTAGCTATTTCCACGCGCCATGCCGACGCGGTTGACGTCAAGTTTTTAGTGGATGGGCGCACGGTGTGGGTTGCGCTGCCTTTGCCCGCCTGGGCCGAGTACAAGAAGCGCTCCGGCAAAACCATCACAGATCCGTTTGCGATAGAAATTGCCGGGCACTATTTGAAAACTGCTCTGGAGAATGGCGAAGGATTGGGCCGCGAAATGTATTCGCTGACCACCGACGAAACCCTTCGCAACATTGAGGCCCTGGTGAAAGCGGCCCCAGAGCCGGTCGCTGCCGACTAGGCTTTCTTCAGCAGCCGGACCAGCGCTACGACGAGTACCGCGCCGAAAATCGCTACCACAATGCTGACAATCAGGCCGCCTGCGGGAAAAATCCCCAACAAGCCGAGCACGCGGCTGCCTACAAATGCGCCTACGATGCCAAGCAGGATGTCGACCAGGACTCCGTAGCCCGAGCCCTTCATTAATTTGCCTGTCGCCCAGCCGGCGATTAGTCCTACGATCAGAATGTAGATCATGTTCCTCCTGAGATTTGTTGCGCGGGTTAGATGCGGTTCCGGGAGCCCGCGGATTAGGCGCTACTTTCGCCGGCAGAGAGCCTACCACCCGGGACACCAAGGGGCTACTAAGATCACGCAGGAAATCTCTTGCACATTTGCGATAAACCGAACGTTTAGCGGTCCCTACGCCTGTTAGAATCGTTAGTTTTCTCCCAGTCATCCATAAGGTAGAGAAGGAGCCATCTTGCCCGACAATATTTACGACGTTGCCATCCTAGGAAGTGGTCCTGCCGGTTATACCGCCGCCATTCGCGCCGGCCAGTACGGGCTGAAGACTGCCCTCATCGAGAAAGACCCGGTACTGGGTGGCACCTGCCTGCACGTGGGCTGCATTCCGACCAAGGCGCTGCTATTCAACGCCGAGCTTTGGGACCACCTCAAAGAAGCCAAGGAGTACGGAATTGAGGGTGTCGACGCCCGCAAGCTGAACTGGGAGACCATCCTGAACCGCAAGTCCAAGGTGGTGACCAAGCACGCCAAGGGACTCGAGTTCCTGATGAAAAAGAACAAAGTCGAGACCATCAAGGGCTACGGGGAACTGACCGGCCCGGCCAAAGACGGCATCTTCACCATTGACGTTAAGGGCGATAAACCCAGCCTGTTGAAGGCGAAGAAGGTGATTCTGGCGACTGGCTCCGAGGCGCGGATGATTCCGGGGCTCGAGGCGAGTGACAAGGTGCTGACCAATATCGAAATCCTGTCGCTGAAAGAAGTGCCGAAGTCGCTGATCGTCGTGGGCGCGGGAGCGGTGGGCGTCGAATTTGCTTCGATCTTCCGGTCGTTTGATGCCGAGGTGACAATCGTCGAAATGCTGCCGCGGATGGTCGCGCTGGAAGATGAAGATGTTTCGAAAGAACTAGCGCGGGTCTATCGAAAGCGCGGTATCAACTTCTTTACCGGCGCAAAGATG
Source organism: Terriglobales bacterium (assembly GCA_036271375.1). Lineage (GTDB taxonomy): Bacteria > Acidobacteriota > Terriglobia > Terriglobales > Acidobacteriaceae > DATBAT01. Next base: position 7,793 of record DATBAT010000285.1, read on the forward strand.
GAGAAGACCGAGACTACCAAGACCGGCGTGGCGGTGACGATTTCTGTCGACGGCAAGCAGCAAAAACTGGAAGCTGAGAAGATTTTGATCGCCGTGGGACGCAAGCCGCGCACGGATGGGATCGGGCTGGAAAAAACCAAGATTAAGGTCGACCGGGGATTCATCAAGACCAACGGATGGATGGAGACCGAAGAGCCCGGCATTTTCGCCATCGGCGACATCGTGCTGGGAACGCCGCAGTTGGCGCATGTGGGCGCGATGGAGGGAATCGTCGCCGCGTCCAAGATCGCGGGCAAAGAGCACAAGCCGATTGATCTACTGAAAATTCCGAATGCGACCTATTGCCATCCGGAGATCGGCAGCGTCGGGCTGACCGAAGCCAAGGCACGCGAGAAGGGCTATAAAGTGAAGGTTGGCAAGTTCCCTTTCACCGCGAACTCGCGGGCTTCGATCGTGGGACAGCACGATGGGTTCATCAAGATCGTTTCGGATTCGACCTACGGAGAGATTCTGGGAGTCCACATTATTGGGCCGCAGGCCACCGAGCTGATCGCTGAGGCGGTGACCGCTATGGAACTTGAAGGGACCGTGGAAGATTTGATGTGGACTATTCATGCGCATCCGACGCTGGCAGAGGCGATGCTGGATGGGGCGAACAGTGTTTATGGGATGGCGATTAATATGTAGTCCCGATTGCCAGGTGGCGTAAAGTGAAGGTGCGGGACGTTATCAAGACGTTGGAACAGATGGCTGGTATCTGGATAGAACCAGAGGGAGCCATCGACAGTTTAAGCATCAGAAAAAATCTGGCTTGGTGACGGTTCCGGGCAAGCCGGGAGATGACTTGGGTGCGGGGACGCTGAACAGCATCTTCAAGCAGGCGGGGTTGAAACAATGAAGAAGTACCTGATTGTGATCGAGACCACCGGCACGGGTTATTCCGCTTACTCTCCTGATCTTCCTGGTTGCGCCGCAACGGGGGGCACCCGCGAGGAAGTTCAAGCCCAGATGCAAGAGGCAATCGCCTTTCATCTTGAAGGCCTGGAACGGAATGGTGAGCCGGTTCCAGAACCGCAGACCTATTCGGCCTATGTAGAAGTGCCCGTTTAAGGCTTCCATCTACACCTTAATAGGTGGAAATTCCCGGCTCACACTTTCTCGACTTCTCCGTCTAACCTCCAGCCGGAGGAAACCATGGCATCTGTCGCTCGCTTTACAAAAATTATGAGCCTGGCTGGTGCGCTCTCGATCAGCGCACTCGCTTACGGGAAAGTCACCGCCGAGTTTCACCAGACCTATCCGCTCGCCGCCAACGGTAGCTTGGCCCTGGAGAACATTAACGGCAACGTCCACGTGACCACATGGGACCGCAATGAGGTAAAGGTCGACGCGGTGAAATCCGCCTCCTCGCAGGAACGGCTCGACGAGGCCAAGATCGAAGTTGACGCCCATAGCGACCGGGTTTCGATCAGAACCAAATATCCCGACCACAGTTGGAACAGCGGTGACGAAGACCGCCCGGCCAGCGTGGAATACACGTTGACGGTGCCGAAGGCGGTTCGGATTGACGAGTTCAAGCTGGTCAATGGCGGGTTGGATATCACCGGGGTGGCGGGGGAAGTCCGCGCGTCGCTGGTGAATGGCAACCTCAACGCCAGCGGCCTCAGCGGACCGGTGAAGCTCTCAACCGTCAATGGGCGCAGCGAAGTCGCACTGACCCGCCTCAGCGATGCCGCAGTCGAAATTTCGGCGGTGAATGGGCAGGTGCAAGTTACGCTGCCGTCCAATGCCAAAGCCGAGATTGAAGCATCGACCGTAAACGGCGGTATCAGCAACGACTTCGGATTGCGTGTCCACAAGCATCGCTACGTTGGCTCCGACATGCATGGGCAGCTTGCCGGAGGAGGGACACGGGTACGGCTTAGCGATGTGAATGGTCGGATTGAAGTGCGCCATGCCAACGATAGTCAGGCGCTTAGTCCCGTCAAGGACATGAACGCGTCGGACGACGACGGCGACAGCATCTAGCCGATCACCTTCAAATTCATGCAAACGCAGGGCCTCAGGCAACTCTGAGGCCCTGATTGCGTTCCTACCCTATTGCGAATTAGGAATCTGCGAGTTGGCGCTAACCTCGTCCCGCATTTAGAATGGAAAATTCTTCCAGGACTATTATTGAAACAATGGATCTTACCCGCGGTGTGTCGATGACGGCGTTGCGCTCGGTCCGGTTTGCGGTGGTTTTGGCACTCGCTCTTATCTGTGTTAGCTGCGGGGATACTTTCCGGCCGGTCGCCATTCCAGTGACGCCGAACCCGCCTGATCCAGCCGCGTTCCACTACGCGTTAATCCTGAGCCAGAACATTAACGGAGCGACTTCAAACCCGGGCGCCAGCAGCCGGGTCGACGTTTCCGGAGACACCAACGTCGCGATCGCCAAGGTCGGACTGGGCCCGGTGCACGGCGTTCTAACGCCCGATGGGGCTCGTGTCTATGTGGCCAATATTCAAGAGGATACGGTTTCGGAGTATTCCCCTTCCGACTCAACCACAGTAAATACGGTCAGCTTGCCGGCGGGCTCGCATCCCAATTTTGTTTACACCACACAGACGGACTTCGTTTATGTGGCGAATCTGGGAGATGGTGCATCGGTGACTCCGAACGTCGCGGCAATCGCTACCGGCACCAACGTGGCTACGGTCACGATTCCCGTAGGAAACAATCCCATTGCGATGACGGAAACTCCCGATGGCAAAAAGCTTTACGTATTGAATCAGGGGGGCAACAGCGTTACCGCGATCAACACTAGCGACAAAAGCGTGAACGCTACGATCGGACTCCTGGCCGCGCCGGTGTGGGCAGTGGCGCGTTCCGACAACCACCGCGTTTTTGTGCTGGACGCCAGTGGCGCTATTACCATGATTGACCCGTTCACGGATGGAGTTTTAGGCACTCCAGCGAATGCGGGCGCGGGCGCGAATTTCATGTTCTACAGCCAGTCGAACAATCGGCTGTATGTAGCGAACTCTACGGCGCATCAGGTGGCGGTCTACGACGTGTCAACCGACGCGTTAACTCCGTTGCCGACCGTATCGCTTTGCTCCACTTGCACGGTGGCTGCGATCACTGCTCTAGCGGATGGAACGCGCGCCTACGTCGTCACTAATCAAGACGCGGACTGCGCAGCAGGCGAAACCGCGCCTTGCACGGCCACCAATGTGACCGTGATCAAAACGGCGGACAATAGTGTGAAGACGACGGTAGCGGTTGATCCGGGAACCAGCGTTGAGGTTCCCAACGTCATCGCGTGTGATTCGGCGCGCTTCCGTCGATTCATCTCCGCCGCCATAGACGGTACACGCGTCTACGTGTCGAACTGTGACGCCGGCAGCACGGCGGTGATTCGCACTTCTGACGATACTCACGTCATCGATCTAAAGGCGCCGTTCGGCACACCGAGCGCAAATGAGGATGTGCCACCGCCGCAGAATCCGGTTTTCATTATTGCCGGCCGATAGGCCGTTGGGGATGGCGATTACTCTCCTTGTGCCACCCCTTTCGCTGGTTGTGTTCGAGGAACTACACTCCATTCTCTGCCCGCGCGGAACACAAGCTCCCTCGGCTTCGCCCGGGATGACAATTTCTCGATAGACTTGAAGGCATATCTAACTACGGGACCGGCTATGGCCTCTGCCTACAAAAACGACACTGACATCCCGAGTGAAGCCCAGCAAGTTCGCGTTCCGCCGTTCACCGGATGCGGAGCGCTCTAGTGGAAATTCTCGACTTGCGGCATTTCTCGTCGTCTGATCTGCGCTCCATTCTGGATGACGAGATGCAAGTCTGGTCGAGCTTGCTCTCCTGGGACTACAGCGGTTCGGCGTCGATGATCCTGCGCTACATCGATACCAAGATACTTCCCGGCTACGCCGCGCTCGAGCGCGGCCGCGTAGTGGGATACGCGTTCTTCGTCTACGAAAGCAGCAAGGGAGTCATTGGCGACCTGTTTGTTGCCAACGATGGGCGGGTGTCCGATCCACAGGCGGTGGAGGAGCGGTTGCTGACCCACGTCATTGAAACTCTGCAACAATCGCCGGGCGTTAATCGTATCGAGGCGCAGCTTCTGCTTCACGAGACTGGGGTGTTAGCCAACCCATTTCTGAGCCAGGGATTCCATCGCCACCGCCGCCTCTTCATGTTGCTGCCGATAGGTCGGGCGGGCCACGCCGCGCCTACGCTGCCCTCTGACGTGGAGCTACGTCCATGGGGCGAGCCCGACTATCAAGCGGCGGCAGCCGTCATCACCACCGCCTACCGTGGCCATGTCGACGCCGAGATCAACGATCAATACCGGACACTGACAGGTTCGTTGCGATTCTTGAACAATATCGTGCGCTTCCCGGGATGTGGAACCTTCGACGCCGAGTCGTCCTTTGTGGCTGTGCACAAACAATCCAAGAGCCTGGTGGGGTTGATTCTTTGCTCTCGGGTGCGGCACGACGTGGGGCATATCACGCAAGTCTGCGTGTTGCCAGAATTCAGGCTGCACCACATTGGCGAGGCTTTAATTGCCTGCACAACCGCCAATCTGCGGAAGCGCAATTTTTCGACGTTGTCGCTTACTGTGACGGAGGCGAATACCCGGGCGGTTGAGCTTTATCTTCGGCTGGGATTCGAGAAGCAGCGGGTGTTTGATGCGTTTGTTTGGGAAGGGTGAGAACAGCATTCAGCTTCTTAAGGACTAGACGCTATCTCCTTAAGAACCACATTACCCAACCTGCAACGACCACCCCTCCCACGAACATCGAGAAGCAATAGAGCCCGTAGCGGACCTGGGCGCGCGCTTCGTTACGCTGGGTGATGCCGAAGACGACCGAGGCGAAGACCGCGAAGAGCACTGCCGAGGAAAAGTGGGACAGGGTCAGAGTCATTTCTTTTTCCCGATCGCGATGTGGTAGGCATCAGCCACGCTGATGAAGTTCAACAAACCGGCAACGATAAGGAATTTTGTGCCGTAGTCGGCGGTGGCGTGCTCGATTGCCCCCGGCCCCCATCCCAGCGCCTGGCTGAGGATGTATAAAGCGCCCGCGCCTACGTCGCCGACGAATCCCAGCATGTCGAGAATGTCTCCGCCATTGGGGTGGTAGACGTGCCCTTCCATCGCGAGGCCAATCAGAAACATGGCGACGATAGATACCAGCAATAGCGTGCCGCGAATCCAACGCTTGAGGAGCAAGTGGCCGGCACCCGGGATGAGCCATCCCACGGCCGGTACAAGGACTTGCATTAAGGACGAAGCCGGTTCGCCGGGAACTTCGCTGAGGCTGGTTTTTTCTTCCGCGGTATTAGCCATTCAGATGATTACGATCTCACTCTGGATTTTACCAGTAACTTCGGCCTTTCCGGGGCGCACCAGTACATCGACTTCGAGGCGCACACCAAATTCCGGCAGATAGATGCCCGGTTCCACGGAAAAACAGGAGTTAGGCTGGATAAGGCGCTCGTCGTGGATCTCGAGATCGTCCATGTTCGCGCCGTTGGAATGGATGTCGGTGCCGATGGAATGCCCGGTGCGGTGGATGAAATATTCTCCGTACCCGGCTTTCTCGATGGTGCCGCGAGCGGCGCGGTCGACTTGCCAGCCAGCTAGAGTTTTGCCGGCTGAGATCGCGTCGATGACGGTCTTTACTCCGGCATCGCGAGCCTGCCTTACAATTTCGAAAACTTCGCGGATTTTTTCCGATGGAGAAGTCCCGATAAAGCCGACCCAGGTGATGTCGTAGTAGACGGAGTCTGGGATGTTCTGCTTGGCGAAGACATCGAGCAGAACCAGATCGCCTTCCCGCATGGGGGCGGAGCCTTGTGCTCGTGGTTCATAGTGCGGATCGCCGGCGTGAGCGTTCACTGCGACAATCGGCGGATCGTGGGTGACTAAGCCATCGCGGGCAAATGCCTCCATAAACCACTGCGCGATCTGGTATTCGGTGGCGCCGCCGTTGCGCACACGGCGTCCAATTTCCTGAAAGGCGGCAGCGGTGATTTCATCGACCGCTCTGGCAGCGGCGAAGTGAGACTTGATCTGGTCGTCCGTCCAGGTGGATTCGAAACGTGCCACCAGATCGCCCGAGCTGACAATGGTCTTGCCGAAGCTGCGAATCAGATCGACAGTTCCAGCGTCCACCAATGAAATCGTGAAGACAAGATTATTCGGCGAGTACTGCATCGCAAGGGTTGAGCAACCGGCGAGCAGAGTCTTCAGTTTGTCGAACAGGTCTTGCCATCCGGCGTATTGGAACTTCGAGCCGGGAAGCGAGTCGAGGTGTCCGGACTCGATCTTGTGCACCAGCTTGATGGGATCGCCCTTGGCGGGAATGAGGTAGTACCAGCGGCGGGTGACCATATTGTCTTCGCGCAACCCCAAAACCCGGTACGCGATGGCGTCGCGGTGA
>DATBAT010000286.1:0-2110 GCA_036271375.1 Terriglobales bacterium
TATGAACATCGAGGCGAAGGTTTGCTTCCATTCGGACAGGCTGAGCATGCCGTTCTGCCGCCAGCGGGTATAAATCGCCGCGACTGGCTGCGCGCCGTGGCCCAGCTTTCAGAGTATCGCCTCATCGACTGGACGCCTCTCGAAGAAAAGAGCGGGATGGGTCTACTGTCCGGCTTTGCGAAGATAAACGATTTCGGAGTCAAAGTGCTCGAAGCTGGCGTCGAGCCTCCGATCCCGGTTTCTATCGATAAGAGCCGCCGACCCGCGGTTTCAAAGCGCGAGCAAACATCGAGGGAAAGGCGCAGTCAGCAGCAGGCGATTACGGAGGCGTTGGAGAAAGTGATCACCGCGGTCAATCAAGCCGAGGTGTCGGAGCAGGAGAAAAATGAAGCGAAATCTTTGTTGCGAAAACTGCTGGGTAGCAAAGCAGCGTCTAATATGATGGGCAGTGACGCACAATCTCTTGCCGCGAAATATTTCACGGAGTAGCGCGTGTAGCTGGCTTCGCTTTCTTAGCGAGCGCAAGGCGCTCAGACTTTTTCCGGCGTTTTGCGCGTCTCTTAGCGTTGTCTCTGCCTTTGCTGTGCCCCATAAACGTTAACTTTCGCCCGGTTGTCGTGCCGTAGCAACGGGACGGAACCGGGGCGGGCGTCTGCGTTGTTGCGGCGGCCGCGTTTGCTGCGATACCTGCGCTGGCGCAAACTGAACTTTGGTCGGTCGCTCATCCCGCGCTCCCGCCAGCGACCTAGTTGCTTGGCTGCCTACGTGTACTCGTCCCACGTCGCGCGTATTGATGATCTCGAACGTGCGAAAGAGCTCGGCCAGATCGATCACCTCGTTCGCGGCTGATCTCAATATGTTCCCGAGATTCGCGGCAACTGATGCAACTTCCACGCGGATCCCGTGCCGGCGCAGCTTGGTGGCGAGATAAGCGAAATCGGCGTCCCCAGTGACGAGAATCACAACATCGGGCCGCATTTCGATGGAAAGCTCGAGCGCATCGATCGCCATCATCACGTCCACGTTCGCCTTGTAATGACCTTCTTCGGCGGGCGCCCCGTCTTTTGTCACCACCATGAATCCGTTGGAGCGCAGCCAATGGACGAACTTGTTTTTCCTGTCCCGCTCGTCCTGCCAGGTTGGAATGGCGGGCGGCAATCCGGCATAGACCACCATCTCGATCAGATCGCGTCCAGTGTTCGGGCCGGCTAGAAAATCGCGGAGCTTTAACCAATCGAGCCCGCGTCCTGCAGTTCGCACGGAACTCCCGACGTTCGATTCGTCCACCAGGACCAACACTCGGGAACGAGCACTGGTTTCTTGATTTCTCTTTCGCATATGTCCGGCCGTGCGAAGCAGATCGTCGATCACAACGGTGGCGCACCCAAGATTTGTTAGGCTGCTTTTTTCTTCGACTTCGCCACACGGATCCCGGGAAACTCCACCACCTGCCGCGCTGCATCGGTGTCGCTCTGATTGAGGATCAATTCAAAGCTCAACTTCCCCGCAGCGATCTCTGATAGCGCGATATCAGCGTGACCCAGTCCAGGAACAAATTCGACCATCGGTCGATGACCGAGACAAAGTTGTCGAACGCGTTGGGAGACCATGTTCACCAGGATTTTCGGATTAGGAATAACTTCGGCGGCGGCTTTGACTAGATTTGATTTCATAATTTAGCTGACGGTGACAATCAGGCTGACGGAGTTAAATTCCGAAACGGAGTGGGACCCTGATCGCGTTTCGGGAAATCGCAGCTGAGACGCCAAGTATCGTCTTTTATTGCCAAAACACAATTGGCTATTCTTCGTGATCCCTGATCTCTCGCTTCCGTTCTTGGCTGCTAATTGCCAGGCGGGCTCGGAGCTCTCTTTTACTTCCTCGCGGCGAGGCGCTTCGCTTAGGCGGTGACTGCAGGCTGGCGGCTCTCAACTCTCACCCCCTCAATGCTCAACTATCTACGATCGTTCGGTTGGGATGTCGCTGTTTAATAAAGGAAGGGCACTAGCCGGTTTGTGCGCCGCATGTAATCGGTGTATTGCGGGCCAAGCGCGCCCGATAGGGCACTCTCCTCCACGTTCATGCGGTGAATGAAAGCCGCGCCAATCGG
>DATBAT010000287.1:0-12397 GCA_036271375.1 Terriglobales bacterium
CGCCCCGGAAGATCGCGCCGTGATTCGCTGCTTCCTGGGAGGCACTCGCGATGAAGCCGTCCTCGATCTGGAGGATGGCGAGATCGTGCAGATTGTGCAACGCGAGTTGAGAGAGATTCTAAAAATCACCGCTGAGCCGAACTTTTCCCGGGTCTACAAATGGCGGGACGCCATGGCGCAGTACAACGTAGGCCATCTCGCACGCCTGGACCGGATTTCTCAACTCAAAGAGGCATTCCCCACACTCGCTCTTACCGGCAACGCTTATCGCGGCATCGGAATACCCGACTGCATCCGCTCAGGCCAGGAAGCGGCGCGTCAGGTGCTAGCTTCTGTACTCTCGGTTTGACTTCCGCTTTCCCGCGACCTACCATCATCGCCTCAGAAGTCTCTCTGTGACCGCTGTGCCCTCTTTTGGTTGGATCTTTTGCCGGTATTTGCAAAAATCTTAACCGCAGAGTTTCACAGAGAAATTCGACGTTCTTCCCCACGGGCCAGGTAACTCAACTTCTTCGATCAACGGGCGAAAGCCCGAAAGGAAGGCCTCTGTGCGGACACCTAACGCCGCTGTTGCTCAACTACTCAAACTCTCTCCCCAAGACCTCGATAACATCAAGCGCAGCATCCAGAGTGAAGCCGCGCCCGGATGGTTCGCCGAACTTAGCATTGAACTGCAAAGCGCCGACTACATGCTGGCCATGTTGATGTACGACCAAACCCCAAAAATTTGGAGTCCGGTCACTCCCCCGGTGCAACCTGCAAAATATGATCCGCAAGCGCCGATCGAACTGGGTCCGGTGCTGTTTTCCATTGAGCATCCATTGCCCGCGAATTTGCTCAATCATCTTTCCCCGATCCTGGCTTCGATCGTGAAAAAGTTGTGGTGGGTGTTGGGCGAAGTATTTTCTCTCAATGGAGTGAAGACGCAAATCCAGCCCACCGATTTCAGCCAACTTTTATTGGATGTAGAGAATACGGCGATCATCGCAGACGATGGCACCGCTTACGGGATCCATCCCTACGAGCAATTGGACGAGGGCTGGCTCTGGTCGGTGGTGAATTGGGCGGCTTACTGGCTGAGCGATTACATCACCGATAAACTTCATTATCCGCCGCATCTGTGGCCGTGGAAGCCTGCTCCATTCAACACGCAGAATGCCTCGGTCATTCCTCTGGGTGCGGGCAAATCGCAGATCAAGATCGCCGTGTTTGGCGATTGGGGTTCGGGACAGGCTGTCCCCGCGCAGTTGTTAACCCAGATCATGAGCAACAAGCCTGATTACCTCATTCATCTGGGAGACGTTTACTACGCGGGGACTTCCGATCTCGATGTGCTCGACTATGGGGAAGAGACTCGTAACCTGCTGGACGTGCTGCATGCCGCGGGCGTTCCGGATCACACTTGCTTCACGCTCAACTCCAATCATGAGATGTACGGCGGAGCGCGGGGTTACTATGCGGCGTTGGCGGATCCATTGTTTTCTTTACAAAAAGGCAGCAGCTATTTCGCTCTTCAGTTTGGCGGATGGACAATTTTTGCGCTGGACTCCGCTTATTACGCCACCAAGATGTTTATGAATGGAGTGATTCCTGGCGCGCCAAATGCGCAATTTCAATGGGTGCACACGACAGTCCAGCAGCAAAATATCTCGCCTGACAAAATCATGCTGATGACCCACCACAACGGGCTCACGGAAGGGTGGACCGGGAAGCCCATTGCACAAACTGGACTATGGCAGCAAGCCAGCGCCGCATTAAATGGAAACCCGGCGTATTGGTATTGGGGACATGTGCACAACGGCATTGTGTATACGCCGCAAGCCGCAACCGGGATAACGCGGCCGCGGTGCCTGGGACACGCGGCTCTCCCGTTCGGCAACGCGTGGAACCTTCAGGCCCTGGTGCCGCAGCAGGTGGAATACTATTCGCATACGCCAGGGCCGGTTGCACCGTTTGTGCTCAACGGATTCGCCATACTGACGATTAGCCAGAACGCCACCGTACAGGAAGCGTTCTATGAATTAGGAAATCCCAACGCAGTGCACTAGGCGAGGTGGCTCCGGGGGCGAACCGCTCCCGGAGATTTTTTTTCAAACACAAAACGATCGCTTGCCAGGAAATTGGCGATAGAGCAGGCTGCAATGGAAATCCCGTTGCCGATGAGATAGTTGGCGTGATACCGCCCCACCAGCACGCTCATGATGGCGAGGTTTCCGAGGATTGAGATTGCACCTGTCGTAAGATTGAACTTCACGAATCGACTCACAGAGTTGGCCTTCGTGCGGTCGCGCCAAGTGAACCGTTCGTGCCAGAAAAAATTGTTCAGAATGGCGGCTTCGACGGCCAAAGCGGTTCCCGCGAGATAGTTCAATTTCAAAACGCTCTTCAGCAACAGGAGAACTATCATCTGCACAACGATTCCGCCGAATCCCACCGCGTTGAATTTGAGCCAGCGCTTCATGCTCGTGGAAGTTTTTCCTCGTGGTAGAGGCGGGAAGTATTTTTCGCGGTGAAGCATACCACCATCACCGCCATTCCCGCCAAGCCGATAGTTCCGCCGATATCGAAGAGACGGTAGTGCCCGTGAAGCACTACCGGCCAGCGGAAAAGCGCCAGGTTTCCCACGGCGAGCAAGATTCGCAGTTCGGTAGGGCCGAAGCTCCAGAAGGAAAGCTGGAACTCTCCCAGCGTATAGGTGGCCAGGTACGACTGGATCGAGAGCAGCAGAAAAGCGATGAGCAATCCGATGGCGATCACCGGATGCATGTAACCGGATAGCGCAAGCCCACCCATCAGCGCGAGCGAGCCAAAGCTGTCGATCATATGGTCGACATAGAACCCATATCGCGGACGCTGGCGATTGCGAACCCGGGCCAGGGTGCCGTCGAGGCTATCGCCCAGCCAGTTGAGAAACAGAAATCCGATGACCGCCAGGAGCCAAAAGCGGTTGTAACGGGCCAGGGCATAGCTTGCCCCTGCCATAACCTGCGCGCCCAGACCAAGGACAGTCAGGTGGTCAGGCTGGATGGCTAAAGGAAGCCGCCGTGCCATCCAGATCAGGGAGCGCTTTTCGGCTCCGGCTAGAAGGCTATCGTTCAGCCGATTGGCGTTCGCAGGTTTATTGAGAACAAGCAGAGTGGCCACGAGCACCTCCGTCGACTACGAGGTCTAATTTCCTACTTAGGGCAAACTTAGGCAATGCTTCGCGGATAAAACGTTCCTCAACCACTAACCGGCGTTATATCAATCGGTTAGCGGCGGACATCACTTCACGTCCAGGATGGCTTCTCGCAGGTTTTGGACGGCCCACGTGACTTGTTCCGGGGTGATGACGGCCGGGGGGGCCAACAACAAATGGTCGCCGGAGGTCCCGTCGACGCATCCTTGCATGGGATAGACGAGCAGACCCCGGGCACTGGCGGCCTGTCCTACTTTGGCGGCAAAGTTTTGGCTGGGGGGAAATGGCCGCTTGCTCGGTTTGTCGGCCACGAACTCCACTGCCCTGAGCAGGCCCATGCCGCGGACGTCGCCGACCGAATCTATGTCGCTCAGAGTCTCGAGCGCAGACTTCAGAGTCCCGGCCATGGATTCCTTCCGGTCGCAATCGGCAGCGTTCACCAGATCGTGGGTCTTGATGAATTTCAGCACGGCGCGACCGGCCGCTGCGCAAACGGGATGTGCGTTGTAAGTGAATCCGTGAAGAAACGCTCCCGAGCCGGAGGCGATCGCCTGCACGACTTTCTGGTTCGCAATTACGGCACCCAGAGGAGCGTAGCCACTGGAGAGTCCCTTGGCTGCAACCAGGATGTCCGGCGCGACGCCCCATTGGTCAACGGCGAAGTTGCGCCCGCAGCGGCCCATGCCGGTCATCACCTCGTCTGCTATGAACAGCAGCCCGGTCTGGTGGCAGATTTCAGAAACTCTCTGCAGATATCCGGGAGGCGACGGCGCAGCGCCTAGCGTTGCACCGCTCACCGGTTCGCAGATGAAAGCGGCTGAATTGCCATCGAGGGCCTGAGCTAATTCTTGCGCGTACTCTTCGCCGCACCGGCGGCAACCATCGGTGCAATCTTTTTCGCAGCGATAGCAGTAAGGGATTCCGATGTGCGCAAATTCACGCACCATGGGCAGGTAGATTTCGCGGCGCCGTTTGTTGCCGGAAACAGCGAGAGCCCCTAACGTCGATCCGTGGTAGCTCTGGGTGCGGCTCAGGATTTGGTGACGCTCCGGTTGTCCGATTTCTACCTGGTACTGGCGGGCCAGCTTTAGCGCGGTCTCGATGGCTTCCGATCCGCCGCTGGTGAAGTAAACCGCGCCGCCGAGGAAATTCTCTCCGGCGAATTCCAGCAATTCTCTTGCGTAGTCTTCCGCTACCGGGGTGGTGAACTGGCTGGTGTGAACGAATTCCAACTGTTTCGCTTGATCCGCCATCGCCGCGCCGATCTCGCCGACGCCGTGACCGATGAAGTTGACGGCCGCTGATCCCGAGAAATCTAAATAGCGCTTGCCCTGTGTGTCGTAGACGTAAACCCCCTCGCCGCGGGCAGCGGCCGGGAAATCTTTGCGGAAAGATCGGCGGAAGACGGCGGAGTCAGGCACGGTCGAATTATCTTGGCGGTTATGTGGTTGTGTCAAAAAAAGAAAGCTGAACCATGAAAGATGCCGTCTTTCAACGAGTGGCTTCAACCTGGAACAACTGGAATTCCCGGATACGGGCTTCGCCCGATGACGAAAGAATATTCAGCCGGACACGCGACGCCGTTACCTGGGCGAAGCCATCGATTCGTTTGTGCCCGATGGCGTGGCCTTCGACGACTGCCTTCCAGGTTGTGCCATCCAGGATTTCAATTCGGAATTGCTGCACGTGCTGACCGTCGTTGAGCCATTCCATGGTTAACGCGTGGTCGAACGTGATTGGCTTGGCAAAATCCACTTCCATAGTAGCGTGACGCGAACCTGGGGGAGCCGACCAGAAAGTGGAAGTGTCGCCGTCGAGCGCGTTGTTCTCGTCATCGTCTGTGACAATGCGTTGCGCCACGAGATTGGTCTTGTAACGCTGGGTGATCGCTGCTCCTAACTCCTTCAGCCTGTTCACGTCGGATTCCGGGAGAAGTCCTCGACGGTCAGGCGCAAGGCCTAGCATTAGTTGGCCACCCCGTCCTACACTGCGGTCGTAGAGCGAGACTAATTCTGGCAACGATTTCAATGATGCTTCATCGTGGGGGTGCCAGAACCAATGTCCCTTCCGCAGCGGCGTATCGACTTCGACGGGCCGCCAACGCAGATACCCGTGGCGATCGATAACGTTCCAGTTTTCGTAGGGAATCGTACCGTCTTCATTGCCCACCCAGCGAATGTCTCCGTATTCGAAAAGGCCGGTGTCGGCGAAGACCAGCGCATTGGGCTGGTAGGTGCGAAGTTCTTCGATGATGCCGGGAAAGTTGTAGACGTGGCCAGCGCTTCCGGCACCGTCGAGCCAGAACTCGGTTAAGTCTCCATAGTTCTGCGCCAGTTCATCAAGCTGGGCTGCGTAGTATTTGTCGTAAGCAGCGGAGTCAGCGTAGCGCGGTTCATGACGGTCCCAGGGAGAAAGATAGACGCCGAATTTCAGTCCGTATTTTTTGGCGGCTTCGGACACCTCGCGGACCAGATCGCCCTTGCCGTCTCTCCATGGACTGCTGGCAACGCTGTAACTACTTTGCTCAGTAGGCCAGAGAGAAAATCCGTCGTGGTGCTTGGCGACCAGAACTAAATACTTCGCGCCAGAAGCCTTGATGGCTCCTACCCATTGCTCGGCATCCAGTTGCGTCGGAGCAAAAACTTTCGGATCGGCCTTTCCGTCGCCCCACTCGCGATCGAGAAACGTATTGGGGCCGAAATGAATGATGACGCCGAATTCGAGATCCTGCCATTCGACCTGCTGGGGCGAAGGTTTGATGTCGGCAAAATTCTGCCCCGTCGCGGACGCGCAGAGAAGCACACCTAAGAGGATCGCAGTCCAACTTCTGGCCATGGGCGACAAGCGTACACCTTTCTGGTGGGAGACCAAAGGCACACGCAGAAAAAGATACTGAAAGAGGAGGGGATGCGACTTGACAACAAAAGTTAGTGACGGCGACACTGCTCGGTCATCTTTCCTGACTGGAGAACTCATGTTCAAGAAATGCGCTGTCCTCTTTATCTGCTTAGTCGCCAGCCTGGCGTTTTCGCAACCCGCACCGACGACCACTTATATTCGCGCGGGAAAGCTGTTTGACGCGGCGAGCGAAGAGGTACGCGAAGGCCAGGTCATCGTGGTTGAAGGAGAGCGGATCAAATTTGTCGGTCCCGCCGCCAAGGTAAACATTCCGCCGGGAGCGAACGTGATCGACCTGTCAAAATCGACCGTCCTGCCAGGACTGATCGACTGCCACACCCACCTGGGCTCGCGCGCCGACCGCTATGACGAGATTTACGATTTCAAGATGACTCCGTTCGACAGTGCATTCTCCGGCGTGGTGAATGCGAAGAAAACGCTGGAAGCCGGATTCACTTCGGTCCGTGATGTCGGCTCGCTGCCGTTTCTCGCTGTCGATCTGCGCAACGCCATCAATGAGGGATACATTCCCGGCCCGCGCATCGTAGCCAGCGGCCCCGGAATTTCGATTACCGGCGGCCACGGCGACCTTAATAATTATTCGCCGCAGACGCGGGTCACCATGTTCCCCGATGAGCGCGACTTTGGCATCGCCGACGGCCCCGAAGAACTTCGCCACACGATTCGCGCGCAGGCCAAGTACGGGGTGGACGTGATCAAGATTCTCGCCACCGGCGGAGTGTTATCCAAGGGTGATAAACCCGGAGCTCCGCAATATACCTTGGAAGAATTGAAGATCGCCGCGGAAACCGCGCACATGACGGGACGTAAGATCGCCGCGCATGCACACGGCACGGAAGGCATCAAGAACGCGATCCTCGCCGGAATCGATTCCATCGAACACGCCAGCCTGGTCGATGACGAAGGCATCCGTTTGGCAAAGCAGCACGGCACCTATTTTGTGATGGATATCTACAACGACGACTACATCCTGAACGAAGCCCCGAAGTTTGGATTAAGCCAGGAAAAAATCGACAAAGAGCGCGGCGTGGGCCGCTTACAGCGCGAGAACTTCGAGAAGGCATTTAAAGCGGGAGTGAAAATGGCTTTCGGAACCGACGCGGGTGTCTATCCGCACGGCGACAATGCCAAACAGTTTTTCTACATGGTGAAGTACGGCATGACACCGGCACAGGCGATCCGGGCGGCGACGTTCAATGCGGCAGATCTGATCGGCCGCTCGCAGGATGTTGGGACCGTGGAAGCCGGCAAGTATGCCGACATCATTGCGGTGGACGTCGATCCCATGGCGGATGTGCGCGCGTTGGAGCATGTGAGTTTTGTGATGAAGGGTGGCGCGGTGGTGAAAGATACCCATGGTAAATAGTTGGTGTAGAGACGTTGCAAAGCAACGTCTCTACTCCAACCTCGACAGCGCGAACCATCGCTCGTAACCGGGAACGGCATCTGCCCCGTGTAGAATCGGCTCATCGTGCCGGAGAGTCCCTCGTCGTCTAAATCTGTCAGCCCTCTCTCGCGGGCTTTCCAACTGCTTCGGCCCTCCCACCAGCACAGCGCTTTTTCCGCCACGGTTCTGTTGATGGTTATGGTGATGCTCTCGCGCATCATCGGGTACGCACGCGAACTCTACATCGCCTGGGCCTTCGGGGCCAATAAGATGACCGACGCCTATAACGCCGGGTTCACCATCCCCGATTGGGTAAATTATCTGGTGGCGGGCGGCACGGCTTCAATCACGTTTGTTTCCATCTATAGCCGCTTTCTCGCCGAGAAGCGCGAGGCAGACGCTCAGAAAACTTTCTCGACCATCATTACCGTAATGACATCGGTCATGCTGGTCGGCATAGTTCTGGCGGAAATTTTCACTCCCCAGTTGAACGCCTGGATGTTCGGCGGTCCGACGGGCTTCAATGCTGAACAACTTGTCCTCTGCAACCATCTGACGCGCATTCTGCTTCCCGCGCAGATCTTCTTTTACGTAGGCGGCGTGGTTTCGGCGGTGTTATTGACGCACCGGCGCTTTTTACTGCCGGCGCTAGGGCCGCTCATCTACAACCTCTTTATCATTCTGGGGTGCCTTATCTTCGCGAAACAGGCGGGAATCGCCTCGCTGGCATACGGCGCGGTGGGCGGCGCATTCTTTGGAATCTTCCTGATCAGCGCCGTAGGCGCCGCGCGCATGGGCATTGGATATCGAATTTCTTTCGATATCCGCAACCCTTCGTTTCGCGAGTGGGTCCGGCTCTCCGTGCCGCTTATGGTTGGAGTTTCACTAGTGTCGGCCGACGACTGGATCCTCCGCCACTTCGCCTCAGGCTCTGCGGGCGCGATCAGCCGACTGAACTATGCCAAGCGACTGTTTCTGGTTCCCATTGCGGTGTTAGGCCAGGCCGCGGGTCAGGCGTCCTTCCCTTTCTTCGCGCGTCTCTACGGCGAGAAGCGATTTAAGGAATACGCGAGTACGGTAAATGATTCGGTGTCTCGGCTGGCCTCGCTCTCTCTACTGGCCAGCGGATTCATGATCAGCACCGCTCTCCCGCTGATCGATCTTGCCTACCGCCGCGGACATTTTACCTTTGTCGATTCCCAAGTGACCGCGTTGTACTTCGCGTGGTTTTCGATCTCGCTGGCGATGTGGGCGGCACAGTCGCTATACGCCCGAGCCTACTACGCATCAGGAAATACCCTGGTGCCGATGATCGCGACTACTGCCATCTTCGCGGCGTCATTGCCCATGTACTCGGCATTGCACCGCGTGATGGACACCACCGGCCTGGCGATCGCATCCGACATTGGCATCACCATCAATTGCGTCGCGATTGCCTACTTGTTGCATCGCCGAGGCTTGGTTCCCTTCGCAGGCTTGCATTGGGCTGAATTGGGCAAGACTGCACTGATCGCCATCGTGGCAGCCGGACTCTCTTACAAAGTTGGTAGTTTGGTCGCGCTGAGCGGCGGGCGCGTGGCGGACTTGAAATCCCTCGGCTTGGCCACGACCACGTTCGCTGGGGCGGTCGCGGTCGGACTCTGGTTATTGCGGTCCCGGTTGCTCCACGACCTGCGGCGAAGAAAGACCACAACATACACCAAGGCAGTCGAGGCGCAAACCGAAGCGTCGACGTCGGGAGTGGAGTCCTAGCTCTGAAGAGAGGCGAGCCCCAAAAGAACGGCAACCCGGTCGTTGCATGCTCTTCTGAGGCCCGAAACGGAGGTAGTTTAATTTCGTCTCAGGTGTTGGAACCAGAGAGATGTTAGGGTGAAGATAGATGGGTTATCTTTAGGGTTCTATCAGGTAATACCTGTATTTTGGACTTGGCCCACGGTGCATAACTTGTTGAAAATTGACACTCTTGTCCGTAGTTTCTTGGCACGACCCGTTCAGGTCTGATAAAAATCCCAGCAGGAGAAAAATTTATGCAATCGCGGCTCGCGAAACTCACCCTGGCTCTTGGTCTCTCTTTGTTCATGTTGGCCTGCAACAGCAAGCCTGCGGACACCGCCGCAGCCCCCGGCAGCCCCGCGCCGGCCGGTACCGATGCGGCTTCGGGTTCCATGGCTTCGCCCACGCCTGACGCCAAGCCCGACGCCGGCTCGTCGGCCATGACCAAAATGAAGGCCGTCGTCGCGCCGCCGGTGATCGTCCCCGTGGGCACGGTGCTGACCGTTCGCCTCGGCGAGACCCTCGGTTCCAAAGCCAGCTCGGTTGGTCAGGCCTTTACCGGAACGGTAACCACCGCCGTCGACGTTGACGGAAAGACCGCCATTCCCTCGGGATCGACCGCGACGGGAACCGTCACGCAGGCCGCGCCGCTGGGACGGTTTAAGGGCGGAGCCGTGCTAGCGATCAAACTTACATCGATCAATGTCGATGGAAAAGAGCATGCGATCAAAACCTCGTCATTTGCCCGCACGGCGACCGGTAAGGGAAAACGGACTGCCGGCTTCATTGGCGGCGGCGCTGGATTGGGAGCATTGATCGGCGGACTCGCTGGGGGCGGCAAAGGTGCAGCGATCGGAGCCCTGGCCGGGGCCGGCGCCGGCACAGCCGGCACGGCATATACCGGAAATAAGGACATCGTCCTCCCAGCTGAGACGGCTGTTTCCTTCAAGCTGGATGATCCGCTGGAACTGAAGTAGATTCTCTTCTCTCAAGAGGGGCCGCTCCTGTAGGTGCGGTCCTTCGATTCACCTAGCTGACTTCGTCCGCATTCAGTCCGGCGCGACGCCGGCGCCACACAATCCCTGGAGAATTCATGTCCCGTAGTAATCCACTTTCCTATCTCACCGACCAGTTGCAGGAGTTGAAGCAGAAAGGCACGTACTTCAAGCTGCGTGTGCTTGACGACGAGCAGGCTGCTGAGTGCACATTTGATGGCAAGAGGGTCATCAACCTCGCGTCGAATAATTATCTGGGGCTGACGACGCATCCCAAGCTACGCGAGGCAGCGCTTGAAGCGACACGCAAGTTCGGCGTGGGATCGGGCGCGGTGCGGACGATCGCGGGGACGATGAAGATCCACATAGAGTTGGAAGAGAAGATTGCGCGCTTCAAGAATGTGGAAGCCTGCGTGGTGTTTCAGTCGGGATTCGCCGCCAATGCGGGCACGGTCTCGGCGGTGCTGGGAAAAGAAGACTTTATTATTTCCGACAGCCTCAACCACGCTTCGATCATCGACGGAGCGCGGCTGTCGCGAGCGAAGATTCTGGTGTTCCGCCACAAAGATATTGCTCACGCCGAGGAGCAGTTGGAGAGCATAAAAGACCAGCCCGGAAAGCGTGTGCTCATCACCGATGGAGTTTTCTCCATGGATGGCGACATCGGGCCGCTGCCCGGACTATGCGATCTGGCGGAGCAGTACGGAGCGATCATGATGGTCGATGATGCTCATTCGTCCGGGGTGTTGGGGCGCAATGGCCGGGGAACGATTGATCACTTCAATGTTCACGGGCGCGTCGACATTCAGGTTGGAACGCTATCGAAAGCGATTGGCGCGCTCGGCGGATATGTTTGCGGGACACGCGATCTGATCGAGTTTCTTTATCACCGCGCGCGGCCGTTTCTTTTTTCGACTTCGCATCCGCCATCGGTGGCAGCGACCTGTATTGCTGCGTTTGATGTCCTCGAGCAAGAGCCTGAGCGCATCGAAAAGCTTTGGGAAAACACTCGCTTCTGGAAAAAAGAACTCGGTCTACTAGGATTCGATATCGGAGGCAAGACCACCCCGCTGAGTGAGACGCCGATTACGCCTATCATCATCGGCGATGGCAAACTTACCATGGACTTCTCGCGCGAGCTATTTAAAGAAGGCGTTTTGGGGACAGGAATTGCGTTTCCGACAGTGCCGGAAGGCAAAGCGCGCATCCGTACCATCATGACAGCCACTCACACGCAGGAAGAGTTGCAACAGGCACTGGAAGTGCTGAAGCGAGTGGGGAAGAAAATGGCGATCATGTAGCTCTCGCTTAAACACTCTTCGTGAGTCTTCTCGGCGAAACTCTGTGCCCACTGTGGTTCATGCATCTCGTTAGCGTCGGCAAAAACTTTTAACAACAGAGAGCACAGAGCTCGCAGAGAACATTCTTTTTAGAACGAAAGCTTCAGCGCTAGCTGAATCTGCCGTGGATCGCGCGCCGCGGTCAGAAAGCCAAACTCCGGCGTGCCGAAGGTCGTGGTGTTGATCGAATTCTGCGGCCCGGATTTCGCGAACTGCAAATTCGGGTGGTTGAATACGTTGAAGAATTCCGCCCGGAATTCCAGCTTGGCGCGCTCTTTGATCGCGAAGTTCTTAAACAAAGAGAAATCCCACACCTGATATCCAGGGCCCCGTAGAGTATTGCGGCCCAAGTCGCCGAACGATCCTTCTTGCGGGTCGGCAAATGCGCAGGTGTTGAAGAACGTTCCTGCCACGCATGGGGCAGCGTGCGGATCGCCGGCAAGATCAGGCCGCTGCTGTCCGTCGGAGTTCGCCACGCCGTTGGTGTCTGTAATCGTGAACGAATTGCCCGACGACGCAGAAGTGATACCACCCACCTGCCATCCGCCGAAGATTTCGTTGGTCACGCCGCTGGCATTGCCCGGCAAAGATTTGCCCCGGCCGATCGGCAATTCATAGAGATAGCTGAACACGAAGCGGTTTCGGACATCGAAGTCCGCGTTGCCGTACTCCGCCGCCGGATTGCGGAAGTCGCGGAAGTCGCCGCCGTTCTGCGCTCCGAGATCGGCATTGGAGGCGATGTCCAACGCGTGTGACCAGGTATACGAAGCTAGGAAGGTAAGCCCGTGGGAGAACCGCTTCTCGA
>DATBAT010000288.1:0-2100 GCA_036271375.1 Terriglobales bacterium
CCCAGGCTGCCGGGCTGATTAAGTGTGTGTAGTCCGCATTTGAAGCGGGCTGGGGATACCGCTTCGACAAGACTGTCTCGCATTCGGAAACAAATTCTTCCACCTTGCTGAGAGGCACGAGCGCGTAGTCGGGGGCAATGCAGGTTTGCCCGGCATTCCAGAATTTCGCGGAGCAGACACGATCCGCCGCTATTGCCATTGGATAGGACTCGTGCACCAAAGCCGGCGACTTTCCGCCGAGTTCAAGGGTGACGGGCGTGAGATTCTCTGCCGCCGCTTTCATCACGAGTTTGCCAACGCGTTCGGAACCGGTGAACAGAATATGATCAAACGGCAGCGTCGAGAAAAACGATGCAACGTCCGGCCCTCCCGTGACAACGGATATGTATTCTTCCGGAAATGCTTCGCTGATCATCTGACGCAGGACCTCGGCGGTTGCGGGTGCAAGCTCAGACGGCTTAACGAGGACATGGTTACCCGCCGATAAGGCGTTTACCAGCGGGGAGAGCGTCAATAAGAGGGGATAGTTCCAGGCGCCAATGACTCCCACGACTCCAAGTGGCTGATAGATGATTTTTGTGCGGCTGGGCAGAAATTGCCAGTTCGCCGGCGCGCTGCGAGGCCGCATCCAGCGGCGGAGGTTGCGTTTCACAAATCGGATTTCGTCGACCAGCGGAAAGAGTTCCAGCAACCGGGTTTCTCTTGCGGACCGCCGGCCATAGTCTGCCGCTACTGCCTCGACGATCTTGTCCTTGTAATTGACGACGCTCTGCAGCAGGAGATCGAGAGCTTCCATCCGATGTCGAATTCCCAGCGGGGCCGACCGGCGAAAGCTGCTTCGCTGCCGTTCAAATACATCTCGCACGTCTTGCAGTTCGGTGACCGCAACTGGCTGTTCATCAATTTTCATGGGAAGACACGTCCTGCGTGCAAAGCACAATCCTGGACTCAGACGGCAATGTTTTGAGCTTAACGCAGTCCGGGGAGTCTGGCGTATGCAGTGCGTCGTCGAAACTTCTTTCTGATTCGTGGGGCGGTCCAGAAGCCGTCTCGACAGGGTAATCTGGAGAAACTATGAGCCCAACTCCGCAACAGCCCCAGATGAATGTCGTGCAGACGCCGGACTATCGGGAGACCTATGCCAACAGCGTGCAGGTGCGCGTGAGCGTATGGGATTTTTCGCTGGTCTTCGGCCTTGCCTCCAGCGACAGTCCCGACCAGGTTACGATTCGCAACCACCAGGCGATCTTTCTGAGCCCGCAACAGGCCAAGGCCCTGTGGAATGTGCTGGGGCAAAACCTTTCCCAATACGAACAGGCCTTTGGCGCGCTGAATCTCGAACCGCAAAATGTGAGCTTCCCACAGGGGCCGGTCAATTAGCGCTATCCCCAAGCGATTGCGTTTGAGAACGATCCTCGAGCCGCGCATGGACGCGCCATTCCCGCTCTGGATGGTGTTTCCGGTGATTTTCGCGCTGCTTTACGTGAGCCACTTTTCGTTGCTGCGCTTGCCCTATTACTGGGACGAAGCCGGATATTACATTCCTGCCGCGTGGGACTTCTTCCGCACCGGCTCGCTTATCCCTATCACCACGATGTCGAACGCTCATCCGCCACTGCCGAGTGTCTACCTGGCGCTATGGTGGAAACTCTCCGGCTACTACCCGGAGGTGACGAGGGAAGCTGTGTTGATGATTGCGTCCTTCGGGCTTCTGGCGGTTTGGAGATTGGCGCATCGCATCGCCGGCTCGGGCCAGGTCGCATTCTGGACGGTGGTGCTGACGGCGCTCTACCCGGTCTGGTTTGCGCAGAGCACTCTAGCGCAGGCCGACATTTTTGCCGCGGCGTTTTCGCTATGGGGATTGGTCTATGCGCTGCCCGATCGCGATCGTCGACCATGGGTTGCTGCAGTCTGGTTTACGGCTGCCGCGCTATCGAAGGAAACGGCGATCGTGATTCCAGTGACGCTGGCGGCGATGGCGCTGGTGGATGGATTTCGTCGAGCGCAACCAGAGAGAAAGCGCAACGGGACCGATGCCGCCTGGTTCACAGGGTGTGTTCTTCCGCTGGTAGCGTGGTACGGCTGGCACTTCGCCAAAAC
>DATBAT010000289.1:0-2738 GCA_036271375.1 Terriglobales bacterium
AAGTGAAAGGACGGTCTTCGGAGTACGCCGAAAGCGCGGCCCGCAGTGCCCAGGCTCCAGCCGGATTGTGCGCCACGTCGAGCACGTATTGACGCGCACCGTGAGAGATGACCTGAAACCGCCCAGGCCATCGTGTCTCGCGGATGCCACGCTCGACCGCGTCGGCGGTAATCGAAAATCCCTGCTTGCTGAGTTCTTCGGCGGCAGCAATCGCCAGCGCAATATTGCGAAGCTGGTGCCGGCCCGCAAGAGGTGACCGCACCAGGATCTCCTTGCCCATCACCTGCAGCGGATAGTGCGAGGCCAATTCGTGCGCAGCGTGAAACTCCGCGCTGGCCGGGGAAACCGGCGGCACATACGTCACCGCGCTAACTCCGCGAGCCCCGAGATCCATAACCGTATTGCCGATCACGTCGTTCGCCTGGGGCTGCTGCGGCAGCGTAACCACAATGCCTCCCGGACGAATAATCCCCGCTTTCTCTCGCGCAATCTCCGCCACGGTGTCGCCAAGAAATTTTTGATGATCGAGCGATATGTCGGTGATCACACTCACCAGTGGATCGATCACGTTGGTGGCGTCGAGCCGCCCGCCCATGCCGACTTCGAGTACAACGATATCCACGCGCTGCCGCGCGAAATATTCGAAAGCCATGGCGGTTAGCATCTCAAAAAAACTAGGATGCCACGGCAGGTCACCCTCACTCACTAGTCTTTCGGCGGTTCGATCCACGACATCATGCAGTAGCGCGAACTCCTCATCGCTGAT
Source organism: Terriglobales bacterium (assembly GCA_036271375.1). Classification (GTDB taxonomy): domain Bacteria; phylum Acidobacteriota; class Terriglobia; order Terriglobales; family Acidobacteriaceae; genus DATBAT01. The sequence continues at coordinate 767 of DATBAT010000289.1, forward strand.
GGGCGAGCCGTTGATCTGGATGCGCTCGTTGATCCTGATGAGGTGCGGCGAGGTATAGAGCGCGGTCTTAAGGCCGCTTACCTGCAAAATCGAAGCTAGCGTAGAAGCGGTTGATCCTTTGCCGTTCGTCCCGGCAATCAGCACGCCTTTGATGCGTTGCTCGGGATTGCCCAGTGCCGCCAGCAAAACGCGCATGTGGTCCAAATCGAACTTGTGCGACGGCGTCTGTGCCAGTTCATGGCCCAGCGCGTACATTCGCGCAACTGCGTTTTCGTAGGACATAAAGAGCAGCATTGAGCAATTAGCACTCAGCATCCGGTATCGCGGCTCAGATTGGGCCATCGACGCCAGGTTCGTATCAGGGTATCGCTTCAGCGATACCGCAAAAGGCCGCCCAACCGAATCGCCTTCAGGCGCTGTTTCGTTCTATTCAAGATTATCAGTTTGCAGGATTCAAAGACGGTGGCTGAAACCATGCCAGCAATCGCCGGGAGAACTGCTCTGGATCGGCGCCCACCGCGCCGCAATGGTCCGCATTAGGAACTTCCCATAAAACCACACGGGGACTGCGCGTCTGAATCCTCCGGGAATGCCACACCGGAATGGTGCGGTCCAACTTTCCATGAATCAAAAAGACGGGTGTCGTTGACTTGGCAACTGCATCTTCCGGAGAAACGCGATTCAGATCGAAGCCATATTTCCACTCGACATAGAGAAGCGCGATGGCGACGGCAGGGCGCATGATGATTCGTCCGAACAACAAATGCGATTGAAAGAATTGCCCGACACGGTCATAGGAAACCTCTCGAAAATTGGCGAATGGGGACTCAACCGCCACCGCGCAAAACCCGGGCTGTGACGCCAGCGCCTGCAAAATCTGCGCCGCCCCCATGGATTCACCAAATCCATAAACGCATCGCGGACGCTGATGGTCTTTGAGCCAGCCAATCCATTGCTGAATATCATCGCGCTCGATCAGGCCGTAGGTGGCGATCTCGCCCCCGCTCTGCCCGTGGGCGCGCGAATCCGGCATCAGGACCCCGTAGCCGTGAGTGAGCAAGAGTTCGGCGTATCCAATCGTGCCCATGCGATTGTCGCTTACACCGTGCAGCAGGATGACTGAATCGCCATTTCGTAACTGTGGCTGAATGCTCCAGGCCCGAAGCACAGCGCCGGCGCTGGCCACGATCGAGACGTCTTCCAGATTGGCCTTCGCGCGGGCCGCAAGCTGCCGGGCGGCCTTTTCGTGATCTGCATTCAAGAAACGCCGCCCCGGATGCAACGCTACCTCAGCCAGAAACACTCCCGAGGCCAAAGAAGCGAGCAGGTAGGCCAAAGCCAAAAGGGACGCCCAGCGGGCGATTGTCGTTTTGCCGTCCATCGACGGAAGATACGAGAACTGCCGGAGTCAGGTTCCATGACCTGAGGACGCCGTAATCTCTTTCGCTACACGCTTGCCGCTGGCGATTGCTCCGTTCACCGTGCCGTTGTTGCCGACGATGTCGGTCGCTTCGCCGGCGAAGAACAGCGCTCCATTTAAAGGCGCTCCGAGGTCCTGCTCCGCGCGGTCGCCGCCAACCTTCACATAGCTATAGGCCCCCCGCGACCAGGGATCACTCTGCCAATCGTGAACATACGCCGCGTTCAGGTGGGCTCCCAGCTTGCTTACCCCCAGCAAACGCGAAAGTGTTTCCAGGCTCTTGTCCACCACAAAGCTTTCCGACTTACCTGACAGCCTGTCGGCGGAGGGAAACGGGGCCCAAGCCGTGATCACCGGAGACTTCTCTGGCGCCCGTGTCCACCACGTAGGAAACCACTCATCGCGCGACAGCAAGAAGCTCATATTCGAAAGAGTCTTGCCTGCAAACGACATCCCATCCCAGAAACGTTCGCTAAAACTGAACGTGACGCGGATGACGTGTCCCATGGCCAGTTTGCTCATGGCCGTGAGCTTCTTCTTCGGCAGCGCGGG
>DATBAT010000290.1:0-4183 GCA_036271375.1 Terriglobales bacterium
TGGATCTGTTGCTGAGGTGATGGAAGACGGAGTAACGGGTTTCATCGTACGAGATCTGGATGAGGCCGTGAAAGGGGTTAACCGGATTCGCGATCTTAGTCGATCGCGTTGCAGGGAAGTGTTTGAGAAACGCTTCGCGGCCGAGCGGATGGCAACCGACTATGTCGACGTTTACAAGCGGCTGAGTGATAGCGATGTGGAGGGAACTCGAACCAACCTGTCAACGGCACCGCCTGCTCTCGTAAGCGCGTAAATGAGCATCACCCCCTCGATTTGATGAAATATGCGCGCCCAATGGCGAGAAATCTCCTGCGCTTGAAGCGACGGGCTCAGCAATGAGCGTCTCCATACCAGAGAAAAACGTCGATCTCCACGGCAGCGCGCCAGACAAGCACGAGATCGCTCTTCTTTTGATCGACGTGATCAACGACTTTGATTTTCCAGGTGCGGATCAACTACTGAGATACGCGCGTCCAATGGCCAGAAATCTTCTACGCTTGAAGCGACGCGCTTACAAAGCGGGTGTCCCGGTAATTTATGTAAATGATAATTTTGGCCGATGGAAATCCGACTTCCGGAGAACGCTTGACCATTGTGCACGATATGGCCGCGGCCGAGATGTGGTGAGATTACTGCGACCGGAAGAAAACGATTACTTTGTACTCAAACCAAAGCATTCCGGATTTTTTTCCAGCGCTCTCGACACTCTGCTCCGGTACCTGCGGACTCAAACTGTGATTCTCACTGGCATTGCTGGAAACTTTTGCGTTCTTTTCACCGCAAACGACGCCTATATGCGCGACTTTAAATTGTTTGTGCCCTCGGATTGCACGGTCTCCAATACGAAGAGGGAGAATGACTCGGCGCTTCGCCTAATGAAGAAATTCTTGAAAGCTGACACGCGCCTGGCTTCTCGCATCGTATTACGTCCTCGGGCGTGCCGCGATTCGGAAAGGCATCGCTAAAAAACGCAAGCCGGAAATCGCCAACCCAGCTAATTGAATACTGCTGGTGACAATGTCACCGGGACCCTTACGTGCAGCCGCGCAGTAGAAAGATAAGCAGCAAAATGGGAATTGGAATGCCGAGAAGCCACAATAAGATGTACCCGGTCGCACCTGCTTGCTGCATTGTTGTATTAAGCTTCATAACGTGTGTCCTTTCCAGTAAATCGGATTGGCAGGGCTTTTGCGTGTTCCGGTGCGAGTACGACGGTTAACCGGTTGCCAACTGAGCAGGCCCCTGCTGTTACCTGACATCTAACAAAGGCGGCTCATGCTCAGTAACAACATGTCGCGAGGGGTCGCATCGCTAGCTACAGCTTTCGGAATCGACCCGAAATCGGATGGAAGTGCGGCTCCTAAGGCAAACCGTTTTCAAGTGGTAAGGATTAATCTGAAAACCAACTAGTCCTTTTTCAGCATCCTGGGGAGTGCTGATGGCCGGATCTTGGGGAGCTCTCTCGGTTCGAAAAATTTTCAAACGCAAAGACGCGCACTCCGATATTTTGTCACGTTTCTTTTCTGTAGCCGGTGCAAGCGCACCGCGCGTACAACAACTCGTAACCAAACCAGAAACAGAAAGGAAAAAAGGGAATATGAATTTAGAGACACTGAAAGAACTTTACGTGGAGGAACTTCGGGATTTGTACAATGCCGAGAACCAACTCATTAAAGCATTGCCGAAGATGGCGAAAGGGGCTTCATCAGACGAATTAAAGGAAGCTTTCGAAAAGCATCTCGAACAGACCAAGGGTCACGTGCGGCGCCTCGAGCAAGTCTTTGAGGAACTCGGCGAGAAGACAAAAGGCAAAACCTGCCAGGCCATGAAAGGCCTGATCGAAGAGGGATCGGAGGTCCTCAAAGCAGATGGCGAGGATTCCGTGCTCGACGCCGCCATCATTGTGGCCGCGCAGAAAGTCGAGCACTACGAGATCGCCAGCTACGGCAGTGTGCGCACCTTTGCGCAACTGCTTGGACAGGATAAATCCGCGGAGCTTCTCCAACAAACTTTGGATGAGGAATCTGAGGCAAACGAACTGCTGAACAAACTGGCCGAAGATATCGTGAACCCGGAGGCTCTGATGGAGCCGGAACTGGCGTCGGCTTCTTCAGCCCGGTAGTCGTTCACAAGTTTCGTAACCTAATTGGGGGCATTACTTGCAGCTCGTGCCCGCTTCGCAGCGTCGGGCGCAAAAAATGCATTAGCGCAAGGGCGGGCAGAGGACTGCCCGCCCTACCCATTAGATTTGTGGTTGAACGCGTGCTGAAAGATTTTACTTTTCGTTGCGCTTGCGAAGCTCTTTATCAAAGAATGGCGCATAAGCCATAAGGATCGGACGACGATTTTCCGGCTGTCGCCGAAGCAATACGGTTATGCCTAACGAGTAAATCTCCATTTGCCAATCTGCCTAGCAGCTGTACGCGTAGCGTCGTTCCTGAAGTAGCTGCTGGGTAAGCTACGCGCTTGGCTGGTCGAGAACCGTTTGCAGCTCTTGGAAGTTAATGGGCTTGACCATGTGAAAATCGAAGCCGGCTTCTTTAGAACGTTGCACGTCTTGCTCGGTGCCGAAGCCAGTGAGCGCGATTGTCTTGATTCCTCCCTTTGCTCGCGCTTGTGCGGCCACCTCGTAGCCACTTCCATCGGGTAGGCCTATGTCACACAACACCGCGTCGATGTTGTTTGAGGCCATAACGGTCATTGCGCCTTCCACATTATCTGCGGTTACAACGTTGTGACCAAAATGGGTAAGCAGACGCGACAATGTGCGGCGTGTGTCCTTGTGATCTTCCACGAGCAGTATACGCAGCGGTTTGGATGTCTTGCCGCCGTTGCGATGGTTAACGCCGATCGCTGCGGCTCCTTCTGGCAAAGCGTCCAGCGAAACCCTGAACGTCGCGCCAAAACTTCGGCCACGGCTGTCCGCTTCAATTCTGCCATGGTGGAGATCGATGAGACGTTTGGAAATCGCGAGTCCGAGACCAAGTCCGCCAAACTGCCGGCTCACGGAAGGATCAGCCTGCTCAAATGGCTGAAACAACGAAGCCAATCGCTGCGGCTCAATTCCAATCCCTGTGTCTTCAATTTCGAAATGAAAGCGTCCATCTTTGTCGTTAAACGTGCGGATCGCGATCTGTCCGCCTTGCGAGGTGAATTTCACGGCGTTATTGATCAAGTTCCAGAACACCTGCTGAAGCCGGATGCAATCAGCCAGGATGTGATACCGTTTCGCCTCAAGCCCAGTAGAGATGTTCAACTGCTTAGCCGCGATCGCCGAGTGTGCCATCTCGAGCGCGTTTGCGACAATTTTGTGCGCGTCGCAATCTTCCAGTTCGAGATGAAGCTTGCCACGAGCAATCCGGGTGAGATCCAGCAGGTCGTCAATCAATCGGGCCTGCAGTTTCACGTTGCGCTTTATGATCTCAACATCCTCGGCGAACTCTGGCGGAAGTTTCTCTGCGTTATCTTGAAGGTATGTGGCTGCTGCCAAAGCAGGGGTCAGTGGCGTGCGCAGTTCATGGCTGAGCGCCGCCAGAAAATCGTCCTTCGCCTTGCCTGCTTTTTGCGCTGCGATTTTTTCCGCTTCAAACTCCCGGCTCCGGATTTGGTCGGTGATGTCGCGGGTGACTTTGGAGAAACCGCGAATTTCACCGGCATCGTCACGAAGGACAGTAATGACAACCTCCGCTTCGAAAGTTGATCCGTCTTTTCGGACTCGCAGACCCTGATCACGAATGTATCCGCGACGGCTCGCTTCGCGCAGATTGCGTTGCGGTTTGCCGGCGGCAACGTCGTCTGCTGTATAGAAGGAAGCGAAGTTTTTTCCGATGATTTCGTCCGCGGAGTAACCTTTAATTTTTTCCGCGCCCGTGTTCCAGGTGATCACGTTGCCATTTGGATCCAACAGGTAAATGGCGTATTCCTCGACGCTATCCACCAGAATGTGGAATTGTTCGACGGTCTCGTGCAGTGCGGTGCTGCTGGGCAACTTCTTAGACATCGGCTGCGGCGGCAAGTCTCCCATACGATTCGAACCTTTCCTCTGATCTGGTTCCCTCCGCACAAATAATTTTATTGAAAGAAGCAGTCCCCTACGCAAGTGGCAGCTTGCAGTCGCCCGACGTGTTTGAACCCAATCCCTGTAGCCACGGCCCTATGGGCCGTCCAAGTATTGCTTTCCCGT
>DATBAT010000291.1:0-21418 GCA_036271375.1 Terriglobales bacterium
CATGTGCTCAAGCGTGTAATTGCCTTCGGATTCCGAACACACATCCGGCTTCTTATTGGGATCAAGTTCGGTGTTCACAAAAAATCCGTGCTCCAGATCGTCGATCCCCGCCTCGGCTGCTTCCTTATAAGTTACGGAACACAAATGCCCGGTTACCTTGATGCCGCGCTTATGGGCCTCTTCGATTGCGGCCTTCAGTTCCGCCCTCGTGATGTTCATATACGCCTTGAACGAAGTCACGCCTCGGTCGGCCCAGTAATTGACGAACTGCCGCGCTTCCTCTGGGCTCGAGAGTTCATGCATCTGCAAAGCAAATGTGCCCGGCCCTTCGAGATAAGGTCCCGTGACATCGATGTGTGGCCCCGGCAGCTTTCCGGCGTCGATGTCGCGTTTCAAATTCAGGTCGGCGTATGGCTCGACACTTCCCGTGGTGCGCATGGTTGTCACACCCGCCGCGAGGTAAAGGCGTGGGGCGGAAAACGTCATCTGCGGGACGAGTAACGGAGGCTCACCGCGCGAATCCGGCGTCGGATTCGGAGCCGCGATATAGAAGAGATGGTTGTGCATGCCGACGATGCCGGGGAAAACTGAATATCCGCGGAGATCGAGCACCGTGGTGCCGGAAGTCGCCGGGACGTCCGCGCCGGGCTGAACTGTCTCAATCTTCCCGTTCTCGATCACCAGGTTGCGGTCATTGATCGCCGCCGCGCCTGTGCCATCGATGACGCGTACGTGTTCGAGCACAACCTTGCCGCCGTTAACCCGGACATATTTCTGCACTGTCTTCGATAACGCCGGTTGTTGGGCCGCAACCAAAGAAGCCGCAAGAACCAACTGCGCCGCCAGTACCCATTTCGTCCGCATGTACCCTCCAAATCAATTGCGCCATTGTAGCCGAGGCCAATAAAAAACCCCGCCCAAGCAAAGCTTGGACGGGGCACCCTCAAGAGGTTTTAGAACAGCGAGGTTGGGCGGCGCTTCCAGCTCTTGCCTTTGTCTTTGGCGATTCCTTCGATCTCGTTCACGTAGGCGCCAGACTGCGTTAGCACGTGATGCAGGTCGTTGCCGACGCTGATGAAGGGGAACCCTTTTTCCAGGAATTCTCCGACGCGCGAAGTGCCGAACAAAAACACCCCAAGAATCACGTTGTTCTTGCGCGCGTTGTCGATCAGTTTTTGCGTGGCTGCTCCTAGCTCCGGCGAGGTATACATGTCGGGGAATTTGTACTTCTCGAAGAGTCCCATCGACATGCAGAGATCGTTTTGCCCGAGAAACAGAATGTCGACGCCCGGAACGGCGGCGATTTCCACGATGTTCTCGATGCAGGAAGCAGTTTCAACCTGCAACGCCACGATACCGTCGTTGTTGAAGTTGCCGGCGTAACCGAGAAGTCCGGCTTTGTTCATGCTGCGCTGCGGGAAATAAACCGAGCGCGTGCCGGCGGTGGGATATTTGGTGCAACTGACCGCCTGGCGGGCTTCTTCGGCGGTGTTGATGTAAGGAACAAGCACGCCATCGGCGCCCATATCGAGGGCTTGCTGAATTCCGGGGCGGTCATCGTAGCCGCCAACGCGGACCAGAGACTTAGCGCCGCCGCTGGAAATTCCCGAGAGCATGGTGGAAAGTTTTTCATAGTTCATGGGACCGTGCTGGGTATCGACCAGCAGCCAGTCGTAGCCGCTGTGGGCCAACTGCTCGGCGAGGGTCGGGCTATGGGCGTTGAGGAAGAGCCCCATCTTGGGCGACCCACTCCGCAACTGTTTCTTGAATTCTGCGCCACTGAGCGCCGCTTCGGACATAGTGTTCTCCTGAGATTGGTGGAAAGGCATTTAAGTGTAGCGCAGAGACGGTAGTTGAGGGCAACCGGGCGAGAAATGAAAAGGGCCACGTGGCCGTGGCCCTTTTTTGCAGCTACTTCTGGCTGATGGTTGGGTTTTCCGGAACGCTGGCGGTGGTCGCAGGCGCTTCGACTGTAGCGATCTTCACCGTGGTCAATATCCGCTTGAGGCGGTTGAAGACCTGCTTGTGGTCAACTTGCGCCACTTCCTGGTCGCCATCGCGCGCGGTTTGGATTCCGAGCGCGAACTCATAGCACGATCCGTTCTGGAAGACGTGATAGTACTTGGCGTCGGCCTGATTGGTATCGTCTCCGGCGGACGATTCAATCTGCAAAAATTCCGTCGATCCCATCTTCACTTTCACCGGAGTCGCGGCCGCATTCTTGGTGGTTTCCGGGAAAGCAAACTGGGTGCATTGCGCCTCGGCCATCTTGGGATGCACACTGACGTTGAAGAACCCGTTAGCGAAATCGGTTTCAGGATACGAGTCCTTCGGCAGCTCGATCGCGGCAATCGTTTCTCCACCGGACTCCACGAAGTTCATCTGCACCGGCCCCATGCCGGCCCACTCCAGGGCGGCTTCCTCATCTTTCTTCAAGCTGTAGTTCTTGGGATACACGAGCGAGATGCCATACTCGTCGTTCTTGTAAGTCGCCTTCGTCGATTGCCGCGGATGGTTCTTCACCGGTTTCTGTTCTGCGACCGTCGGCGCTGGTGGCGCGACCGCGGGTTGGGTCATCGCCGGCCGGACTGGTTGAATCGTCGCTGTAGGTTTGCCCTTCGAACAGGCGCTGCTTTCGAGTAGGAACACTCCTGCGAGAGCCGTTGCCATGATGGTTCCGACCAGGGCCACCGTCGGCTTTCTGTGTGCCGGCTGCGGACGCGGGGTACTGTTGGTGGTGTTCTTTTTCGTGCCAAGATTGAGTTGCGTTAGCTGTGCCATAAAGTCCTCCTGAGCTGGTTTCCCCACTCGCAGTACTCAAAGCAAGGCAGCAGCCGTTAGGAAAAGATTGATTTTGCTGGAGTTAGATCTATCCGCATCTAACCCGCTTGTGGAACGCGCCACACGGTGTGGATAAGGGGACACGATGTTAAGAACGTTGCTTCTAGTGATCGGTCTGGCGACAACAAGCCTCGCGCAAGAAATGGTCTTACAGTTTGTTCCGGCGCAGACGAAGGTGCAGTTCACGCTGGACGCCACTATGCACACCGTCCATGGCAACTTCGCGCTCAAGCATGGAACGGTGCGGTTCAATCCCGCGACCAGCGCGGTAAGTGGCGAGATTGTGCTCGACGCCACCAGTGGGAATACCGAGAACTCGGGCCGCGATCACAAGATGCATGAGGATGTCCTGGAGAGCGCCAAGTTCCCCGAGATTGTTTTTCGCCCCGATCGTGTGGATGGAAAAGTTTCAGCGGGAGGAACGTCAGCCGTGCAAGTGCATGGGAGCTTTTCTATTCATGGCGGCAGTCATGAGATGACGCTGCCCGTCGAAGTGGAAATGAAACCGGACGGCTGGAAGGCGTCGACCCATTTCGATATTCCGTTTATCGATTGGGGGATGAAAAATCCCAGCACTTTTCTGCTGCATGTGGGACGCGAGGTAAAGCTTGAGGTCGAGGCCTCTGGCGCAAGGCCTTAGGTGGGTGCTAGTTCGGTTTGAGATTTTGGGTGGAGCAGTCGCTTTAGCGCTGCGGCAGGAAGGCTTTTTGGCCGATTCAGCCGCCGAGGGTTGCGGTCTGAGTGCTAAAAGGCAACTTCGGCATGGGATAACCCCAAACCTCCGGCGCTAAAGCGCGATATCAAAAGGCGACCCAGGACGCAGCGCTGATGCGACTACTCCACCCAAAGCGCATTGAACAGAGTTTTTCAGCAATCCGCTAATGCTTAAATCCGGCATTGCTGAAAGAACGCGCCGGTGCGGTATCCATAGCGAAGCTCTTTTGTAGCAGCTTCCAATCGTTTTCTACGTCGCTCTGGGAAGCGCGCGGCGCACCTGCGCCTAACTCTTCCTCTAAGCGCGTGATCAACAACTCCTGCACCAATTGTGGCGGAGACTCGCGTAGCAGATTCTCACGGCAGAGGCCGAGCTCCACGGTCGAATCGGCTTCTTTTAGACGCAAAATCGGGTGACCGTTTTCGTCCAGGCTGGGCTCGGCGGTGGCGCGGACCTTTTGCCACTTCAGCGTATTCGCCGCGGCTTCCTCCTCAGCGGTGGTGTGTTTCACGTCGTCGAGCAAGCTCTTGTAAATACGGCGTTCTTCCGCCGATAGCGGGGCTTCCAGCGAACGGCGCGGATCGAACACCATCGCGTCTTTCGCCGGGTGGAAACGCCATCCCGCCCAGTAAGCGACGCCCACGCTCCCGGCCATCACCGGATGCAGGAACATCAACGGAGCCATATATTTCTTCGCCAGGAGAATCGAATCGGTCACTCCGTGGATGGGACGGCTGCGCTTCATCCCCGGAACCTGCGGAATAATGAAGGCGGAAAGTTGCGCATTATCATGACGTTTTCCGTACTTCACCAGCGTCTTCGCAACCTGCCGCGGGGTGGTCACACCCAGGTCGTTGATCACGCTGCGATGCGTCGACTTCGGGTAATAAAAATTGATCACGTCCTTCACAAAGTCGGCGCAGTTGCGTTTGATCAGGTTGTAAGATTCGCGGTTCGGGTCATCATTGAACTTACGGATCAGCGCGTCATCCTGCGCGGGAGTGGTTTCAACTTTGTATCCGTAGATCGTTCGGTTATAGGCTGAGCCGGCAAGCTCGTACCAGGACGCGTCTTTCGCTTCTCCGCGTCCGTCGGGCAAGTTCTCACGAATGTTGGTCAAATACTTCTCGCGCAAGAAGCTCACAAGCTTCGGTTCGGCGAATAGCGGAATGCTCTCCGGTTTGTCCACCGCATACAGATAAGGAATAAGCCGGATAGCCACCCAGTCGTAGCCTGCGATGTTGTGGTAGCGGCTAAGAACGACTCCCCACTCGCCCGGTTCGCAACGACGCAGCTTCAGTGGCGATTCTGCGCAGACGCGTGAGAGATAAACCGCGGAGTGTCCAGTACCAGCAAAGGCGCCGTCATAGCTGTAAGGCTCTTCCAGAAGCAACGTGGCCTGCGCGTGCAGCCGCGAAGTCGCGCAAAGGCAAAGCACTGTAACCGCAAAGAGTAGTTTTTGAAACCGGGCCATACGTCATTGATTTAGATGATGATTTTGCGGGTCGCGGAAGGGAAATGGGTCTAGGGTAAGTAATGGAAAATCAGATGTTTAAGGCCGTATAGTACCTTGGTAACTGAGTGTACTAAGTCCAAGACCGTGATCGCGCCACCGAAATTCCGCGCACTTCGTCCTTCGACTCGTGGGAAACCGCACAGTAGAAGTGATACAAGTCGTTTTTGTATTGAATGACGGAAGGTTTGTGGGCGTATGCGGAGTCGACTGAACCCTTCGGTCCAACGTCAATGATCACCCGGTCACACTTCGTCGCGTGAAACAGATCGGGGCCGGTTGCGGCGAGATCGCGCGCGACCCCTCGCGCGTCTAATCCGAAATAGTAGAAGACCCACTCTTTGCCGTCCTGCAAAACACAGGGATCGCTGGCAAACCTCTCATCCGGGCTGCCCGGCCCGCCGTTGCGGATGATGGGATTTTCTGCGTATCGAGTGAATGTCTTCAAGTCTTTCGAGACGGCAACGCCTGTCTGCTCATGCCATGGCCCGACCGTCTGGTTCTTCGCGTTATAGAAGATGTAATAACTGCCGTCGTTTTCCAGCAAACAGGGCTTATACAAACCGCCATGTTCCCATTCGGCGCCGTCCTCCGGCTTCAGGCACGGCGGATCTACTTTCCAATTCCGTAAATCTTTGCTGCGGCAAAGCCCGATCACTGCGGCACCCTGCTCGTAGCCCTGACTGGGATACGCGTGGTAGACGCCGATAAATTCGCCGCCCACTTTCTTCAATTCGCCGGGCGAGTAGAGGCCGTTCTCACGCATGATCCAGTTCATTGCGACGTTGTATCGCAACACGGGTGAAGACGGATCGCGCCGGAGTATGGCGCCTTCGTTTTTCCAGGTGACCAGGTCCGGTGACGAGGCCACGCCCGTTTGATAACCAGTGCCATCGAAGGCGACGAAGGTCATGTAGAAGTGGCCGTCGTGTCGGAATACGAATGGACAATCCACGCTCACTTTGTCGAAGGCGCCCTCCTGTCCGGAGGCGGAAAGCACCAGTTTGCCCAACTTGTAGGGAGTTCCGATGCGGTCGAACGAGCATGCGGGGAACGCTTGGCCCGCAATGGCGACTACCGATGCTGCAACGAATTCACGGCGGGTAAGTGACGGCATAGACTCCCTTACTCGAACTGTTCGCGGAAAGCGGCAAACTGCTGTTGCAGATCGGCAACAGATTTGTTGAGCACGGCCACTTCTTCTTCGAGGCGGCTTACGCGGTCGTCGTCGGAGGGATGCGTCATCACCGGGGTCAAATAGCCGGCATCATCCGCGTCTTCCGCCCCGGTGAGCAAATGGCGGTATCTGGCCTCTTTAGTTCCCGGTTGGCGGGCGAGCATGCGCACTAGCGGTGGATCGCGCTGCATCAAGCGTTGCAGTGTCGCCTGCACATCGTCCAAAGTTTCAAAGCGATGCAGGCGTTCGCTGCGTCCGCGTAGTTCGCCGGGAGTCTGCGGACCACGCAACAGCAACACGCAGAAAATGGCCGTCTCCCCGCGCGTGAAGTTGAAGACTTCCTGCTCGCGATGCTCATACTTGGTTACGCGGCTGTCGGCGCTGCTGGTGGGCCCAGCGAGCCGCATTTCCTGCAATGACGCCAGGGCGTCGCGCACCGCTCCTTCGTTCAACGCCATCACCGGATCCCGATTGTTTTTCTGATTACAGGCGTTCACCAGCGCATTCAGCGACTGCGGATAGTAATCCGGCGTGGTGATGTCTTTCTCGATCAGCGATCCCAGAACCCGGGCTTCCACATCATTCAGGACAATATTCACCCGATGATTCTATCGCGGCCCGGTTGCGAAGAACGATTCGGCATGGGACGAATGGCGATAACCGAATTTCGAAAGGTACGTCTACACTGTTGCGGGTCAACACTTCTATTGCAGGAGGCTGTTATGCGTTGTCTGACGACTTTGGTGGCGGTGATTGGAATGGCTGCGATCTCCCTGGCTGGGCCCAACCCCAGTGCCTCCAACACTTCTTCCGAAATCCCAAAGATGGAGCGGTTCAGCCCCGATCAGGTCGATAAGACGCTCGACCCCTGCAATGACTTTTTCGAGTACACCTGCAAGAAGTGGAACGCCGCCAATCCGATTCCTCCCGACCAGGCGGGCTGGGGCACCTTCAACTCGCTCGCCATCTGGAACGTCGCCGCCGTACATAACACCCTCGAACAATCGGCTGCTGCCACGAACCCGACTCCTGTCGAGAAGCAGGTTGGCGGCTACTACGCGTCGTGCATCAATGAGGCTGCGATTAACCAAGCGGGCGCCGCCCCGCTGAAGCCGGCATTCGACCGCATAGACGGGATGAAGAGTAAGTCTGATTTGCCGGAGGTGGTGGCTTATATCCATCAGATTATTCGTCCTGCGAATCTGAACTTTATTGAGGCGCAGTATCCCGGCGTCTTGTTTGGAATCTATTCCTCTCCGGATTTTGATGACGCGCGGGTCATGCTTTTGTCGCTCGACCAGTCGGGTATGGGATTGCCGGGCCGCGAGTTCTACCTGAACGACGACGACAAGTCGAAGCAGATACGCGAGAAGTACGTGAAATACATTTCCGGGATATTACAACTGAGTGGCGAGTCGCAAGCGCATGCCGACGCAGATGCAAAATCGGTTCTGGTGACAGAATCCTCTCTTGCCAAAGCAGCGATGGAAATCGTCACGCGGCGCGACCCGAAAAATCTGAACAACAAGATGCCGCTGAAACAAGTACAGGCGCTGACGCCGTCTTTTAACTGGAGCCGCTATATGGCGGCGATGCACGCCCCAACCTCGGGTTCATTTCTGGTGACCGCGCCAAAATTCTTCAGCGGCGTTAACTCTCTGATCGAGAGTGAGTCTTTGGACAGTTGGAAAGCCTACCTGCGGTTTTCGGTGTTGCGATTGTCGGCATCTTCTCTGAGCCAGCCATTTGTGGAAGCTAACTTCGATTTTTTCGGCCGCACATTGTCGGGATCGCAGCAGATCCAACCCCGATGGCGGCGATGTTCCATCTTCGCCGATGCGGATCTCGGCGAGGCCGTCGGGCAGGCTTATGTGACCAAGTATTTCCCGCCAGAGAATAAGGCGCGCATGCTGCAAATGGTGAAGGCGATCCGTGATGCGTTGACCCAGGACATCGACAACCTGTCATGGATGTCGCCGCAAACCAAGGAACTGGCGCATGAAAAGCTCGAGGCTCAGGTCGACAAAATCGGATATCCCGACCACTGGCTCGACTACTCAACCGTCGAAATCAAACGTGACGACTTCCTGGGCAACGTGCAGCGGGCATCGAAGTTTGAGATCGAGCGGCGCATCGCCCAAGCCGGAAAGCCCGCCGACCGGTCGCTTTGGGGGATGACCCCGCCGACGGTCAACGCTTACGAAGACGCGCAGACCAACACCATCAACTTTCCCGCCGGAATCCTGCAGCCGCCATTTTTCGAGCTTTCGCAAATCGACGCGGTGAACTTCGGTGGCATCGGGATGGTCATTGGCCATGAAATTATCCACGGCTACGACGATCAGGGCCGCAAGTTCGATAAAGACGGGAACCTGAAAGATTGGTGGACGCCCGCCGACGCCGCGAGCTATGACGAGCGCGGCAAATGCATCTCCGATGAGTACACGCAGGACGTTCCCGAAGCGGGCGTAAAGCAGAACGGCAAGCTGAGCTTGGGCGAAGACACCGCCGACAACGGCGGAATTCACATCGCTTTGGCTGGCCTCGAGAACACGCTCAAGGCACAGGGAAAGACGCTCGACAGCCCTGCCGGCAACGGCCTGACCGAAGAGCAGTCGTTCTTTTTAGGCTTCGCCACCATCTGGTGTGGCAGCAACCGCCAGGAGGCGGCGCGTACGGCGGTGATGACGCAAGGGCATTCTCTAAACCGTTATCGCGTGAACAACGTAGTCGCCAACGTCGGCGAGTTCGCGCATGCCTTTGGCTGCAAGGCAGGACAGCCCATGGTGCGTGCGAATGCCTGCCGGGTCTGGTGAGCTTCACTGGACCGTACTACTACGGCTTGATTACTCCACAAGCGATGCGGTCGCCGGCTTTTCCCGCCGGATCACTCTTCATGTCATCGGGATCGGCGTGAATCACCAACGCCGTGCCGCCGTTGCTGAATAGTGAATGGTTGTCATTACCAAGATTTACGTAGGCGTTAGTCACCGTGGCTTTCGCCTTGCCGGTGATCCTCACCAGGAAATTATTCATGTCCCCGGCGTGGTGGCCTTGCGGATTTTCCAGGCCGTGCTGTTTGTTATCCGGATTAAAGTGCGGTCCCGCGGACTTGAAATCCGGGCCTTCGCAAACTGCGTTCTGATGAATATGGATGGCGTGTTCGCCCGGCGTGAGGCTGTGGAGCTTCAGGTCGATCTTTACGCCGTTGCCGGCCGACTTGATCGTCGCTGTGCCCACATCTTTGCCGTTGTGCTCTTTCATTTCAACTTTGATTGTCTTGGCGAAGCTGAGCGCCGCGAATGTAGAGACCACAAATATTGCCGCGAGCCTGAATGGGGATTTCATAAGCCGTCCTTGGGGATGAGCTGATAAGACGAAGCTATTCTAGTCCAACGGTGAAGGCGTTGTTGCCGTTTCGCAGGTCTTTTCCGTAAGTGAAAACAGCACCCATACCGAACAGGCTGCCCCGAATTTTCAGGCCGACATCATAGAGCCACTTGTGCGAACCGAGGGCAGGATTGGGATCGTTGATTCTGCCGATATCGAGAAACGGGCCGGCCTTGGCGGTGAGTCCCCATTTGCTGAACAACGTCTTGTCGAAATCAGAATTGGAGACGAAGTAGTCGCGTCCCAAAGGAGCGCTACCCTTGCGGCCCTGGCGGGTTGTAACGTGTCCCCGCATCTCGAGGGTGTTGTCGCCGAGCACGCCGAGAATGAACAACTCATCGAGCGGGACATCGCCGAAAGTTTTGCCGGCGAGAAAGCGCTGCTGGACTTCGTAGTCGTCTCCCTCAGCCTGAGTGAACCAGTGGAAGTGCGCCATGCCTTGCGTTTTGAGGAATGACTCGCTGGGCGTCGACCACAAACGTCCGGCTTCCGTGGATCCGCCGATTTTCAAATCCATTCGCTTTTCCGGAAAGCGCCAAAGGTCAAAGTTGACCTTGGTGATTTCTTTTAGCTGCGAACCTTCTGCTAACAGGCTGGGAATAATCGCCGGGCCTGGTACAACATTGCGGAAGTCGCGGTGCGACCATTCGGCACCGGTGGACCAACTCCAGCGTCCGCTTTCCACCGAGAAGAGATCGGCGCCGAAACCTTCCCGCCGGAAGTTGAAACTTCCCAATTGATCTGCCGGACCGTGGAAGGCGGTGCGCAGGTCCCAGTTTTCGTTGCGAATATCGAATCCCGATTTGTAGCGCCGCTTGGGATCGCCTCGCAGCAAACCTGAGACACTGCCCGACCAGCGGCGCTTTTGCTCGTCCCAGCGATAAAAGCCTTCGAAGTTGGTGCCACGGTGATGGAGGTTGAAATATTCGGGATCGAACTCTTCGGCGGGCAATCCGCGCAAAAACATCAACAGCACCTCCAGTTTGCTGTTGCCGAATCCGTTGCGCTCGTCGTTGCGGAAGAGCACGTCGAATTGGTTGTCATCGCGCGGAATCAGGTTGAGGCCAAAGCTGGAAAACATTCCCAGGTTCTTGATTCGTTCCTGGCTGTTCAGCAGTTCGCTCAACGTCATCACGCCCGCTGGAGAAAAAGTGAAGGCGCGGTCCAGCAAGGCTTGGTCGGTTTTCGGCGGCGGCTCAGGAATGAAGTTTGCGATCTCAGGTTTCTTTACCCGGTTCCAATATTTCAGCGCGGCTTCCAAGTTGCGTTGCAGGAAGTAAACCGTGCCCAGGAATTCATTAGCGTAGGGGTCGTCGGGAGTAATAGTGAGTGCATAGCGAAGCTGCGCGCTGGCTTTGGTGTAGTGCCGCTGCTTAAATTCGACCCCGGCAAGTTCCGTGGGAAAGCGGGCGTCCATCGGCGCCAGCTGCATTCCGCGCTCGAACGCGGCACTGGCATCGTCCCAGCGGCTGAGGTGCGCAAGAGCGACTCCGTAAAGATATTCAAGCTCCGGCGGCCGCACTTTTACCGGTTCGGCAAGGTCTGCCAGTGCCTGCCACTGCTCGTGCGCCTGCAAGTCTTTGGCTTGGGAAATGGTCGAGGGCTGGGCTAACGCAAAGCTTGCAAATACGACAAGAATGACAGCGACTCTGGCGAGCGCAGCTAGGTTGGCGGCAGGGCCAGCAACGTCCATTTTCCCGCACCGCTCCATTCCCGCTCGAAACTGGACTGGTCCTGCTTGAGCAACTTGCGCTGGGCCGGGTCGTTGACCATCACGATCTTCTGGTCCCAATCGAGTCCGGTCACGACGACATAGTGCAGCGGAGTGCCGCGCGGCTTCAATGCCACGATCAATGGACGGCCTTTTTCGAGGTGCTGCTTCAGGTCCGCCCACTCGCCCGCAAAGGCAAAAGTGCGGAATCCGCGCTGCTGAAAATAATGTTCCAGGTCGGAGGCGTAAATGCCGTGTCCCTCGCTGGAATAAAGCAGTTTCTGGATATTTGCCGCGTCGGCGTCATCGGTCGCCGGTCGCCCGGCTTTCTGCCGCCAGAACTGCATCACCATGGCGATGCTTGCTGCTCCGCATCCGTCTTTCTCTTGCTTCACGAACGGAACGTCGAGCCAGATGCCCGGAACATCGGAAGCAGCAAGCACAGCCGTCAAACATGCCATCGCCAATAGCGCTTTGGCCATGCGGAACATAACGTCCTTCTAGCGGACGGCGACGATGATCAGAATCAATGCCACCATGCCCAAAATGATGAGGACAAGGTCGCGAGTGTCGAGGCTGCCGGCGGCGAAGTCGGCTTGTGCCTTCTGCGCACGCGAGGCCATGCTGGCCAACTCGGCGTCGCTCAACGATGCCACAGAGTTCTTGATCTGCTCAGGGTTGGCGTGCGCCGTCTTGATCGCCTTCGCGGCCTGCGCCGACGACAGGAAGTTGCGGACGGTTTCGAGGTTGCGCTGCCGGGCCTGTGCCGAGGCGAGCATCTGCTGTTGCATTTCCGATGGGCTAACAACATGCTCCGCCGCTTGTGCCATCAAGCTCTGAGGAACGGCGAACACCGTCGCCAAACCGCAGGCCACCATGACTCTTGCCGATTGCTTTATGAGATCAAACCGCATCTTTCGTCCTCCGAAAATTTTGGCCAAAGGATAGAACTACTATATCGAAGGCGGTTGGATGCGGTGTGAAGATGTAGAGGTTTTACCGCGTTACTAGTGATTACTTGAGGACAACGCCTTAGGGGTTGATAGACGTAGATGCAGGTGTCCTCATCTGCATCACCACGAGACTTTAAGATTTCGGATGGTGCGTTAGGGCTGGGCAGGTGGGGACACCTGCCCCTACGTGGTCCGTGATGGTGGCTTTACAGATTATTTACGATTGCTTGGAGCTGACTCGCGATTTCGGCAGGATCGGTGTCAGGCGGGAATTGGACTGGCTTGCCGATGCTGATCTTGATTTGTCCCGGCACCGAAACTCTTCGGTGGGCACTCTTCAACGCAAAGACGCCGTCGATTCGCATGGGGACAATTGGGATCGCCAGATTGTTGGCCATGAGCCCTACGCCAGAACGAAAGGGGAACATTTGTCCATCCACAGTGTGGCGGCCTTCAGGAAAAACCAGGATGCTGAATCCGCGATCGACGGAGTTGCCAGCATAGGCGAAGCTATCGCGAAAACCAGCTTGTCGGGGGAGTGGAAAGAGATTCAGTAGCGAGACCGCGAATGTCCACACGATGCGATCAAAAACTCGCAGAAAGATATTTCGCGAAGGGTCGGGCATGCGCAACGCCTGCAAGGCTTCGCCGCCGGTTGCGATGGCGACTTTGGTCCGGAACCGAGAAGGCAGGGCAGTGAGGATAAACCCGACATCCTCGTCGCTGATGTGATTGCTGACCACCAACACCGGACCATTGACGCCGCTCAGATTTTCTCTCCCTACAATTTTCGGTAGGCCCAGGATGTAGACCGCGGGCACCAGCATGGTGAAGTGCACGGCGTCGCGAATCCAGGTGACCGGCCGGCGCTGCACCCAGGCGGGGTAGGTGTATCGGGTTTTCGCGGGACGCTCGCCTCGTAGTAATTCCTCTAAATCGCCAACCGTTTTTACCCCGGCGAATCTGGTTTCATTCAGCTCGACCTGATATCGGTCTTCGATTGCGCCGATGAGCTCGACGCGATCCAGTGAACTGAGACTTAGATCCGCTTCCAAATCAGAAGACTGCGACAGGCCTTCCACGGTGCGTCCGGTGCTACGAGCGATCAGGTCAGCCAACCCCGATTGACCGGCCGGTGCTTTCTGCTGCAAGACCTGTTGCAGAATTTCGTTGCGCCGTGGCTTCTGCGTCGAGGTCCGCGGGAAGTCTTCCTGCGGCCAGACGAACCAGTGCCGGATTTGCTGGAACTCGGCCAGGGTTTCGTTGGCTCGTTTCACTACCGCTGCCGGATCGGCATCCCCGCGCAAGATCATCACTGCGTCCGCCTCGGCGTTGCCATCTTTGGGCAGCGCCACAACCACGCAGTCTTTTACTTCGGGTTGGCGGCGCAATGCAGCCTCCAGGTCTTCGGGATAAACGTTCATCCCCGCCGGCGTGACGATCACGTCTTTCTTGCGGCCCTTGAAATAGAGATTGCCATTGGCGTCGAGTTCGCCGATATCGCCGGTCGCGTACCAGCCGCCCTGCTCGCCCGGTTGCTGGCCCCAATAGCCGGACGCCACGCCTGCGCCGCGGACCAGGATTTCTCCTTCAGGGCCGAGCTTCACTTCGCGACCCGGCATCACTTTGCCGATGGAACCTTTGCCTAAGCGGAACGGGTGATTCAGACTGATCAGCGACGTGGTTTCGGTCAAGCCGTAGCCCTGGATCACTGCATAACCTAGGCGTCCCCAGAATTCTTCGGTCACGCTGTCGAGCGCGGCGCCGCCCGAGATGAAGGCCCAGAATTTGAGTCCGAATTTGCGGTGGATTTGGCGGAAGATCCAGGCTCGGCGCAAGAATTTCTTCCCTTCCGCATAGGCGAATCTCTTCGTGAAGCTGTCGCGCCGGCTCTCGTCTTCGACATCACGCTCTATCTTTTCTTTTAGCGATTGCAAAACTCTGGGGACCGAAACGATGACGGAAATTTTTTCTCGCTTTACTGTCGCTACAATTTCCGCGGGCTTTAGAGAGTGTTCGAAGACGACCGTTCCGCCCATCAACTGAGGAAGAAAGATTCCGAGAAACTGCCCAAAGACATGACTCAACGGGAGCAGATTCAAGAAGCGAACGGGATGGAACCAGCGTTCGTATTTCAAGTACTTGCTAATTTCGGCTTCTAAGGGCGCGATGTTTGCCAAAACGTTGCCGTGCGTGATCACCACTCCCTTGGGCTCGGCGGTGGTGCCGGAAGTAAATACAATTTCCAGGGTGTCTTGCGGATCTATCTCGACGGTGGAAGGCCGCACGGAAGACGAAGACAATTCTTCCAGAGACAGCGCGGGAACTTCTACGCTCCCAGCATGCTGCGCAGAGACCACCAACAACTTCGCCTCCACCTGCCGCGCCACCCGGGAAGCGAAATCTGCGGCAGCGGTGTCGTCCATCGGCACGGCGATCACGCCGCGAAGGGCGCATCCTAGAAATGCAGCCACCCAATGGGCCGAGTTCGGCCCCCACAGCATGACGCGCTCACCCTTACGAATGCCGCGGGTTTCAAGCTCGTGCGCGAATTGAAAAGCTGTCTCGGCCACGCGTCGGTAAGACCAGCGTTCGGTGCGGTATCCCGCGGGCTGTAAGTAGGCCGGATCATTTCCCCGGGCGAGGAAGTCGTCGAGATATTCGGCCACGGAGCGGCGACTCATAGTTGATTACGATGCAGGCCGCCAGCGGCGCGCGTATTTGGGGCAGCATCCTTCTAGTAGTTCGATAAACTCGGCGAGGTAGGCGGGCATTTTCTGATTGCGCAAGGTCACCGCATACCAGCGCCGCACTACGCCTTTACTGCTCAAAGGACGCACCACTACTCGTCCGGAATCAACCTGTGGTGCAACCGCCCAACGTGGCAACAAAGCAATACCGGTCCCCGCAGCCGCCAATTCTACGATCGCTTCAGTCAACGGAATTTCCAGAATGCGCTCCGGTTCTACTGTGACCGATCTCAGAATGCCCATCAACGTGCTGTCTTCTTTGGGCGGATAAATCAGCACGGTCTCGCCCGCCAGTTCGCGCGGGGGGACGCTTTCGAACTCCGCGAGCCGATGATCGGGCGCCATCACCAACACCATCAGATCCTCAAACATTGGCGTAGCTCGCAGACTCTTGTTTTTTGGGGCCGTACTCACGATCGCGACGTCGAGATTTCCTTCCAGCAACGCCTCGGTGGGCCGATTGGTAGAGGCGGCGTCGATATTGATTTGGACGTCGGCGTAGCGGCTGTGAAATTTCTTTAGCACTGGCGGCAGCCAGTGGTAGCAGGTGTAACACTCTGTGCTCAGACGCACGATGCCGCGAGTACCCCCGTTAAGTCCGTGAATGCGCGTCTCGGCGCAACGCAATTCGTCGAGCACATGGCGCGCTGTCGCCAGCAATGACTCGCCCGCCGCGGTGAGAACCATTTTCTTTCCCAGGCGTAAAAAAAGGGCGGTGCCCAACATTCCTTCCACATCGCGCAGCTGATGGCTCAATGCCGACTGGGTCAGATAAAGCCGCTTGCCTGCTTCGGTAACGCTTCCGCTGTCAGCGATGGCGGCCAAAAGCTTGAGGTGCCGGACCTCTAATTGCACGTCCATGATGTATGAGGATAGTTCATCTATTCGATGAAGACAAACAATAATCCTCATGGACGGTTCGCTACGTCCAATCCCTTACTGGCGGCAAAAACGATTCGACAGCAAGAAGTGGATATCGCCAAAGCGCAGAGCGAACGAAACTCAGCGGGTGGCGGAGATATTGCTGAATCGTCGTCCAAGCCGCCAACTTGAGGAGGATTTATGAAACGGATCACAACTTCACTCGCTATCACTGTCTTGTTACTGGTTGGCGCGGCGAGCGCGCAATATAACGATCAGAAAATGACCGCCACCATTCCCTTCGACTTTGTCGTAGGCAAAACTGCTCTGCCAGCGGGGCAGTACGTTTTCCTGCGTACCGGCCAGAACCAGCTGTTGGTGCGCAACACCGATGGGCGCAACCTGACCACAGTTCTTACCGGTTCGGTCGAGACCGCCAAGGCAGCGTCGGGCTCAAAACTGCGGTTCGAAACCGTCAATGGCTCGCACGTGCTGGTCCAGGTGTGGAAGGAACAGGAAATCATCGGGAGCGAACTCTACCACGCGCGTGAGGGTGTGGAAGAGGCGCAGTACTCGGCGATTCATGCGAACAACGCCGGCCGGCGATAGACCATGAACAACGGGAACGGGAACGGCATACATCACGCAGATGCTCACGTGGACGCAGTGGTTCGCACTGCGGAACGAGAAATCCGCGAGTTGCTCAAACAGCGCGCGGAATTGATGAAGCGGATTGGGACCATCAAACAGACTCTGGCCGGCTTGGCGGATATGTTTGGTGATTCCATCCTCAACGACGAACTGCTTGATTTGCTCGACCGCAAGACTGTGCGGCAGTCTGGATTCACCCGGGCGTGCCGCACGGTGTTGATGCAGTCGGAAATTCCGTTAAGTGCGCGGGAGGTACGCGACAGAATTTCTCCGGAGCTGATCGCGCGGCATAAAGACGCATTGGCTTCGATCACCACAGTGCTCAGCCGTTTGGTGGGATATTCCGAAGCGCGGTGCATTGTGCTGGCCCCAGGGCGAAGGGTTTGGGAGTGGGTGGCCGAGCGGGCCGAGACTCGCGAGCTGGTTGGCGCCGGTCAGAGTTGTGAATTCTAAGAGAACTCTTTGCGGAACGATCGCGCACACCATGTCAAAATAAACCTGATGATTCTGCGAAACCCGCCCGCCCGCATCGGATTGTGCGCCACCTGCCAGTTTAAGCGGCTCATCGAGTCTGACCGCGGGTCGGTTTTCTTCTATTGCGAGCGGTCTAAGACTAACCCGCAGTTTCCTAAATACCCTCGCCTTCCGGTCGTGCGCTGTTCCGGCTATGTGGAAATCTCAGGAGAAAATCTGCCTTAGCACAACAGTAACTTCTGCGATGATTACTGTTCAGGACTGGTCCCGCGCCAAGTTGAGACGCTAAAAATTCCTTTGATATACCCTATAAGCGAATTTGATTGGCTCCAAAGGTTGGGCCGCGATACGCTATCCGGTCTGGCGCGCTGTCACCCCCAAAGGACATTTCACTAAACTTAAGGAGATCCATGTCGAACGAACTTCGCAACTTTTTAGCCCTGTCGTATGAGGAGTTGGAAGAGCTGAATTTGAAAGCGAAAGATCAGCGCAAGAACCGGGTTGCGCTGCACAAGATCCAGGACGAACGGCTGCAATACCTGACCGACGAAAAACGGATCAAGGCTGTGACCGTGATGTTCAGCGACCTCGAAGGTCGTCTGCACATGCTCGACTACGATAAGAAGTTCCTTATCAAGAGCTGGGACAACCTCACCTTTGACGGATCTTCCATCCGCGGCTTCACCGCGCAGCGCGAGAGCGACTTGCGCCTCGGCATCGACTGGAGCGCGTTCTACTGGGCGCCCGCCGACTACTTCGGGTCCGGCAAAGTTCTGGTTTTCGGTGAAGTCATCGACAAAGGTGGAGAAGCTTACAGCGGCGACATCCGCGGCGTGCTCAAGGGTTTCGCCGATGGCCTCAATAAGAAAGAGGGCTACACCCTCAACGCCGCCAACGAAATTGAAGGCTTCCTGTTCAAGGGGATGGACGCTGAGCGCCACTATCACGAGACCGCCAAGTTCGAATATGTGAATACCGGCGGCTACTATCACTCGCTGCCCGGCGATCCGCTGCGTACGTTCATCGACACTTGCGCCGAAGTGCAGCGCGCGATGGGATTCCAGAACGAAAAGGACCATCCGGAAGTTGCGCCCTCACAGTTTGAAATTAACTATGGCTACGGAGAAGTGGTGGCCGCCGCCGACCAGATTCAGATTTACAAGCTGATCTGTCGGCAGGTAGCAACCAACATGGGCTTATCGGCGAGTTTCCTGCCGAAGCCAGTGGTTGGCGTCAACGGAAACGGTATGCACACCAACGTTTCCATCAGCAAGGGCGGCAAGAACCTATTCTGGGACCCTAAGGGCGAAGAGAAACTGAGCAAGCTTGGCTGGTCGTTCGTGGACAAGATTCTTACCCACGGCAATGACATCTGCCTGCTGCTCAATGCCAGTGTCAATGCTTATCGCCGGCTCGATCCGCACTTCGAAGCTCCGAACCAGATCAAGGCTTCGGCAGTCGATCGCGGTTCGATGGTGCGCATCCCGATTGGCAACGACAAGAGCATGCGCGTCGAAGTCCGCTCGGTCGGTCCGGACGCAAATCCTTATATGGTGCTCTACTCGGTGTTCAAGACCGGAATCGACGGCGACACCTCGAAGATCAAAAATCTTCGCCAAGCCGAACGCTACCTGCCGGACAACATCTACACCGCTCTCGAAAACTTCCGCAAAGCGGAGTGGACCACCGAAATGCTGGGAGCCGACGTGAAGGAGCGTTACGCGGAACTGAAACAAGCCTCCGCCGACCGCTGCTCACGCCTGCTTGGAACCGTGGTGAAGGCGCCTGAGGTGCAGTTCCACCACGAGGTCTACAACCAGTACCTTTGGAACCAGTTCTAAGCGGCTGGATAAACCAGATCGATCCACAGATGCCCCGTTCTAAGTCGCGTACTTGGCGACTTAGGGCGGGGCTTTTTCTTGTCGTTTATGCGGAAAGCAAACCCGCAAAGTGTTCCGTAAGGAACACATCGTCATTACATTTGTGTATCACGATAGTGTCATGACAGCTAAGTCTAAGAAAATAAAGACGGTTTTCGACGGTATTTTCGATCCCCCGAAGACCGGCCGCCCGCCTCCGCAAGATTCCCAAAAAGAAACTGTCATCCCGACGAATCCGAAGCGAACGCACCGGCGTACCGGAGGGTTGAGCTGTGTGGCTCCTCAGTCTTTCCACTCAATCCGGTCTCCGGGAAGAAGAAGTACCTGCCTTGCCGCGTCTCGCGTCCGCGCAATCTGTATATCGGCGTAGCGGTCGAGATCAAGCCGCCGCATTATCCGAATTGATTCCAACACCTTGGCCTGCTTTGCTGGGGAGAGAGCGAAAAAGAGAGAGGTAAGTGGGGCACCGAATGGACAAGTGGTCCTATGCCCGTTTACCGAGACAATAGAGAACAGGCTTACTGACCCAAACGGAAATTCCATGCATGCAATGCCTGGTTGCTCAACGCAAGTCGCATTGCCCTTCTGCCCGACAAGTTCAGTGACCGCATCGAGTTGCCCGGTGTCGGAAGCGCCGACCAGAACTGGATCAGACTTTGATTCCTGCTCCGAGATTCCCGCCAGAAAAAGTCGCAAAATCGAACTACCTGCAAACCGCTGATCCAAGCTCAGGGCTTCGTTATCCTTTGATCCAAGCGAGGCCGAATGCCGGCCTTCCCGGCTGCGATTGCGGATGAGCCGTACTCCGCTGCCTTGATCTGAACCGACGTCATAGACCAAAGTCGATATCTGAAGAGAATCTACAGATTCTGAGCTGGTCACTTTGCCAGTCGACAGGACACGTTGAATCTTGACCTCCATCCCGGGCACCAGATTGACAAACCGTTCTCCCTGATCGGAATACATAAACACGGGGACTTCGCTGGCGGGGATTGGAATCCTTGCGGCGATGGCAGATCGTATGAACTGGGTACTGATACTGGACGGGAAACATCCCTGGTCATGCAGTCGGGCGAGTTCGCGGACAAATAATCTCCATTGCGCATAGACATCCGTCGCCCCGTCAACCCTGACCCACCCTGAGGCGCTAGGGCTCTGGACAACCCAGGAATCGGTACCCGAGCTGGAACTTGGATGCATGGAAAACACAGTGCCATGGATTGCACAATCGTCACGAACGGGAGTCTTCGCTTCCGCCGTGTCCGCAGAAAGAGGGACAGTTACGGTTTGAAATTCCCCAGAATTGACATCCTTCGACTCGCTGGGTAGAAGCATGGGGATGCCGCTTTTGTCATCAATATGGTATCCGCTCGACAATGTCAGCTTGTGTTGCAGACATCCCGAGCAGCACATCAAAGCGCAGAGCGCTGCTGACATTAGAAGGATATTTGGTCGAGCGGTGTCAAGCCAGGTTTGGGCTTTCATCCTATTCGTTGACCTCCCTATCCGCAGGTCTGGAGGGTGACCTATCCTCGCCTTCTTTGCAAGGGTGGGTTATCCATTCATCCCATTCGGCCGCTTCTTGCCTGACCACAAAAACACTGGTGATAACTACGTGAGATAAGACCGGCAACAAAGCCCACCGGTTGTGCATATAAACCTAGACACCTGTTGCGACGCGAAAGTGCCTGAAGTCCGGGCCCACCCTTTCGCAAAAGGCGGGAAAGTGTTAAACACCCTCAAGTTGGTTTGCAGGGAAAAGAGAAACTGCGGAAGTGATCCATTCCATCGTCACCCCTCGGCCATACGCGACTACGCCCGTCCGGGCATTTTCGATCCAGGACAGGCGCGTGACGGAACTGGAGATTCAGGTTGTGCCCTGAGGTGAGAATTCGGAATAGACAGGACTCAGCCCTTGGGGTCAGTTCCGTCTGTCGACGAACTCTCCCGGCGAGCCTACAGTTTCTTCCTTACATATTCTGAAGCCATGCTTGGCTATCATCGATCACGTAAATAAGCGAGACATCAAATTTGATCATGGAGATGGCCAATGCGCGTGATGGTGTTCGTGAAAGCGACGAGTGACAGCGAAAAAGGTTTCGTTATGACGCCCGAAGTGAAAAAGATGATGGAGGAGATGGGCAAATTCAACGACGAACTGGTGAAAGCGGGAATCCTGCGGCCCGGGGAGTGCGACGGCCTCACGCCTTCCTCGGAAGGCAAACGTGTAGCGTTCGATGGCCCGAATCGAATGGTCAAAGACGGGCCGTTTCCCAGGGCGGAAGAGTTGGTCGCCGGATATTGGCTTTGGACGGTGAAGGACATGGACGAGGCGGTCGCATGGGTCAAGCGTTGTCCGAATCCGATGATGGGACCGAGCATGATCGAAATCCGGCCCATACAAGAAATCGAGGATATGCACTAAGACGATCTGCGCTAAACGGCGTTGCTTTTCTCATCGGACCTTGGTTTTATCTCTGCTAAGAGGAAGCAGCCCGATGC
>DATBAT010000292.1:0-4846 GCA_036271375.1 Terriglobales bacterium
TTCGAGATGCGCAACTTTGGAAGTACCGGGGATAGGTAACATCACAGGGGACCGCGCCAACAGCCAAGCCAAAGCTATCTGTGACGGCGTTGCCTTTAGCTGCGATGCCGCTTTGCTAAGCGGACTGTCAGGCCGCGACATCTTTCCCGCTGCCAACGGAAACCAGGGAATGAATCCCAATTTCTCTCGTTCGCAATAGTCCAAAACTTCTTCCGAACCACGGTCGGAGATGCTGTAACGATTCTGGACGCTCACCACCGGAACGATGGTTCGTGCATGCGCGATCTGTTGCACGCTTACTTCCGACAACCCGATGTGTTTGATTTTTCCCTGCGCCCGAAGCTCTTGCAAAACTCCAAGCTGGTCTTCGGCGGGCACCTTTGGGTCGATCCGATGCAGTTGATAGAGATCGATACAATCGAGGCGCAGCCGGCGCAAGCTGCCCTCGCACGCCGATCGAAGATGATCTGGTCGCCCATTTTCTTTCCATTGATTAGGCCCAGTCCGGTCAAATCCGCCCTTGGTCGCGATCACCAGGCCAGCGGGATAAGGTTGCAACGCCTCGGCAATTATCTCTTCGCTAATATTCGGACCGTAGGAATCGGCGGTGTCAACAAAGTTGATGCCCAGTTCGACCGCCCGGCGTAGCACTCGAATCGCCTCGCTTCGATCCTTAGGCTCTCCCCATACCCCGTCACCGGTGATTCGCATGGCGCCGAACCCCAAACGGTTGACCACCAGATCATTCCCGAGTGAAAATTCGCCACTTTGCGCGGCACCTGTCTTTTCATTCCGATTAGGCATCTTGTCGCTCCACGTTAAAGTTTTGATTGTGAATTAGATGCCGAAGTGAAATCCCGCGATTTTTTCTTTGATTCGAGAGCAACTGGCCGCGATCTGAGGGAATTCCGCGGGTCGCGGCCGCGCCGCAACCTCCAAACTGGCTCTCCAATTTTTGGTGGAATTCTTGGCAAATGCTTGGGTGTTGCTGGAGCGTCCTGTCATCACATACCAAACCAAATCTTTTGAAGCGATCCCATCAAGTGATTCTTTAGTATTTGAATGAAAGTTGCGATTGCGCCACATGTAATCGCTGTTGAATCAGCTCTCTAGCTTTGACGGTGCGGCCAGCGATAGAGGTCGACTGTTTCTGGATTTAAAGTCACCCCAAGCCCTGGTGTCTGCGGTACATGAACATTCCCGTCGGTTTCGACGGGGAAGTGCTCGTTAGTCGTCTTCCAACGGAGCGGCGAATGGCTGAGCGAAAATTCCAGAATTTCCTCCACTTTTTGTGCCGCCAGAAAATGCAGATTGGCTGCGATCTCAATGTTCGACTTGTAGCCGTGTGTAATTACCCGCTTGCCCCGTTCTTTGGCGGCCGCCGCGATCTTCAAAATCCCGGTGAAGCCTCCTACTTGGCTGATATCGGGTTGGCAAATGTCGGCACCGCCGCGATCCATCATTTCTATGAACTCGAGCACGTGAGTCAGCCCGAGATCGCCTACGCCAAGCGGGATGCCCTTTCCAGACATTCTTGCGTGTCCTGCGACGTCGTCCAATGGAAGCGGCGCTTCGAGGAACCAGATGTTTGCGTCTTTCAAGACCGGCAGCAGACGCAGACCTTCGTCGGCCGTGTAATACGAGAGAGCCGCGTCGACGATCAGGCGTGCGTCGTCGCCCGCCGCCTTGCGTCCGGCTTGGAGAAGATGGCCGGTCAAGGTCAGATCGTCCATCCACCAAGGGTCGGCGACCAACTTAAAATTTCGCAGGTTTAATTCCATGCCGGCTTCGACCTGACGCTTTACACCCGCTGGCGTACGTTCGATGGGATAAATCGTGCCGTAAGCGGGAAGCCGATCGCGTTGCGCGCCCCCGATCAACGCGTGTACCGGCTTACCTGCGATCTTGCCGCGCAAATCCCAGAGAGCGAGATCGATGCCGCCCATTGCGTGCATCACCAAGCCACGGCGTCCGACGTAATCGGAGGCGTCGTACATACGCTGCCATAGGTCAGGATCCGTCGGATCTGAGCCGATCAAAATCTCTTTCAACGCGCGCGCGTGAGTGTGCGCGGAGGGGCCATTCACGATCGCCTGAATCGCCGGCGCCATGGACTCAGTCTCGCCGAGTCCAGTGAGACCTTCGTCGGTGTGAATCACGATGACGCAGTCGTCGTAAGAGCCGTCAAATAGCCCGATGTTGGGATCTTCCACGCGCAGGTGGATGGCTTCCACGTTCGTAATCTTCATTTCACAAGATGATAAGGGAAGCCCCACTGCTTCATTGGGAGCCAAACGCTAAAAGAGAAGAACAATCAGAAATCCAACGGTTTGCTCGTCGGATGCGGTTGTCAGGGTTACCTTTCGCCGTTTATGCTCGAGCGGCCCTCCGAAAGATTATGTCTTCTCCTGTCGTTCCGGCGCCAGTTCGCTCGGCTAGTTCAAGAATGCTTGGCATTCCGGCGTGGCTGGCCTACTCACTACTGACCATCGCGGTATGGGGAGCCTGGGGAGTCGTTTCGAAGCTTGCTTCGGACGGCGTCGACGCCGATACCAATCAGATTTTCTTCACCATTGGGCTCGTGCCGCTGCTGCTGTTGATCTGGCGGTCGCCACGAATTCGCGGAGGAAAGAACCGCAAGGTTGGAATTGCCTGGGCATTTTTCACTGGCATATTGGGCGGTACCGGGAACATTGCGTTCTTCCATGCGCTGGTGATCGGCGGAAAGGCGTCCATCGTTTCGCCGGTGACGGCATTGTTCCCGCTGGTGACCGTGATTCTCGCCATTACTTTGCTGCATGAGCGCATTGGCACTGCGCAGAAAATCGGTTTGGGCCTCGCGTTGGTCGCAATTTATTTGTTGAGCATGTAGGTCAACTATGTCTTTGATTCCGGCGTGGCTATTTTTCGCGTTCATTGCACTGATATTCTTCGGCATCAGCGGTATCACGCAAAAGCTTTCAACAAATTCAATCTCGAGTGAGCTTTCGTTTGTATGGTTCGCTTACGCTATGGCGGCGATTTCGCTGGTGTTGCTGGTGACCGTGCCCATGCACTGGCATGTGCGTCCCTTGATCTTCTGGTTGGCGGTGGGCGGAGGAACGTTGAACGGACTGGGCGCCCTGACTAGCTTTACCGCGCTCGAATCTGGCGGAAAAGCCTCCATCGTTATTTCTCTGATCTCGCTTTATCCGCTGGTGACAGTGGCCTTCGCGGTGATTTTTCTGCACGAGCGGTTAACCATGACGCAACTGGCCGGAGTGGCGCTGGCAATCGTGGCAGCGATACTTTTGTCGCTGGAACCGAAGCCCACTCAAAGCTAGGGCGATTCAAGCATCTTCCCGTCGGTGTCTACACCCCCGACGGACTTCATTCCTTCCTGCGTGCTGAACAGGATATTCGTGCTCAGCGTTTCACCCGGCGCCAAAATTTTGTGGCGTCCCGCGGCTTGCATGGCGGCAAAGTTCAGCG
Source organism: Terriglobales bacterium (assembly GCA_036271375.1). Classification (GTDB taxonomy): domain Bacteria; phylum Acidobacteriota; class Terriglobia; order Terriglobales; family Acidobacteriaceae; genus DATBAT01. The sequence goes on from DATBAT010000292.1 coordinate 3,472, forward strand.
GATATCCTGTGCACGGTTCGAGGACCGCTACGTTGTAGTTCCGCCACCCGCCGTAGGTTGCGAACAACCATGAACACGGAAAAACTGCAGGATCATAGCTCCAGCCGGATGCCAGTCCGGTTGCCGTGTTGGTGATCGCACACCATCCTTGCTTCACACCGGTGCCGTAAAAGAAATACAACTGGCGTTCTTCGACGCCTGTAATCCTACGCAGATCAACTTTCTTTCCGCCGATGTCGACGAAGGGCCAGGCAGTGGGTTGCGCAGATCCTTCCAACGTGCCGGGAAATGCCGGTTCGATTTCGACCTGCATTGCTGGAAAATCAATGCGATGTTGTGGAGTCGCTTCCATCGCGGGATGCAGTTTCCACAAAAAAGGAAAGGACACGCTGCCTAAGTTCGTGAAACGATGGTGAAAGAAAATGCGCGCCAGGTCTCGGCGAAGCGTGATCGTCTTTTCGACTTGAATGCAGCTGATCGGGGTCAGAAACCTTAACTTAACGCCAACTTCCTCGGCGGAAGAAAAGGTCTCGAACTCCCACTGGCCAGTCCACAATTCGCCATGGTCTGGATAAGCTTCCCCTTCAATGACCGAGGCTTCGTCGTTAGGAAAGAGTTCGTCCCAGCCGCCGCTCCACACATCGTCATAGCGGGAGTTCATGGGCAGGCGCGCGGGAGGATTGCGAGCATTGTTCCACAGCAGGTCGGCGTCCAAAGGTTTGTAGGTGATCTGCCAGATTTTCGCGCCCGCTTCCGGCAACACCAGTACTCGCAAGAAGCGATTCTCAAGCACTACGACTCGAAGTCCGCGATATGTCCAATCTGCGCTTACCCTTAAGTCCGACACTAATGACTCCCCTCGGTGTGAATCAGTGCATCGCCGGATTTTCGCACGTAGCTTGGGGGAGCTTCCGAGTTGTTGATCTCAGCGACAGCCTTATCCTCAGCGACGATGCCGCAATCGAAACGGACTTTAGAAAACACGCTGTGACTCTTGCCGCTGAGACGAACCTGACTTGTAGCCAGGTCGGGCCGGTCCTTCGCCAGGCGCAGCGCGCCCACCGTCGAGTCTTCGACATTCAGCTGCGCGTCGCCAGAAACGCCCAGCCAGTCCGCAAAGATCTCGGAATTCGTCACTCTGATTTTTGCGTCGCCCCGCAAGACGAGTTCGTCGATCCGGCTTTGGTCGAAAGTAAGATCGGCTTGCCCGTCCGCGTAGACGTCCCAAGTATCAACGTTGACTTCGTTCAGTGAGAACTGAAATGGACAATCCGATTCGCCGCTTGCGGGAATCCGCACCGGTTCTTTATCGGAGCCCAGCACTCCGTCGGGCAGTCGCATCTTTCCATGGCACTCCGGAAACATGGCGAGTTGA
>DATBAT010000293.1:0-2714 GCA_036271375.1 Terriglobales bacterium
GCTGAACGAAGACATGGTGTGGCATTGCAGGCACAGCATGTTGACGTTGCTGAATTTCAGCATGTGCGCATTCGGCGAGCCGTGCGTTAAATGGCAGGACGAACATCCTTCCACTTTCACTGCGGCGTGCTCATAAACGAATGGTCCGTGCTTATCGACATGGCATTTGTAACAGACGGCATCTTGAGTGGAAGCCATGCGGACCTGTTTGGCCTGGACCGTTCCATGTACGTTATGACAGTCAGTACATTGAATAAGCCCTTCGTCCACCCGGTGATGAAATGGCATGGCAAATTGCGATTTCTGCTGTAAATGGCAGGTGTAGCAAAGCTCCGGCTGGGGCTTGGAAAGCAGGAATTCGGCGGTCTTGGCGTGGTGCGGCGAGTGGCACGAAATGCAACTGACATCATTCTGTTTGTGAAGCGAATTGGTGGCTTTCATGTGCTCAGCAGAGGAGGCGTGACAAGTAAGGCAGCGCGTATCGATTTCTTTCGTGGTGTGATCGGCAAACACAAAGATTTTCGATTTGTCGCCACCGCCGGCTACGTGAGCTCCCCCGGGTCCGTGGCATCCTTCGCACCCTTGATGAGAAGGACCACCCTTCGTATCCAAAGTGGTTTTCCAGTGCGGCGACTTCTCCCATGAGTTGTAGATTTCCTCATGACATGTCTTGCAGACTTCCGCGCCAAGGTAGTCGGAATTCGCTGCTTGGGCCTGAGGCGAAGATTCCTTTGGCGAAGGAGCGGGCTGGCGGGCATCGCCGGCAAAAGCAATCGGGGCCAACAGGAGGAATACCCAACAGACCCTTATCGGGGAGAGAAATCGGCGAGGCATCATAGACCTTCCCTCAGTACGGCTATCGCTGCTGGCAAAATGTGAAGTTGAACTCTATGCCTTGTACCGCTACGGAACAGTGACTCGTACCACATTCATGTGTGATCTGGATCACAGCTTTGTGTCGAAGTGTGACTGCCGCTATCTGCAATCCCAAATCGATTTTGAAAAGCCACTATGAACTCTCCTAATTTGGAGCCGTCGGGCTTCAAGTCACCGCTCGTCAAGGTGTTGGCCAAGGATGGAATCATCACGCTCATCGGATCGAACCTCATCTGAGCAATTCAAATACCGCACGTACGAACTCCTACGCACTCAGCACATCGTAATAATGGATCTCGACGCCGATACCTCGCCGGCCTTCGTTGTCTCCGCCGGGATCCACGCGGACGACACGACCCATGCAACTCCACTTCGGTGAAGGCCTGCCAGTAATCTGTTCTGGCATTCTAAGAAGAACCTTAACGGGCGTGCCGATTTCGAAGGATTCGTTGCTGGAGAAATAGAAACCGCGAATGGAGACGTCGGTGGATTCGGTGGTTTGTGGAGAGGCACTCGAACCCACGAGGGGCTGGATAATCAATGGGATTTGCAGCTTATGCCGTGGCGTAAATCGACGATCGTTGGCACTCAATGTGGTCTCCCTAACCCGCGTTGATTCTGAGAAATCACTCAGAAAAAAGCCTGTTTCCACAAAAAATCCACAAGAGGGTGTGGAAATCAGCAAGACAGTTGCCAAGCGGGAAACCAGCTGCCAAAGTCCTAGTTCGCATAAAGCGGCTGGTCTAAAGGCAGTTCGCGGTGTTGCGGAAGAAATGTGCTAGATTGGCCCTTCGCTCCCAATACATGAAACGTCTGTGGCAGTGGCCTTCCCTTTGGCTTGTGATCGTTTTTGTCGCCGCGAGCGGACTACCGCTGGCGACGTCGTACTCCGCTACATCTGGCGATGTACTGCTCGAAACCATGCAAAAGGAATTGCGCCGCGCAAGCGATGCGCTCGCCAAGGCCGATCCCGCTACCTACTACCTCGGCTACTCGGTTTCGGACGCGACTGCGGCAACCATTGCCGGCAGCACCGGAAGCCTGATCATCTCGTCAGAAGCCCACAGGCGACAGGCCGATGTGATGATGCGCGTTGGGACAGCGGACCTGGACAATACCCATAGCCAAGGCAGGCCATCGGGAATTATTTCAGGTGCCCTGCCGCTAGGCGACGATCGCGACGCGATCGCCCGCGTTCTCTGGCAGCTGACCGATCGCGAATACCAGCAAGCTTCCCAATCGTACGTAAAAGTGAAGACGAGTCTGGCGGTACAGTCGGCGGAAGAAGATAAATCGCCCGATTTCTCGAGCGAGCCGGCGAAAACGCACGTGGATGCCTCTCAAGCGCGCGTCGTGTTCGACCAGAAGGCCTGGGAAGAACGAGTTCGAAGGCTTTCAGCAGGTTTTTTGAAGTATCCGCAAGTGTATGGGTCCAACGTCGTTTTGCAGATCAGTTCCAGCCGCTCTTATTTGGCGACAAGCGAGGGAACAGCACTGGTTCAACCCTCGGCCATTGCACGGTTGGTGATTCAAGGTGACACGCGGGCCGACGACGGCATGGATCTGATGCGCGTTGAAACATTCCAGGCACCATCGCCAGATCAACTGCCCTCCGAAGCGGAGCTAAAGGCGAAAGTCGAGAAAATTTCCACCGACTTGATCGCGCTGCGCGCCGCGCCGGTCGCCGAACCGTACGCCGGACCGGCCATGCTTTCAGGACGGGCCGCCGCGGTCTTCTTCCACGAAGTGATGGGTCACAGGCTGGAGGGTCACCGGCAGCGCGGGGATACCGAGGGGCAGACGTTCACAAAAAAAGTGAACCAGCTGGTACTGCCGGC
>DATBAT010000294.1:0-11867 GCA_036271375.1 Terriglobales bacterium
TCATCTGGCTCTGGCGTTGCTGGCGCTGAGGAAAAGTGTCGCCTCAACGTCCCCCACGCCCTATGAAGTTCATCTCTAAGGTCTTCGCACCGACAAACAACCGTCGGCTCAATGAGCTGATTGGATTTTTGTTGTGCATCTTCGCGCTCCTCCTTTTCCTCACCTTAGCTTCCTATTCGCCGCTCGACCCGTCACTGAATAGCGCGTCAGTCCTTGATGGATCGCGCACTGCCCGCAACTGGATCGGCATCGTCGGCGCTCTCGCCGCCGATCTTCTGTTGCAGGGATTCGGTGTCGGCGCATTCTTACTTCCCTTGTTCGCCGGGCTGCTCGGCTTGCGCTGGTTCCGTTCGCGCAAAACAGTTTCCCCGGTCGCCAAAACCCTTGGCGGATTGTGGCTGGTTGTTTTCGTTCCCGCTTTGCTGGCGTTGTTTCCGGGCCATATGCGGTGGGCAACAGTCATTCCGGTCGAAGGATTGCTCGGACGCATCGTTGGCGACGCCCTCATCCATTACTTGAATTTGGCTGGCGCATACATTGTCTGCGCCAGCGTTTTAGCTGTTGCTCTGTATTTGTCCACGGCGTTTTCGTTTGCCTCGGCGCAAGTCTGGCTACCTACGCGCTTCTCCTTTGCCATCGCGCTTTGGGACCGCTTCCAGGATTGGAAGCAGACACGAGCCCAACGCAAAATGCAGAAGGACGTGGAAAAGCGTCGCGCCGCGAAACCGGTGGTCGCCACCAGAATGGTTCCAGCCCCTCCAGCCGAGCCTTTCTACACGCCACGCGCTGCCGAACCCAGGAAAACAGCCATCGAACGCATGGCGGAGGAGCCTGCCGAAGAAGAGATTCCGGTGGCGGAAGTCCAAGTCACGCAGCGGGCCGACGTTGGGTCGAAGGCAAGGACCACAATGCCGCGCGTCGCCGGAAGTTTCAAGCTGCCGTCGAGCAGCCTGCTTCATCGCTCTGACGATCAGCAGATCATCAACGCGGAAGAACTCAAAGTCGTCGCGCAGGTGCTCGTCGAGAAATACGCCGAGTTCGGAGTTCACGGCCAGGTCACGCAAATCAACCCCGGTCCGGTGGTCACGACTTTCGAGTTCAAGCCGGAAGCCGGCATCAAGTACAGCCGCATTACGAATCTTACCGACGATCTCTGCCTCGCCCTGAAAGCCGAAAGCATTCTGGTGGAGCGCATGGCAGGGAAGTCGACGGTCGGAATTCAGGTCCCCAATCGCGAACGCGAAATTATCTGGCTCCGCGAGAACATCGAGTCGCAGGAATTCATGGGCAACAAGTCGAATCTGACGCTTGCCCTCGGCAAAGATATCAACGGACGCATCTCCATCGCCGACCTAGCCGGCATGCCGCACTTGTTGATCGCCGGATCGACGGGCGCCGGCAAGAGCGTGGCCATCAACGCCATGATCATGTCGATTCTTTACAAGGCGACGCCCGATCAGGTCCGAATGATCCTCGTTGATCCCAAGCGCCTCGAACTGGGCAACTACGAAGGCGTGCCGCATCTCTACACTCCGATCATCACTGAGCCCAAGCTGGCCGCCAACGCCTTGCGCAATGCGGTTCGCGAGATGGAACGCCGTCTAAAAGTTCTGGCGGAAAAAGGTGTCCGCAATATCGGACAGTACAACAAGCTGTTCGACGAGGAATCGACCCGCAGCCTCTTCGGCGACGAAAGCGAAGAGAAGCCGCTGCCCTATATCGTCATCATCATCGACGAGTTGGCCGATTTGATGATGCTCGACTCCAGCAACGTGGAAGAGTCCATCACGCGTCTGGCGCAGATGGCGCGCGCGGTCGGTATTCACCTGGTGCTGGCAACGCAGCGCCCGTCTGTCGACGTAATCACCGGACTGATCAAAGCGAACTTCCCGGCGCGCATTTCATTCCGTGTTGCCACTAAAGTGGACTCGCGCACCATTCTCGATGCCAACGGCGCGGAAGCCCTGCTCGGCAAGGGCGACATGCTCTACCTTCCCTCAGGATCGGCGCGCGTCCATCGCCTGCACGCAGCCTTCGTCACCGAAAAAGAAATTGCCGCGGTCGTCGAATTCTGGCGCGCCCAGGGTACCGCTGAGTACGAGCAGAAATTCCTGGAAACTCCGAAAGAAGAAGGCGCAACAGGAAAAGATGGCGAGCCCATCGACGAGAACGACAACGATCCGCTCTACAACGATGGCGTGCGGCTTGTCCTGGAATTCGGCAAGGCTTCCACATCACTGCTACAACGTCGCCTGCGCATAGGCTACGGCCGCGCCGCCCATCTAATCGACCTCATGGAGCGCGACGGAATTGTAGGCGCAGCCGACGGCCCCAAACCGCGCGAAATACTAAAACGCCCCGACTGGGTCACCGAAGTAGAAGAGTCGATGCGCTAAAGCTGAGTGCTAATTGCTAAATGCTAATTGCTGATTTGAAAAAAACAGAAGATCACCACCGAATCCAAGTTTTGCCAAAGCCCAGGCGGGATCCACCTAAAACGCAAAAGCCGCCGAATGTCTCGCCCCCGAACCGACTAACCGCTCGATTTCCTCAACCCCCTGAATACCGCCCCGAGCCCCAACTCCCGTGCAGTTCAAGGCCGCTGCCGCACAGGCAAAATCCAACTGGCGGGCCAATGGCCATCCTTGCAGCAATCCAAAAAGAAACCCAGCGTGGAAAATATCTCCAGCACCCGTGCTGTCTCTCACCTCAACTCGAAACGCCCGAGCATAGTGAAACGCCGAGCCGTCCCAAGCCAACACTCCCTGATGCCCTAAGGTAGCCCCAGTCAACTTGCAACCAAAGCGCTCGCGGACCGCAGGCAGCGAAACCAGCAAGTCCTCCGTGCCCGCCAACCGCCCCGGAATATCCCGGCTGGTGATCAGGAAGTCGATCTTCGGTAACAGCTCTTCCACGCCGGGATAAAGCTCATCCAAATCCGCCACCACGGGAACGCCAGCTTCTCTGGCCCAGGTAGCCGCTTGCACTGCTGCAGCCGTGTCATGCCCATCTACATGCAACGCCCGCGCGTTGACGATCCACTCCCTCTGCAACTCTTCCGCCAGCAAGGTCAGGCGAGCATCGCGCTTCCACAGCACGGTACGCTCCCCGGCATCGTCGACCATAATGAATGCCTGCTGGCTGGCGCATCCAGGGGCGATAGACAGGTGGGACTCAACACCCAGGCGCTCAAATTCTCTACGATGAATTTCTGCGGCCGCATCGTCGCCGAGCTTTCCCACGTAGCGCGTGCGCAATCCCCACTGCTGGCAGGCGACAACCGCACTGGCTACCGGCCCGCCGGGCAGAATATTGATGGAATGGAATTCGATCTTTGATCCGAGCTTGGGATATTGCGGAAGAGGGATAAGGGTGTCGGTAGCGTTGAGTCCCACCCCGACAAGGTCCACGGGTTCAATCATTCTCTGGTTCACTGTACACGCGCAAGTCCGTTACCGAAACCCGGTAGTCCGCCAAAGTGTCCATCCACAAACAAAAAACAGAATTAGGCTGGCCGCGCTCAAGCCCGCCACTGCTCCCCAATGAATTGCGATCCCCGGAGCCCGCGCCATAGCGGCAAAATAAACGAACACCGCCGTTGCCACGGCGACCAAAACCCAATCCAGCAGACGCCGTGCCGGACGCACTTCCCCAGCCATCTGCTTGCCTTGCATGCGCGCCTCGACAAAGTCAGCATCGATTCCATACCGCAAGCTCTCGCGCTGTGCTGCCTGCTTCCAATGATCGTGTTCCTGACCGGTCGCCGAAGAAAACGCAATCGCGCCCACGCCCAGCATCATCAGCAATGATCCACCGATGACCTGCGCATAAGTCGAGGTATGACTGCCGCGCAGTTCACCGAACACCAGTACACCCCACAACAATCCCCAAAGCTGGTTGGAGTTCGACAGCGGAATTCCCCGGCTGATTCCCACATACTTCGCCGCGTACTGCTGGAACACGTCCCCGATTACCCAGATAAATCCGCCCAGCATCAACCAGAAGAGAACGTCACGCGCGCCGCACAACTGCTGCCACAACGGATGCACGCCGAGTGTCGTGATCGCGAGCGTTGCCATCATCCCCAACTCGCCGAAGGTAAAAAACGTGACGAACGACAGGGGATTCATTCCCGACAGGTAAGCCTTGCGGTACGGCACGTACATCGTGCCCCACATAATTCCTGCACCGAGCGCTGCCCAGACCCCGCGCATCGAATGTGCCGCCGGAGCCTGCGTAGCCGACGCTACCGCCAGCAGAGTCGCGCCCACGCACATCACCAAAGCGCCGCCGAGAACGCCCGTCCAGCGCTTCCACCCGGCCTGACGGAGTTCATTGAAGAAAACAAATCCCCACAGGATGCCTAGCAGGCTGTTCGAATTCCAAAGCGGAAAGGCAATACTTAACCCGATGTCCCGGATCGCAAACACCGTCATCGTATTGGCGACAGCCCAGAGACAGCCGGCGAGCAAAGCCCAAATAATGAGATGGGGAGAACGGCGAACATCGGCGACCACCGACGAGGTTCCGAGCACCAAGGCGGGCACACTCCAGCGCGCCAGAAAAACTCCCATCACCATAATGAGCGAAATCACAATCGGCGAGATGCCGATGGCTACCAGTTTGGTGGGGGCTTCCGCAGCCCCAAGCCAGGCGCCGGCGGTGAATCCACAAAGGATTCCCAGTGCTTGCAACTTTCGCAGATCTTGTGGGGATGAGGTCGCCATTCAGCGGATGGATTCTAGTAGAACAAGCCCGCCAAGCAAAACCACAAACGGCACCCAGAAATGGATGTCGGTAAGCACACGCGATAATTTATTCCCAACTGGCATCGCTTCTACCGCGAAAACGAAACTTCCTCGACGCCTGCCAACTCGTTGAACTCCGCGTCACTCAACGTCAAGGACGCTCCCTTGATATTTTCCTCAACGTGGGCCACCGACGAAGTTCCGGGAATCGGCAGCATCTGCTTCGATCGCCGCAACAGCCAGGCTAGCGCCACCTGCATGGGCGTCGCCACGTGCGATTGGGCAATCTTTTCGACCGCCTTAAGTGCGGCTTTGCCCGCCGCCAGCGGAAACCACGGAATGAACACAATTCCATTCTTGTCGCAATAATCGACCACGTAGTCCCACTCGCGGTCGGCGAAACTATAGCGATTCTGCACCGAAGCGATCGGCGTCACCTTCCGCGCGCGCACGATATGTTCCTGAGTGACGTTCGATAACCCAATCAGCCGAATCTTTCCCTCTCGCTGCATCTCCACCAACGTGCCCAGCGAGGATTCAAACGCCACAATCGGATCAGGATGATGCAACTGGTACAAATCAATCCGGTCGACCCGCAGCCGCTTCAAACTTCCTTCCACCGCTTTGCGTAAATGCGCGGGTGTTGCGTTATGCGTCCATTTCCCCGGTCCTTCGCGTTCCCATCCGCCCTTAGTCGCGATTACCAAATCATCTGGATAAGGCCACAGTGCCGCCGCGATCAACTGCTCATTCACGAACGGACCGTAAGAGTCCGCCGTATCGATGAAATTCACGCCCAACTCGACTGCGCGGCGAAGCACCGCGATCGCCTTGTCAGGATCAACTGGCGGTCCCCATACGCCTGGGCCGGTCAATCGCATGGCTCCATAGCCCACGCGATTGACGGTCAGTTCACCGCCGAGAGTGATTGTTTCCACGTAGCCCCCTGATTCCCTAATAGTCAGGACAGTGTAGCTGATGGCAGGGGTCTTGGAGGTATACTTCCAACGAAGATTTCAGCGTGAGTTAGAGGCAAGAATGCTGCACAAGAAAATCCGCGCGGGCGTTGTGCCCATTACTTTTCGTAATCAGTTCCATCTCATGCTGCGCAGATGGCAATTGTTCGGTCCCGGGAAGGCCCTCCGCTATTACGCCAACAAGGCATTCGGACTCGGACAACGCAACCACCCCATGCCTCCGCCTGTGTCGATCAATCCCGCAAAGATCGACAACGCTGCCGTCGATCAGCGCTTTGGCATTGAGGCCTCAGCCCCCGCGCCTGACGCCCACGGCCGCGAAAGCAAAAAATGGGGACTACTCTACGAACGCTCTTCTGAAACCATCTTTCGCCACGTGATGCAGAAGCTGCCGATTGATCCCGAGAACTATGTCTTCGTCGATTTGGGTGCGGGCAAGGGCTTTGTGCTTTGCCTCGCGGCCGAATACCGATTCAAGAAAGTTGTCGGTGTCGAATACTCCAGCAAGCTCGCTGGCATGGCTGCCGATAACCTGCGCCTCTACAAAACCGACAGCAGGCAATGCGCGGACGCAACCTGCGTTCTAGGCGATGCTGCGGAATTTTCTTTCCCGCGCGCACCCACCGTGCTCTATCTCTACAATCCGTTTCAAGGCGGTGTGATGGATCGGGTGATCGCCAATCTGAAAGAGTCATTGCAAGATCACCCCCGCGATGTCTGGATTTTCTACGCGAACCCGTGGGAGCACCGGAAGTTCAAGCGCAGCAGGGAATTTGAAGTGATTGAACTGACGTGGGACTACGCGCTCTACCATCACAAAAACAGCAGGGCCGTGGCGGCATAGTTCTTGCCCGACAATCAACCCTGGCATCCCCCGACCGGCGTGGCTTTCGCTGATATCTAGAATGCCCTGTCGTCCCGAGCGCAGCCGAGGGACCTTGTGTTCCCCAGTCTGTCCAAGCTCTGTCATCCTGAGCGGAGATGTGATGAGCGAAGCGAAATCACAGCGCAGTCGAAGGACCCCATAACGCAATCAGCGAAACGAACTTTACTAGGAGTTTTCGAACGAATTACTAGGTCTGCTCCACCGCCACCATAGGTCCGCGCTTCCGCTTATTAGCCTGCAGCACTTTCTTCCGCAGTCGCAGCGACTTCGGCGTCACTTCCACAAACTCATCTTCCGCGATGAACTCGATCGCCTGCTCAAGATTCAACTGGCGGAAGGGAACCAGGCGGATCGCTTCGTCGGCTGACGACGCCCGCATGTTGGTCAGCTTCTTTTCACGTACTGCGTTTACGTCAAGGTCGTTGTCCTTTGCGTTCTCGCCAACGATCATGCCCTCGTAAAGATCGATTCCGGCGCCCACGAAAAGCTCGCCGCGTTCCTGCAGGCTCCAAAGAGCGTAAGCCGTGGAAACGCCGGTGCGGTCTGAGATCAGTGCCCCTGTCGGACGATGTGGAATCTCTCCCTGCCAAGGCATGTAGCCGTCGAACAGCGAATTCATCACGATGGTGCCCCGCGTATCGGTGAGCAGTTGATTGCGCAGCCCGATCAGCCCGCGGCTTGGAACTTTGAACTCAATGCGCACGCGCCCATAACCGTGATTGTGCATGTTGGTGACTTCGCCCTTGCGCGTGCCCAGTTGTTCCATCACCACGCCGACAAAGCCTTCAGGGACGTCGATCGTCAACTTCTCGACTGGTTCCATCAGTTTTCCGTCGACGCGCTTGGTAACGATCTCCGGCTTCCCGACCATCAGTTCGAAGCCTTCGCGGCGCATCATCTCCAGCAAAATCGATAGCTGGAGTTCGCCGCGGCCCATTACCTTGAACGAGTCGGTCGTCCCGCTGTCTTCCACGCGGATGGAAACGTTAGTCAGTAATTCTTTTTGTAACCGGTCGCGCAAATTGCGCGACGTCACAAACTGCCCTTCGCGCCCGGCAAACGGGGAGTTGTTCACCGTAAACATCATGGCAATCGTGGGCTCGTCGATGGTGATTGGCGGCAGCGGTTGCGGATTCAGCGCGTCGGTGATGGTCTCGCCGATGGTAATGCCTTCCACGCCCGCCACTGCGATGATGTCGCCGATTTGCGTTTCTGTAATGTCAGTTCGCTTCAAGCCGGAGAAGGAAAACAGCTTGGTGATTTTCGTCTTCTGAAATGATCCATCCAGTTTGGCAATCGAAACATCTTCGCCGGTGAACATGCGTCCATTCACCACGCGTGCGATGGCCAGCCTTCCGAGATAGTCGCTGTAGTCAAGGTTCGTCACCAGGATTTGCAGTGGCCCGGTTGGATCGCCCTTCGGCTCCGGAATGGTCTTCAGCATGGCATCGAATAGCGGCCGCAGATCTTCGCCGGGGACTTTCAAATCGGTGGAAGCCGTGCCCGCCTTGGCGTTCGTGTAAAGCACAGGGAAATCAATCTGATCTTCCTTCGCATCGAGATCGATAAAGAGGTCATAGACTTCGTTGACCACTTCCTGCGCGCGCGCGTCGCTACGGTCGATCTTGTTGATCACCAGAATCGGAGGCAATCCCGCCTCCAGCGCCTTGCTCAATACGTAGCGGGTCTGTGGCAGCGGGCCTTCGCTGGCGTCGACCAACAACATCACGCCGTCCACCATTTTCAACGCGCGCTCGACCTCGCCGCCAAAGTCGCTGTGGCCGGGCGTATCGACGATATTGATCTTCATCCCCTCATAAAAAATCGCCGTATTCTTGGCTAGGATGGTGATGCCGCGCTCTTTTTCCAACTCGTTCGAATCCATTACGCGCTCGACTAAAGTTTCATTGGCGCGGAAAGTGCCGCTCTGGCGAAGCATGGCATCCACCAGCGTGGTCTTACCGTGGTCGACGTGCGCAATAATGGCGATGTTGCGGATACTGGAACTCAAAATGTGGTCCTTTCGGGATAGCGCTTAATCCTTGGTGAAAACGGCTTTCACCACAAAGGACACTAAGGCGCACAAGGGTTTCCTTAAGTGTACCTTAGTGTCCCTTGCGTTTAGCGGGGTTTGGCCGCTCACTAGTGGCGGGTCAGCGGTGGTGGCTCCGGAGGCTTCGCGAATTTGGCGTCGTCAATAGGCACGTTATTCTGCACGTCCTCAAGGCGCGTCACGAACTTGCTTCCCGGACGCGCCACCGACCACTGGAAGGGAATCTTCGTTCCGCCGCTTGCGCGGTAATCGGCGTAGTCGATCTGCGTCGGGAAACGGCCTAGCGGAGTTTCGGTGTAGCGGAGTTCTCTAACCAGCAACGAAGTTTGCTGATCGAAATAAAAATTCACCGGAGGAAGGTCGGCCCTGTTTCCCGTGACCACATAAGTTTCGTGCCCGTCGACTTTTTCTGTGCCGCTAACCTTCAACTCGGCAAAACTTTGCTTCACGGTAAGCGGAAATTGCAGATCGGCATCGAACTTCGCGGAATCAAGATCGCCGCCCGACATTTCGCGGGAAGGCCTCCCCGGCATCGTCATCCATCCACCCTGGCCGTCGTACACGGTCACGCTATCGCCCTGTGGCGTATGCAAATACGAGGCGCGTTTCTCCGAACCTTTCTGATACACATCGACCGGAAATTCATGGCCGCCGAAGGTCGTAGCTTTGCCCTTCTCCACTCGTGACGAGATTTTCTGAATCGCGTCCGCCCCGCCAATTGCCAAAACATATTTATCTAGAATCTGGTCGGCAGTGATTTCCAAAGCAGCCGCCGGCTTCTCCTGCTTAGGTTCCTCTTCCGCGATAACCGGCACGGCCACCGGTTCTTGCGTTCCACGATGGCAGGAGTAGCAGGTAACAACGCGCTTGCCTTCAAAGTTCTCTTTGTTAATCGCAAACATCATCTGCATCATTTGCCGCGCGACGACCTTGGGCTTTTTGTCGTCTTTATCGAACGCCCCGGCGATATGGCAGTGGTCGCAGCCGACTCCGAGCGACGCGGCGATGAAGCCCATCGTAGGATTCAACTGGTCAGCCGGCACACCCTTCAGCACCTGAATGTTTTTGAAGACTTGATCGATGGTTTTCGGCGCAGTTGGCTGAGATTGGGCGAAGGCTCCAGCAATCGCCAGGCACACGCTAGCGGCGATTGCCCATCTGTACTTTACGGAATGCAACATAAATGAGATCGTCCTTTTGCGTTGGAAGTGTAACAAAACACCTCCGGAGCCTCGCCCTATTCCCCGATTCGCGCTCGACGGTTTAGACTGACTGCCATGCCCCGGCGGTTCGTCCTTCTCTTCTTCTTTTTAGCGTCTACACTCGCCGCTGCCAAACCCAATATCGTTCTGATCACCATCAGTTCAGCAAATAAATTAAGTTCGGCGCTGGCCCACGACAGCCTGATCTTTGATCGCGCCTACGCGCAAAGCCCAGAAACAATTTCGTCCACCGCCACTATCCTCACCGGTACTTACCCGCAGACTCATCACGCCGGCGAACTCGGCGGCGCCCTCGCTCCAACTTTGCCATTCCTTTCCGATCTTCTTCATGGGTATCGCTCCGCCGCCTTCGTAAGTACAATCCAACTCGATCCTAAAAACGGCTCTGCCCAGGGTTTCAGCCGCGGCTTCGCTACCTACGATGCGGGATTCCATCGGGCCGCCAAGGGCGAGGGTCGTTTCGTTTCTGTCGAGCGTCGCGCGCCGGAAGTCGTCGCTCGCGCCACCGCATGGCTGGCGCAGAATTCCAAGTCACCATTTTTCTTGTGGGTGCAATTGAATGACTCGGGCGATGTAGCCATCGCCAAACTATTCGCCACCCTGAAGACGCAAAAACTTTACGACGACTCTTTAGTCGTCATCGCCGCCGACCACGGCCAAAGCCTTGGCGCTCATGGTGAAGATTCTCACGGCATCTTTCTCTACGACGAAACCGTCCACGTACCGCTGTTGTTGAAGATGCCGCAGAACCAGAACGCCGGCAAGAAAGTCCAGGCCCGAGTCGGATTGATCGACATCGCTCCCACCATTCTTGAAGTCGCGGGCATTCCCGTTCCTTCGCAAATGCAGGGACAATCCCTGCTGCGTTCGGCAAAGTCAGAGTCCGACCGCCCAGCCTACTCTCGCAGCGATCTTCCGCAACGCGCCTTCGGATGGAGCCCGCTCGAATCGTGGCGGGCAGGGAAGTACCTCTACATTCGGGCGCCCAAGCCAGAACTTTATGACCTGACGCTCGATCCGGGAGCAAAGAAAAATTTGTCTCAAAGCTCCAAGGCCACCCTCGACACCATGGCCGCGCAGCTCAACGCATTCGACGCGCGCTTCACCGCTCAGGCGGGTAAGTCGACCGAACTCACTTCCACTGAAATGCAGAAGCTCGCATCGCTCGGTTATGTGGGCTTGCAGAAATCACCTGTGGGCGGAACTGCCGTGACAGGAGTTGATCCCAAGGATACGATCGACATCGCGAATAAAGTTTTCGCTGCCATCGCATTTCTCAACGACGGCAAACCGGACCGTGCCCTCGCTACTCTGCCCATGCCACTCCCAAATGCCTACCTGGCGCAATACGCGGCCGGAGCCGCTCTAGCGCAGCAACAGCAATATCCTCAAGCCGTCGCGCGTCTTCACCAAGCCATCGAACTGCAACCTGACTCCGCGTGGGCCCACTATCAGATGGGTTTGTGCCTGCTCAAAACCGCCGACTACAAGACCGCAGCCGTCCATCTCGAAATCGCCACTAACCGTTTGCCGGATTTCGCAGCCGCCCACGATCTTCTCGCGCAGGCATATGATCATCTCGGCCGCGCCGAAGACGCCAGGCGCCAACGCTCTAAAACCAAGTAACAATTTCTTGGAGGATGACCTTGAAGCAATTCCGACTGCTGATCTGCCTCGTGTTCTTGCTGTCGCTTACCGCCTTCGCCGAAACCCAGCGCTGGTCCGCGGAGAAAGCCAATGCCTGGTATCAGCAGCAACCATGGCTGGTGGGCAGCAACTACACGCCCTCGAACGCTATCAACGAACTCGAGATGTGGCAGGCGGAAACTTTTGATCCGAAAGAAATCGATAAGGAATTAGGCTGGGCTCAGGGAATCGGCATGAACACCATGCGCGTGTTTTTGCACGATCTGCCCTGGCAACAAAACTCGCCGGGATTTAAACAACGCATCGATACCTTCCTCATGATTGCCGAGAAAC
>DATBAT010000295.1:0-10306 GCA_036271375.1 Terriglobales bacterium
GGGTTTCGGAAAGAAAACTCCCTGCGGGGCCGTTCGAGAACACAAGTGGTACGGGGTCCTTCGCTTCGCTCTGGATGACAGAGCTTTTTGATTTCAAAAAGCCTTGACCTCCTGCGTAAAGCCGAAGGGAATCTCCCCCCGCGCTCTTCCATCCGACTAGAATGCAGTCATGGAGAAGAAGATCTTTTGGGCGGTTTTCATCGGGCTCGGCCTGGTCGCTGATTTCACGCTACCGATTTTGTGGTCCGTACTGGCGACTGTCCCAATCGTCTTCATAAGCTGGTGGGTCGCCTACCGCAGCGGCTGGTTTGATTGATCAATACAGTGGCGGCTGTCCTTCCGGCCGCGTCTTCCACCTGCGATGCACCCACAGCCACTGCTCGGGATATTTCCTGACATAGTCCTCAATCACTTTGGTAAACAACGCCGTATTGCTAACCACATCGGCCTCGTCATTGCCCGTGCGAACTAACTGGACGGCGGGGTCGAAATGTAGTCGGTACTTACGCAGTACCGAATCCCACACGGTAAATCCCGGCACCACTGCCGCGTCGGTGCGCAACGCAATGCGCGCCATGCCACTAGCCGTGCACGCCGGTATTCCAAAAAAATCCACGAAGATGCCCTGCGGCGGGGTCATGTTGGTATCCATCAAAATGCCCACGGTTTCTCCCGCCCGAATGGCGCCGATTAACCCGCGCACAAAATCTTTGTCGACTGCGGTATTGCCGTGCATGGTGCGGTAGCCGCGGATCATCTGGTCGAGCCGTTTGTTGTCCATGGGCCGCATCACCACGTGCAGCGGATGCCCATGAAGCGAGTGGGCAAACGCCGAAAGCTCCCATGCTCCCAGGTGCGCGGTCAAAAACAGCACGCCTTTGCCGCGATCGATTGCGGCCTGGAAGTTTTCGAATCCGTCGTAGACCACGACCTTGCCAACATTCTCAGCCGTGTATTTGGGAAAGAGGCAAAGCTCGGCGAGTTGGCGTCCTAGCGAAGTGAATTCACCGCGAAGAATGCGGGCACGCTCACTATGGGATTTTGTGGGAAAGGCCAGCGCCAGATTGCGCATGCCGACCTGGCGCAAGCGAACATGAAGAATGTAGATGGTCCACGCCAGAGAAATGGCGGCGGCCCGCGCCAAAGGCCGCGGCAAACTGCCCAGGGATTTGACGATCAGCCATACTAATGCGTACTCAAGTCGCTGACGCATTCAAGGATGGAAAATGAAAACACAAACGTAGGGGCAGGTGTCCTCACCTGCCCGAGCAACTTTCACCACGACTTTGGGAAGCTAAAGCGTCCAGGGCAGGTGAGGACACCTGCCCCTACGCCATCTTGACCTACTTCGAGGCGACCTTCGCCCACTTGGCCAGCGTGTCCAGGAACGGAAACGCCGCAGCCGGAGGATCAATTGTGCCTTTCAGAGACGTTCGGAATGGCACCATGCGACCGTAGAATTCACGTGTGGTGTCTTTGTCCTGCTTGATGGCGGCGCCACTCAGTTCGAGTCCGGCGAACACGCCCCGAGCCCGCGAATAGCTCAGTACTTGCGCCCGCATTTTCCAGTCGGTGTCGGCAGCGGCGTGACGGCCGACTGGACCGGCAGCAACGCTGGCATCAGCTCCCAGCTTGAACTTGCTGGCGAGCAGGTTCTTCATGCCGTCCTGGTTCATGATCAGCATGACCAGATCGACAGCCTGTCCGCCAATCTGCAAACCAAAGCTTCCGCCTTCGATGGAGATGAATGCCGGAGCGCTCCAGCCCTTGGCGGTGCGGCAGCTGGCCACGCCTTTGCCGTAGCGCGCGCCGACGATGAATCCGGCCTTGAGCATGGAGGGAACCACCGCGACGCACTCAGCGGAGCCCAGAACCTCTTCTGGAATGCCCTGGTCGGGAGCGCCTTCAATCTGGTCGAGAACTTCGCCGGCAGCCTTGATGCGATCCACGGCCTTGCTGCTATCGTCGTCGTCAGCGGCCAAAGCCATAGTGGACAGGGAGATAGCTAGGAACAAAAACAGAACCTTCTTCATCGTTTCCTCAAGTTTACACAGAACTGGATTAGCAACCTTCTGATTCTAAAGGATTCCGGGTTTGAGAAAATGGTTATCTGTGGATATCTGGTGTGGGGAGAGAGTTAACAACGCAGAGGAAGCTGATTGAGCAGAGAGAACTAGTCGTGCGGGCAAAAAAATCGGGGCTGACCATGGTGACCCTAAATCTCCATGTCCAACCCCGTCTCCCAGGTTCTGTGGTAGGTGAAGCGAGTATGCGGCCTACCCGACAAAGCGACAAGATTACCGAGGCCAGTGTCCCAAAGTAACCTCCTTACCCCCTCGCCAGACCTGGGTGGAGATCGGTACCTCAACGCTTGCAGTGCCCCCGCAGGCTTGGCCGAAAGTATTCAAGCCCCTGCCTGTGGGGAGAAAAATCAAATCCTGGTAGCACCGCAGAAGCGCCCGGCTTCAGCCGAGCGAAACTGCTCAAGTGATCGGCCTTCAGGCGCAGCTGCGGCTGAAGCCTCTCAAGTTGCAAGCTTTCGATCATGGCGCTCAAAGCGCCCTGCTTCCACGGTGGAGCAGACATTTTGATATCGGACGGAACCACGGCACTGGCGTGAACGCGTTTCGGACGGCTACCAAACGTGGCAGGCGTTCTCCCGGACCATGGGCTGACCCTGCTTGCATCCGAAAGCCTTCTGAAACTCCGGCATGTTCGACACCACGCCGTTGACACGAAACTGCGGAGGAGAATGCGGGTTGGATTGCGCGACGAGGCGCGCGAATTCCGGCGTCCAGCTTGAGCACCACACCTGTCCGTAGGCGATGAAGAATTTCTGCTCCGGCGTAAATCCATCGGAGTCCTTAGCTGCGCCATCGTGTAGTAATGCCATCAGTGCGACCCGTAAGCCACCGTTGTCAGCAGTGTTCTCTCCCAAGGTGAGCTTGCCGTTGAGTTTGGTGCCGGGAGCAGCTTCGAAGTCGGAGTACTCGTCGGCTACGCACTTGGCTCTCTTGTCGAACTCCTGTCCGTCTTCCTTGGTCCACCAGTCGCGCAGGTTGCCGTTGGGATCGAACTGGCGACCTTCGTCATCAAAGCCATGGGTCAGCTCGTGGCCGATCACCGCGCCGACAGCGCCGTAGTTCACTTCGTCGCCCATGGTCTTATCGAAGAAAGGCGGTTGAAGAATTCCCGCTGGAAAATTGACGCTATTCATTTGCGGATCGTAGTACGCATTCACCGTGGGCGGAGTCATGCCCCACTCGCCTCGATCCACCGGCTTACCAATCTTCGCCAATTGGCGCTTGAACTCGAATTCGCTGCTGCGATAGGCGTTGCCCAACGCGTCTCCGCGAACGATCTTTACGCTGGAATAGTCTCGCCAGTGGTCGGGATATCCGATTTTGTCCTCGATCTTATGCAGCTTCGCCAATGCTTCCTTCTTGGTCGCCGGTGTCATCCAGTCGAGCTGTTCTATGTCCTGCCCCATGGAGGCTTCAATAGCGTTCACCAGCTTGAGCATGCGTTCCTTGCCGTCGGCGCCAAAGGTACGATCGACGTAGGCTTGGCCGAGCGCTTCGCCTAGATCACGGTCCACCGCCTGAACGCAACGCCGCCAGCGCGGCCGCTGCTCTTTCTGTCCGATCAGTTTGCGTCCATAAAAGTCAAAATGTTCGTCGGCAAAAGCAGTGCTCAATAGCGAGGAGGAATTCACCACCAACTGCCAGCGCAGATAGGTCTTCCATTGATCCAGGGGGGCGCTGACGATCAACGCATTCATGCCCTTGAAAAAATCTGGAGTGTAAATCAGGTAGTGCGCGGTGGCCGGCGCCCCAATTCCCTTCAAATAGTCGTTCCAGGGAAAATTCGGAGTGAGCGCCGCCATCTCCGCCAGCGTCATCTTGTGGTTCAAATTCGCGGGATCGCGCCGCTTTACAATGTCCATCGAACTTTTTGCCAGGGCAGTTTCCATCTCCATTACAACTTTGGCATCGGCCGCGGATTTGGCCGAATCCTCCCCCAGCAGCGCGAAAGTTTTTTCCAGATGCGCCACGTAGTCTTTGCGCGTCTGTACCGACTTCTCATCGTTCTTGAAGTAGTAATCGCGATCAGGCAATCCCAATCCGCCCTGATCGGCGGAGGCCACCACCTTCGAGGCGTCGTCCAGGTCTTGCCCCTGGCCGAATCCGAAGAGAGGCGTCGCTGCGCCCGAGTTGCTTCCCGGCAATAGCGAGAACGTAATGTTGTGCAGATGCGCCAGCTCAGCGCCTAACTGCTTCTTATCTTTCAGGGCGCTGATGCGATCGAGTTCCGGTTGAATCGCCTCGACACCCGTAGCGTTGATCGCCGACTCGTCCATGCACGAAGCGTAGTAGTCCCCGATTTTCTGGTCGACAACGCTGCGTTTGGGATCATTCGCCGAAGCCTTCTCCAACGTATCGCGCAAAACGCCCTGGTTCCACAACGCCAGCTTCGATCCATTCGACCATGAAGCCTGGTCCGAGGGGATGGGGTTAGCATCGATCCATTTCTTGCAGGAGTACTGGTAGAAATCCACGCAAGGATCGATTTGCTTGTCGATCAGATTCAAATCAAAGTGATCGGGCTCGGTGGGAACCTGGGCGGACTGCGCGACGACTTGAAGGGATATGAAAATAGCGAGGACGAGAAGAGAGCTTTTCGAAAGCAAAGAGGCGTCTCCTTGTGAATTTCAGACGGTCACAAGAATACACCGTAAACAAGCCACGGATTTTCACGGAATCGCACAGATCTTTTGATTCTTGATCTGTGTAGATCCGTGAAAATCCGCGGCTGAGCTTTTAATTATTTCGCGGTGACTAACGAATGGGTGATGGCGTGTACGGAGAGCGCGATGCGGTTTTGCACTCCCACTTTACGCATTAGCTTGGCAACGTGAGCTTTTACCGTTCGCTCTTCGATGCCAAGCGCAGATCCAATCTCTTTGTTGGAGCGGCCCGCAACCAGCATCTCGAGCACTTCTTTTTCGCGATCGGTAAAGGTCACGCGGCCCGCGGGGAAAATACGTCCCGGGGCAGAACTGACGCGTTCGATGAACATCGAAAGCACGCGACGCGGGGCCCAGACCGAACCCGAGTTCACGATGCGGATCGCCTGCACGAATTCCTTTGGCGAGGCGGCTTCGTCGACGTAGCCCTTGGCGCCGGAAGCAATGGCCTTGAGAATGGTCTCTTCGTCCATGCCCGAGCCAGTTACAATAATCCGAAGATCGGGACGGGAAGCCTTCAGGCTGGCCATCAAATCAAACAGATTCTGGCCGTTGCGGTTTCCCAACAACACGAGGTCGATGCTCTGTAAAGTGCTGATATCAGGGAGCGTTGAGGAAATCAGCTCGAAATCAGACTCGGTATCAAAAAGCGCCCTGAATCCTACGAAACGCAGTGGGTCGCTTTCGACGACAGCAATGCGTATCTGTGGTTTCTTGGCCGGTGCTGCTTTCATAGGATCTCCACCTGGGTGCTGCTTGAATAGAATAAGCACAATCGGTCACGGATGGAATGCTTCGTAATGCATCGGCAATTACGGCGGTAACGTTAGAGTCCTGTAGAAGATAGGGAGAA
Organism: Terriglobales bacterium; assembly: GCA_036271375.1. Lineage (GTDB taxonomy): Bacteria > Acidobacteriota > Terriglobia > Terriglobales > Acidobacteriaceae > DATBAT01. The sequence continues at coordinate 5,601 of DATBAT010000295.1, forward strand.
TTACTAATGAATTTGCGGCGTAATATTGCGGCGTTGATCGTCTGTTGCGTAACCATGGGTGCGTTGGCCGGCGCGCAGGCGGAATACAAGGCAAAATTCCCCGGAGATCCGGCGCGTTCGGACTCAGAAGCTCAGGCATTGGGATATATGCGTACCGTGCTACGGGCCCAGAAGCTGTACAACAAAAAATACGGCAAATTCGCCGATTCCCTAAACTCGTTGGTACATACCGGGTCTTTTACCAAGCGGATGGTGTCGACCGATCGCGGCGACTACACGGTGGGATTCAAACAGAAGAAGGACAGCTTTCAGCTGACGATGACGCCGAAGCAGATGGACGCCCAGCGTCGTTCCTTTTACGCCGAGGATGACATGAAGATCCACGCCGAGGAAGACAAACCAGCCAACGAGAATTCGCCGGTGTTGAAATAATCCAACCGCTGTGTAGAGACGTTGCTCTGCAACGTCTCGGCAGCGCCTAAAGGTCTGGGTCAAAGGTCTGGGTCAAAGGTCTGGGTCAAAGGTTTAGGTCAAAGGTCCGGGATAAGCGAAGAGAATTTGCGAAGCAACGCCTCATATTGGTGACAAACTCACGATTCGTATCAGGATATCGCTTCAGCGATATCGTAAGTGCCGCACAATCGTTAGGGCTTTAGCCGCTGCGTCTCTACCCTCCCGGCGTAATCTGGGTGGCCTTCCCATCCCGGAACACAATCACCAACGGCTTCCCGCCGTTGGGATAATGCAAAGTTCGCACCGATGAATCGCCGCCATGCTCCGGCATTCCCACGCCGATGGCGAAGTCAGTTTGCAATTCGTTCATTCCCGGCTTCACTTCATGGTTATCGATGGCGGCCCAGATCTCCGCTGGCCAGTGCTTATAAAGCTCATGAGGATCCTGGATAAACAACATGGCATCCGAATAAATCTGGAACTCGCCATCCTTGGTGGATCCGATGGGCACAGCAAAGCTTTTGCCGTCTAGCTCGAACACGGCCATCAACTGCTTTTGGTCGGGAAAGTTGGGCGAAGCGTCTAGAACTACGTCTTTAACATTCAGCTTTTGTAGCGGCAAAAGCAGCCCCGCCGACTCCGCAAAGTTCGACTTCTTCTTCGCCGGATCGTAAGTGTAGTAGGTGTAGCGGTAGCCTTCCTTGGTCCACACCGGCTGCTCGGTCAACTGCTTCGCGCTTTTCAGATCGTAGGCACGCAGCTTCCTGGGCGTGATGTAGTAGTCCGCTTTCAGCGCGACCGGCGCGGCTTTCGCAGTTTCCTGTTTCGCTTCTTCGTGCCGCTGGTAGACAATGTAGCCCGCCCGCGCAGCGCTCACGGCAATGGCAATCGCCAGCGCCAGCTGGATTTTCTTTTTGCTTTCCGGGGTCATGAATATTTCGCGGGCCTAGTCTTCTTCTTCCAGCAATCTCTCATACCACTGATCGCCGAATCCGCCGCGGGACACGTCCGAAATGCGCTGTCCGACCTTCGAGGCCACGTCGAGAAAGGTGATACCGCGCGCCATGTAATGCTCGGCATTGTCGCGGACCTCCGCGAACTTGTCGGGATACTCCGAGGCCAGCGTCGCCGCCCCAAGCCCCGCTACCACCAATCCAGCAGAATGTTTGCCCTTTAATAGCAGATACAATCCGGCCGCTACCGATCCGGCTACCAGCACTGTTTTCCAGTTCTCCATCACTTTCCTCCCGTGCGAATTCTAATTGTTATACTGCCACCGAACCATCGGAGGACTTGGATGCGGAAATTCCGCGGTGCAGTCCTGATTTTCTTCGTTTTTCTAGTTTCTCTAAGCGCATTTTCCCAGAGCAAGGAACGTGCCCGCGACCTGGGAGTTCCCTTCGACGGCACCCCCGGCGCAAATAACGCCATCACCGACGTGCAAGGTGTCGAAGTCGGCCACACCACACTGATTTCCGGCGAGGGCAAGCTTAAAGTTGGCGAAGGTCCCGTGCGCACCGGCGTGACTGCCGTCCTGCCGCGCGGAAAGAATTCTAAAGACGCGGTCTTCGCGGCTTGGTTCACCCTGAACGGCAACGGAGAAATGACCGGCACGACATGGGTGGAAGACTCCGGGTTTCTCGACGGCCCGGTGATGATCACGAACACTCACAGCGTCGGAGTAGTGCGCGATGCCGTCATCGCCTGGAAGGTAAAGCACGGCGAACCCGACAGCGAAGGCTACTGGTGGTCGCTACCGGTGGTCGCCGAAACCTGGGACGGCTATCTAAACGATGTTAACGGATTCCACGTCAAGCCTGAAGATGCTTGGCATGCGCTGGAAACAGCCAAAACCGGTCCAGTCGAAGAAGGCAACGTCGGCGGTGGCACCGGAATGATCTGTAATGAGTTCAAGGGCGGTATCGGAACGTCGTCGCGAGTGCTCTCCGAGAAAGAAGGCGGATACACGGTTGGAGTGCTGGTGCAATGCAACTACGGCCGCCGCGATCAATTACGAATCGCAGGCGTCCCTGTAGGAAAAGAGATTCCTGATAACACCGTCTACGACAGCGACACCGGATCAATCATCATTGTCGTCGCTACCGATGCGCCGCTGATTCCGACCCAATTGAAGCGGGTAGCTAAAAAAGTTTCGTTGGGATTGGGCCGCGACGGCAGCTACTCCGGAGACGGCTCGGGCGACATCTTCATCGCGTTCTCGACCGCGAATGTCTCGACGGTAAGTTCAAAGAAATCCATTAGCCTCGAAATGCTGCCCAACGATTCGCTGGACCCGGTTTTTCTGGCCACGGTCCAGGCTACCGAAGAAGCGATCGTCAACGCCATGGTCGCGGCCAAGACCATGACTGGGATCGACAATCACAAAGTGATTGCGCTGCCGCATGATCGCCTGCGCGAAGTACTGAAGAAGTACAACCGGCTAGCGAAATAACGTTGCTTTTCGGGGGGAGCGCTGACAGCTGAGCGCCTCATCGCGCTATACGCTAATGCGTATATTGACTCTTTATACGCGCTAGCGTATATTTACTACTTATACGCACTAGCGTATAAATCTATGGACCACATCGCGCGCACTCCCAAACAGATCGGGGCCATCCTTCAACGCCGGCGCCGTACATTGAAACTCACCCAGAACCAGTTGCGCAGCCGGGTGAAATTGCGCCAGGCCACCGTCTCCAAGCTCGAGGCGGGCGAACCAGGCACTCGGCTCGACACCGTGTTCGGACTGCTGGGAGCGTTGGGTCTAGAGCTTGTTGTCAGGCCCCGGACCAGTTCTTCCGCTCAGGACATTGAGGATATCTTCTAGTGGCGCGGCATGCCGCAAATGCGCCATTGAATGTCTTCCTCAACGCAAGGCTCGTGGGCCGCCTCTCAAGAGAAACCACCGGAGCAATCGACTTTCAGTACGACGGTTCCTGGCTGCAATGGGAGAACGCCTTCCCCGTCTCCTTGTCGCTGACTTTGCGGGAGGACCGCTACGTCGGGGCTCCGGTGACAGCGGTCTTCGATAATCTGTTGCCGGACAACGACGATATTCGCCGGCGTTTGGCGGCCAGGACGGGCGCGAAGGGCCACGATGCCTATAGCTTGCTCGCCGCTATTGGCCGCGACTGCGTGGGTGCGCTCCAATTCCTTCCCCAAGGCGAGGAACCCGGCCCGGCCGGCACCGTCGAGGGCCGCCCTATCGCCAACCAAGAGATTGCCGGCATTCTCCATGAACTAAGCGCCGCCCCGCTGGGGGTCAGCCGTGAAGGCGAGTTCCGTATCTCCATTGCGGGAGCGCAGGAGAAGACCGCGCTGCTCCGTTGGAAACGCCGTTGGTGGATTCCCCACGGAAGCGCCGCTACCACGCATATTTTCAAACCCGCTATTGGCCAACGGGGTAATCTCGATCTCTCCCTAAGCGTGGAAAACGAGCACTTCTGCATGACCTTCGCGGCCGGGCTTGGGCTGCCGGTCGCGCGCACACAAATTGCCCGGTTCGGCGCCAAACCGGTATTGATCGTTGAGCGCTTCGATCGGCGCTGGACCGCCGACCGCCGCCTGTTGCGCCTCCCCCAGGAGGATTTCTGCCAGGCATTGTCTTTTCCGCCCTCGCGCAAGTATGAATCACACGGCGGACCAGGTATTGTCGCCATCTTGGAGCTGTTAAAGGGCAGTGACGATCCCCAATCCGATCAGCGCATGTTTCTCAAAGCCCAAATCGTTTTCTGGCTTCTGGGCGCAATCGACGGCCATGCCAAGAATTTCAGCGTTGCCCTCCGTCCCGGCGGGCGCTTTCGCCTGACGCCACTCTATGACATCGTGTCCGTGCAGCCCAATCTCGACGCCCACCAACTTCGGCATAACCGCATGAAGCTGGCCATGGCGGTAGGCAAGAACCGGCACTACGCAGTGGCCACGGTCTTTCCCAGACACTTCATCCAGACCGCCGAAACGGCAGGCGTGGCGGCGGAGGTTACAATCAGCATACTTCGGGAAGTCTTGGAGCAAGTTCCATCGGCCTTGACCAAGGCGAAGCGAAGCATGCCGCAACGCTTCCCCAAGAAGCTTCTGGAGTCCATCAAGGAAGGCGTCTTGCGCCGCCTGGGCAGGGTTGCGCAGTCGCCGGAAATTCGCTGAGGTCCTTTAATAGATCGTGTATCCCGGCGCAGGCGTCCGCAAGTCGGGCTTCGATGCAGTAATCAACAAAGCTCCCAACCTTTTAAACGCCTTCAAATCCTCCAGACTAT
>DATBAT010000296.1:0-8700 GCA_036271375.1 Terriglobales bacterium
TTTAGCTGGATTGCCTGATCGACTACTTCCGCAACAAACTCAGGCCGGCGAAAAACGTTGACGACGTCGATCTTCTCGGGCACGTCCAACAGCGACGGGTAGGCCTTCTCTCCCAACGAACCCTTGATCTGCGGATTCACCGGAATGATTTTGTATCCGTGCGACTGCATGTAAGCGGAGACGCCGTGGCTAGGGCGAAGCGGGCTGTTGGACAGGCCCACGACGGCAATCGTCTTGGACTGCCGCAGAATATTGGCGATCGGATCAGTCTGCGAAGAGGTACCCATGGCACACCATTGTAGCGGCAGAGAACGCGCAGCGACAGAACCTGTCCCGAGCGAAGTCGAAGGACGTCTCAACTATCAGCCAAGCGCTGCGAGGCGGGTTACCCTGTCATCAAAATTGAACTGTCATCCCGAAGCGCGCTTTTTGCGCGAGGGACCTTACGACGGCGAGTCCGGAAATGGAAGATGGCAAGATAATGTTGCCAGCAGCGAAAATATTCCTTAGACATTCTCGTGATTGAATCTGTCGTAAGGTCCTCGCGCAAACCCCCGCTTCGGGATGACAATTCAGGAAAGATGGCCTAGTCCGTGGACTTCTTAAACGGATTCATCTTCTGCTTGTACATCTTCGTCGCCAGCTTACGCACCGTATCGGAAACATCCTTGCTCCCCGAAAGGCCCTTCAAGTCCGCCGCCTGCAAGTGCTTCATCAATCCCAGCGCAACATCCATCGGCGTGCGTGGATTGAACGTCAGGTTGCGCACGATCATGTAATTCTTCATGAAGCGCCGCTTCATGGAAATGCCGCGCAGCACGGCTTCCAGCACATTGCGCTGGTTCGCGATCTTCTCTACTTCACCATCGCTGATCTTGGGCGAATCCAAAACCGCCTGGGCCACCAGCTTGGTGCTGTCACGAATCAAGATCGAGCGCTCTTCCTTGCTGCCCTTGAAAGCCAGCTGAATACGGCCTTTGACATTGAGTTTGGAAATCTTCGCCAGCACGCTGAGACGTTCTACTTCCGGGCGCGCCTTTTGCCGCGCCGCTACCGCGCTGGCTGCGGCAGCCGCAACCGCGGCTTCGGCCAGCGGTTCCTCGGCCTGGGGTGCGTCCTCTTGAATGGCGCCTATCGGCTGGAACTCCTGTTGCATGATGGCTTCGAGTTCGGCAGCACGCTCCAACAGGTAAGCGTTGAGTTCTTCGTCGAGAACGTTGTCCGGCTGGGCTTCGTCAGGCGCGAGCTCCGCCAGCACTTTGTCGGCATGCGCTTCGTCGGTGAATTCCGAAGCGATGTTGCCTTCGGCAATCCATATCTTTTGCTTGACCGCCAGCGCCGCGGATCCCATCAAGAACGGATTTTTAGTCAGCGCCCGCAGAATTTCGATCGAGCCGGCAACGCGCGCGTTATCGCTCATCAGCAAGACCGCTTCGCGGGGGCCCGACTTCGCAAGATCCATCAAGGCCGCATCCGGCACCGAGGGATTGGTCATGATCGCCATCAGGTACGATGGCCGCAAATTCTGTGTTAGATATTGCAAGACTTCCGGGGCGGTGTGCGTGCTCGCCGCGCTGGATCGAAGTGCTTCCTCTTCCCAATCCTCCAGAGTCCAACGGGCCTGCTCGCCGTAGGTCTCGCTGTGCTGCGCGAGATGGACCAGAATTTCCAATGAGTCCGCATCGGGAATAGAAAGCTCTCCCCGGGCAGCGGATTGGATAATGCTGGCGGGCACGGCGTCCACGCGGATCAGGTCGATCATTTTGGACATAGGGGTGCGAGCCGGATTCCTGGCTTTATAGAAGGATTACTTATGAGAGGGCGGATTTCCAGGGATTTTGGCGCAAGGGAGGTTACCGTGGGAACTTGCCTCGGCGTGATCTAAACCCAAACTGTCATCCCGAATCGCGCTCTCTGCGCGAGGGACCTTACGACAGATCAAGATTCGATGACGTGGTCGAGAGCAACTACGCTGCTTGCACTACGGTCTAACTATCTTCTAGAACAATCGCAGTCGCATCGTGCGGTCCCTTGCGCAAACCCGCGCTTCGGGATGACACCGCAGTGGTGATTTCAGGAAACCCCCGACTTTTCATCTCTCCGCGCCAGCAGATACGCACGGATAAACGGCTGCAAATCCCCATCCAGCACGCGGTCCACGTCGCCAATTTCCACCTTGGTGCGATGGTCTTTCACCATGCGATACGGCTGCAATACATAAGACCGAATCTGCGATCCGAAGTTAATCTCCAGCTTTGAATCTTCGATCTTTCTGCTGACCTCACGCTTCTTCTCCATCTCGTGCTCGTAGAGCTTGGAGCGCAGCATGCTCATGGCGCGTTCGCGGTTCTTGTGCTGCGAGCGTTCGTTCTGGCAGCTTGCAACCAAACCCGTCGCGATGTGCGTGATACGCACCGCCGAGTCGGTGGTGTTGACATGCTGTCCGCCCTTGCCGCTGGAACGATAGGTGTCTGTGCGGATGTCTTCCGGCTTAATGATAATTTCGATGCTGTCGTCGATCTCCGGGGAAACGTAGACGCTGGCGAACGAGGTGTGGCGGCGCTTGGCCTGATCGAAGGGCGAGATGCGCACCAGGCGATGAACTCCGATTTCGCCCATCAGCATTCCGAAGGCATAGTCGCCGGTAACGCTGAAGGTCGCGGACTTCAGGCCCGCTTCTTCGCCTGGCTGATAATCGTTGAGAACGGCCTCGAATCCCTGTCGCTCTGCCCAGCGCAGATACATCCGCAGCAACATGTCGCCCCAGTCCTGCGATTCGGTTCCGCCCGCGCCAGGGTGAATGGTCACAATCGCGTTGCGCGCATCGTTCTCACCCGAAAGCAGAGTTTCGGTCTCGAGGCGGTCGACCAACTTACGCAACCCATCAATTTCACGCCGTAGATCGGCGGCTACGTTCTCCCCTTCGCGTGCGAGATCGAAGTAGGCCGCAATATCTTCATCGCGGCGCGCAAGGTCCGCCGCGGTGGCGAGGATTCCCTCCAGACGCTTCTTCTCCCGCATGACGGTCTGAGATTTTTGCGAGTCCGACCAGAGATTGGGATCGGCCGCTTGCTTTTCGATTTCCGCTAGTTGCTGGCGCGGCTGGCCGACGTCAAAGATACTCCCGGAGGTCGCGAACTTTGTTCTTTAATTCCGCGTATTCGTGATCTAGTTCGTCCACCATTTTATGGCTTTGACCTCGAGAGAAATGGGAGGCGTAGGAACAACGCCACCACACAAATTATCGCACACAGATATCCAAACCAGTCGCCGTAAGCGGTATAGAACGTGATCTCACTGGACAACGCATACGATGCAAGCAGGGAGCTTCTCAGCTTGCGGGGAATTTGCGTCACGATGCGTCCGTAAGGATCGATGGCGGAGGTGACTCCGGTGTTGGTATCGCGTAGCAACCAGCGCGCGTTTTCCACGGCACGCATACGGGCCTGCTTTAAATGCTGCGCATAAGCGCCGCTGTCTCCGTACCAACCGTCGTTAGAAATATTGACGAAGACCTGCGCGCCGTTCTTGGCGAATTGGCGTATATCGTTGGGGAACACCGACTCGTAGCAAATAAAGACGCCAAGCTTCTCGTCCCCCGCCTGCAAAGGTTCGCGGAATTCTCCGCGGGCAAAATCTCCGACCTGTTCGGTGAGTCCAGATGCGAAGGAGAACACTTGGCGGAAGGGAACGTATTCGCCGAACGGCACCAGATGAACTTTGTCGTAGCGCGCAACCCAGGAGCCGTCGGGGCTGACCAGCGCTCCCGAGTTGTGGACCTCTCGCCCCGAGGCCTGCATGTGGGTGGCGTTGTCGACGCCAAGACTTCCAGTCAAGACCCAGGTCTGCGAAACACGAGCGAGGTTGGTGATGGTGTCGCGGAAAGTTGGATCGGTGGTGTAAAACGGCGCGGGCGATTCAGGCCACACGATGAGATTAGGATGCTGGCCATTTTGCATGGGCGCCAGGCTGATGGTGGCCAACTCACGTAGCGTGGTCTCAAAATAATCTTTCGTCCAGTCCGCACCTTCCAGAATGGGGATATTCTGCTGCACGAGTTGCGCGGTGTGATCGGTCGGTACTGGATCGGGGTTGACCAGACGTCCGACTTGCAATACAACCGCGGCGATCACCGCGACCAGCGCGAGTGATTTACGCTGCTGTCGCCGCACCAAAAAAATTGCCGCCATGGCAGTATTGACCACCATGATTTCGAACGAGAGTCCGTAAACGCCAGTGGCACGCGCAATCCGGGCAAGCGGAATGTTGTCGACCTGCGTGATGCCCAACAGGTCCCAGGGAAATCCGGAGATGCGGGCGCGGAGCAGTTCTATCGCAACCCAGGCGGCGGGGGCCAGCAGCAAAGCGCGGCGGTGGACCGGGTCGCCACGGGAAATCAGGCTGAGGAGTAATCCGAATGCGCCGTGGAATATTCCCAAGTAAAGACAAAACAAAAACAGCGCGAGAAGCGCCGTCGGCAAGCTTAGTCCGCCGAACTTGCGCATGGTAGGCAATATCCAGTAGCAAGTTCCCGCGTACCAGAGAATTCCGCAAACATAAGCCAGCAAAAACGCCTGCCACCATTTCGCCGGCAACAGTTTGATCCCTTCCTTGAGCTGAAGGGTTTCCGGCGGACGCGCGTGCAGGATTGCGATCAGCAACGGAGCGACGGCAATCCAGCAGAGAAAATAAAAGTCAGGAAGGGGAAAGATGACGATTTGTAGGGCTGCTGACAGCAAAACCAGCAGCCATGCGTTCCTGTGGATTCCCAACACCTAGGAAGAATAGCAAACCCTCGCCGTGGGCTATCCAAAAGTATGATTGCGAAGATCGCTTATTTTTCGCACTATGCGTCAGCCGCGATTATCGGATACCATGCACTTGGAATGGCCAGCCCGCACTCTTCACATTTCTGCGTTGAGCTCCGAATGACGGAGGATAGCGCGCAGCGCTGATTCGCCACTCCCTCGAATGTCATCTCCCTTGCAACCCGGAAACTCCGCATCCAATAAAGTCCGCATCGTCGTCGCGACGTCGGTCATGCTCACCTTTATCTCCTACTGGCGAGCGGCCGCGATCGTGCTCAACGACCTGGGCTCGTCGGCGTTTTATGCGGCCGGTATTGCGGAACAAGCTGTCGGGAAGTCGGCGCCGTGGTTCATTCTTGGCGTTATGCTGTTCTCGTTTACGGTGCGCGCCGTTTACGTGGAAAGCTGTTCGATGTTCGTGCGGGGCGGTGTCTACCGCGTCGTGAAAGAAGCGCTGGGCGGCACGCTCGCCAAGATCAGCGTCTCGGCGCTGATGTTCGATTACATCCTCACCGGCCCGATCTCAGGCGTCTCCGCCGGGCAATACATCTCCGGCCTAATCAACGACATCTTCGTGACTGCCGACGCGCATGGTTGGGTGCCGCGCGCCATGCACAACATGTTTGGCGGTACGCCGCACGTCAACGTCAACTGGACGTCGGTGGTGTTCGCGGTAATCGTCACCGTTTATTTCTGGTGGGAAAACACCAAGGGCATAAGCGAGTCGAGCGAAAAAGCTCTGCGGGTTATGCAGATCACCACGGTGATGGTGGTTCTTCTACTGACGTGGTCGGCCATCACCCTGTTGAAACAGGGATATCAGCCGGTACCGCTGCCGACTCCGGAACATTTGAAGTTCAGCACCGAGTCGCTGGGATTCCTGAAGCACACCGATCTCGCCTCTGATCTTGCAAGAAAATTCGGACTCTTCGGAATTCTGATCGCCTTCGGCCACTCAGTGCTGGCCATGAGCGGCGAAGAATCGCTGGCACAGGTCAACCGCGAACTGGCGCATCCGAAACTCAAGAACCTGAAGCGCGCCGCCATCATCATCGCGATTTACAGTTTCGTTTTCACCGGGCTCACGGCACTACTATTCGTAATGATCATCCCGGACTCCGTCCGGATTCCGGTTTACAAAGACAATCTAATAGCGGGCCTCGCGATGTATCTCTGGGGGCCGCCGCTTCTAAAGTTGCTCTTCCGCGGGTTCGTAGTCGTGGTCGGCTTCCTGATTCTTTCTGGAGCGGTAAACACCGCGATCATCGGATCGAATGGCGTATTGAATCGTGTTTCGGAAGATGGGGTTTTGACGGATTGGTTCCGCCATCCGCATCCGCGGTTTGGCACAACCTATCGCATCGTCAATCTTGTCGTCGTTCTGCAACTGTTCACCATTCTGGCCAGCCACGGAAACGTGTATCTGTTGGGCGAAGCGTATGCCTTTGGCGTGATTTGGAGTTTCACATTTAACAGCCTCGCCATGCTTGTTCTGCGGTTCAAATACAAAGGCGAACGCGGCTGGAAGGTTCCGCCCAACATTACGATTGCGGGACATGAAATTCCGTTGGGACTGTGTTCGGTATTCCTGGTGTTGTTGTCTACGGCGATCGTCAATCTGTTTACCAAATCGATTGCCACCGTCGCGGGCGTGGCTTTCGCGGGCACATTCTTCCTGATCTTCACCGTCTCCGAAAAAGTAAACCGCAAGAAACATGCGCTCGCCGAGCAGCAGATGAAAGAGCACTTCCAGCTTCTGCACAGCGACAAAGTGGAGCGCAGCGGACTGGGCATTCGCGCCGGCAATGTACTAGTCACAATTCGCGACTACAACACCCTCACTCATCTGAAATGGGTGCTGGAGCGTACCGAGACGAAAGATCAGGACATCGTGGTAATGTCGGCGCGCGTCAGCCAGTTTGGCTCTGCGGCCTACGATCTATCGACAGAACAAATTTTCAGTGACTACGAGCAGCACCTGTTCACCCGCGCCGTTTCGGTCGCAGAAGGTTTTGGAAAACATGTTTCGTTATTAGTGGTTCCGGCGCGTGATGTGTGGTCAGCGATTGTACAAACCGCCATCAACCTTGATTCCGCCGCCGTCGTCTCCGGGCTCTCCAGTAAGATGACCGCGCAGGAGCAAGCTTTTGAACTTGGCCGTGCCTGGGAAGCGACCGAGGAACCAAAGCGCCAATTCGTGTTGCAGATTGTGCATCCCAACCAAAAGGTCGATACCTTCCGCATCGGACCGCACACACCGACGATGAAGACGGAAGATGTGCATCTGGTCCACCGCTTGTGGCTCAACATCACGCAAGAGCCCGGCATGGACAAGCTGCACCATCACGATCTACTCACGGAAGCCTTGACCCGCTTTGCCCGCGACTACTCGGGACCGGGCCACGAGCAGATACTCGAAGAACTCCGTAAAGCCGGGCAGAGTACCGTCACGACCCGCCCCGTAGGACGCGCTGACGGAACCGAACCCGTTCAGCCCGAACCCCCTGTCAAAGAGTCCGATCGCAACTAAGAACTGAGAACCGTAAGCTAACGACTAAATTTCCAACCGGTTTGACAGGAAGAATAGTTTCGAGTTTTTCATTTCTCAATTCCTGGTTTGTGGCGTAGAAATTATTAGTCCTTGCGCGCTAAACGCGCCAGCGCAGCAAGCTCCTTCAAATATCCCCGCACCGGGCGCGCGGGAGTTCCCCAGAAAGCAATCCCCTTCCCTCGCAAGACTTTGTTGGGAAGAACGCCGCTTTGTCCTCCGAGCATGACTCCCTCTTCGATGCGAGCGTGTTCGCCGATGCCTACCTGTCCGCCGATAACGACGTTCTTTTCGACGACGATGCTGCCCGAAAATCCTGTCTGCGCCGCAATGACGACATCCTCGCCAATCTGCACGTTGTGGCCGATGTGGACGAGATTGTCGATTTTCGCGCCGCGACTAATGCGAGTCACTTCCAGTGCACCGCGATCCACGGTCGAGTTCGCACCGATCTCAACATCGTCTTCAATCACTAACGATCCAACCTGGGGGAATTTGTGATACTTCCCGGTTTCTTTGTCGCGCACGTACCCGAATCCATCGCTGCCCAACACCACCCCTGAATGAACGATGACGCGGTCGCCTATCTTCACACCGGGATAAATCGTAACGTTGGGATAGATGCGGCAATCGCTGCCGATCGCGACATTCGACCCAACCACGCAGTTCGCACCAATGTCACTCTTGCTTCCGACCTGGACACCGTCGCCAAGCACCACGCGCTCCGCGATCGAAACGTCTTTCCCCAGGCGCACCGAAGGATGAACCAGCGTGCTGGGATGGACGCCACCACCATGTTGCGCCGCCGACTTCAGCAACTCTGACGCCAAGGCAAAGGCCAAACGCGGCTGACGCGCGTGCAGCAGGGGTTTCGCGCCGGAGGCGGATTCTCCCACGACTACCGCGGAAGCTGCAGAAGCCAGGGCGCGCTGTAGGTTCCTGTCGTCCTCGACGAATACCAGGTCGCCGGGCACAGCCGATTCGATGCTCGCAATGCCAGTGATCTCGATGTTTCCGTCGCCAGAAACGCGTCCGTGAACGGCTTCGGCGAGTTGGGTAAGCGAGCGTTTCATTGTTCCCTTTTTATACGTTTACCCAGCGAAAGGAAAGCCGGCACTCTCCGTTCCCCACGTGTCAAATAAGAAGCCTTGTCATCCCGAGCGAAGTGGCGACGAGCAAAGCGAGGTTACTCGCGCAGTCGAAGGACCCCATAGCTCAGGCAGTGAGACAGACCTCGCCAGGGGTTTCGGAAAGAAAACTCCCTGCGGGGCCGTTCGAGAACACAAGTGGTACGGGGTCCTTCGCTTCGCTCTGGATGACAGAGCTTTTTGATTTCAAAAAGCC
>DATBAT010000297.1:0-1882 GCA_036271375.1 Terriglobales bacterium
GCTGACCGAAGCCACGCAGATGGATCCCTCGCGCGATCTGCTGTGGTTCAAATTAGGCGACGCCTACCGGCTATCGGCCGCGAAAGTAACCGACACCGACGACAAGAACAAGCGTCTGGCAAGTTCCATCACCGACATGGAAAAGGCCGTCGACATGAAGAAGAAGGCAATCGATTCTGGCGAAGATAAGACTCCTGACGCGCCGAAGCAGCTTGCCGCCTATTACAACAATCTAGGTGACTCCTATGCGAAGACTGGCAACACCGACGGTGCGGTGAAGGCCTATAACCAGGCTGCTACGCTGAATCCACCGTCCGCCGGTCAGTACTATTTCAACCTCGGCGCCACCATGACCAACGCCAACAAAGCCAACGATCCGGCCATGCGCAAAGCGGCTGTCGACGCATTCGACAAGGCCATCGCGGCTGACCCTACCAAAGCGGATTCTTATTACTGGAAGGGGACTAACCTGATCGGAATGGCGACTTTGAAAGACGACAAGATGGTCGCTCCCGACGGCACCGCCGAAGCCTTCCAGAAATATTTGGACCTGAGCCCCACTGGCCCGCACGCGGAAGAAGCCAAGGCCATGTTGACCGGAATCGGCGCGACGGTTGAGACCAGCTATGGCAAGAAGAAGGCTCCGACCAAGAAGTAGGGTCAGAAGCTTTTTCTCTTAAAGGCGGCCCTCGCGGCCGCCTTTTTTCTTGCCGAGTCAAGGTCTGTAGTATCAGGGCAAGTCCGTCCGGCCTGCCAAAATCCCTCACATATCCGCTCCGCCTTCACGCGCTGCGCCCGCGTTACGAAGGTCTATGTCCATGTCGTTCTTCGTAGTACCTTGCCTGCCTTTTCGCTAGATTTATTACAGCCACATCGTATTTTCTTTCCCTGCACACAACCCATGGCGGCCCCTGGAAGCTCTCCTATCTCGCTGAAGCTCGAAGCTAATTTTGGCTCGGGCGGCATTGCCACCGACACTTTGCTGTCGGCGATGCTGCGCGCCAATAGCGAGATCAGCGAGATCATTTTTTCGCCGGGGCGTCCACCGCAGGTCGAAATCCATGGACAGCTCATTCCCGTCCAAAGCTCGCGCCTGCAACTGATGACCGCGGACGAAACTCGCCGCGTCGCCTCCGATTTGATCGGCAACAACAAACAAGCCGTCACCATGCTGCGCGAGCAGGGATATTGCGATGTCTCCTACGGAATCTCCGGCATTGCCCGCTTCCGCGCCAACATTTTTATTCAGCGGGGAAGTTGCGCCGTGGTCATGCGCGTGATTCCCAGCACCATTCCTGACCTTGCTTCGCTTAACTTGCCCGCCCAGTTGACGAAGATTGGCACACTGCGCGAAGGCATCGTGCTTGTGACCGGCCCCAGGGCTTCCGGAAAATCATCCACGCTGGCGGCGCTACTGGACCGGATCAACGAGCAGCAGACTTGCCACATCATCACCATCGAAGATCCCATCGAGTTTCTGCATAACCACAAACGCGCCACCGTGCATCAGCGTGAACTCCACAGTGACACTCCCAGTTTCGTACTCGCATTGCGAGCTGCCCTGCGGCAGGCGCCGCGAGTGATTCTGGTCAGCGAAATTCGCGATCAGGAAATTCTCGAGCTCATGCTCGAAGCCGCTGAGAGCGGACACCTCGTGCTCTCCAGCCTAAACAGCGTCGATGCCGTCAAGACGGTCGAACGCTTCGTGAACATGTTTGAGAGTTCGGAGCAACAAACCGTGCGTGCGCGACTGGCCAAGACATTACGTTACGTGATTTCGCAACGGCTGATCCCGCGCAAAGACGGCAACGGCCGAGTCGCCGCGGTCGAAGTCTTGCATGTCGATAGCGAAGTCCGCTCCTGCATGGAACAGGAAAATCAG
>DATBAT010000298.1:0-35598 GCA_036271375.1 Terriglobales bacterium
CCGCGACAATATTGCGCATCATGGTGTCGAGATCCTGGGTTGCCTGGCCACGGCTCACGCCGGGCCGCAATCTTCCTATTACGTTCAACCAGACCGCACCACCATCGCGATGCGTCATCCGCCACGCATCCGTCCCGAGGGGATCAAGCGTTACCCACAGATCGTCACGGAGCCCGGGCATGGCTCCGACAAAGCCCTCCGGCGCCACACCGATCACCGTCACAGGATGCCGGGCGATGTCGATCGCCTTGCCCACGATTGCCGGGTCTTCGGCATAGCGCGTCTTCCAAAGCGAATAACTCAGGACCACGCTGGGGATGGCTGGACGCGTCTCTTCTTCAGGCAGAAAGAAGCGCCCCAGCCTCGGCTTGATGCCGAGTACGTCGAAATAGTTCGCCGACACGTTCGCAATATAGGTACGCTCCGGCTGTGCACCGCCAGTCAGCGTGATCCAATCGTGATGATAGGCGAGTATTCCGGCGAAGGTGTGGTTCTGCTCGCGCAGATCGCGATAGTCGAGATACGAGAAGGGCGGAGTCGGAGAGAAGTTACGTTCCCCGCGCTGCAGGCTCACCAGATCGCCTGCGTCCCACGCGCCAGGAATCGGACGCAACATGGTGCCGTCGATCCAACTGAATACTGTGCTGTTGGCGCAAATCGCTACGGCCAGCATCGCGGTCGCGGTGATGGTGAAACCGGGGCTCTTGCGCAGTTGCCGACAGGCAAAGCGAAGATCCTGAACTAGGCCGCTCATGACATCGCCTCTCCCGTAAGAACAAAGACGCAAAAGGTCTGTCGACCAGAAGGCAATTTTCCTACCACTCTAACGTTACCGCAAACCATGGGCGGCAAAGGCACTCTACCGTTCAAGCCACAGCATAGAGTGTTCGCTAGTGAGACCGCGTGTCCAGAAGCGAACAGCACCACATATAAAGCGGCGCGCCATCAGCCCATGACAGTTGCCATCGCGCTCAGGTTGCGACAGGCGCGCCATCAGGAGCCCATGCTTGACTGTGGAGTCTTCGGGATGTATGACGGGCAAGCCGGAAGTTACGCCGGGCGAGAAGTCGGCTTCGAGGAATCGCAATTGATCTCCCATAAGCCCGTTTATGGGCCGTGACCTCCAGATTAACTTCTTATGAGCCGATGATTCATTCGTCAAGCGCCGTGGAGCTTGTTCGCATACTCCTTCGGAGATAGAGCAATCTTTTGCTTTTGTGGTACGATTCCGTTTGCGTGAGGGACGCATCCGGTCCGCGGAAAGGGTAGAAGCCCACCCGATTTGCAGTCGATTTTAGCAAACCTTCTTTCAGCCCAGTGTGCGGACAATGGGCGATCATTGAAAGGAGGTCCTCGTGACCGATTTCCCAGAAGCAGTCCAATCCCTTCCCGACCGACCCGACCTCCGACATTTAAAAGACCAAGCCAAGAACCTGCTGAAAGCCGGAGCGGCAGAATCGCTCACTGAGGCGCAGTTTCAGATCGCGCGTCTCTATGGGTTTGCAAGCTGGCCCAAGCTCAAAGCGCACGTCGAATCGACAGAGGAGATCGGGCAGCTCAAACAAGCGATTGACAGCAACGATCTTGGTCGAGTCAAAACTCTTATGACTCGCAATCCCGCGCTGCACCACGCTCCTCTCGGTTACGCGCAGAACGGGCCACTCACTTGGGTCGCGGAGTGCCGAGTGCCGTGGGGGCCACCTAGCTCGATCAGGCTAGCCATGGCAGAGTGGATGGTGGATCATGGCTCCGACGTGCACCAGGGCGGCGACGGTCCTTTGATGCGGGCCGCGCTTGGTGACCGCATCCAGATGATGGAGCTTCTGATTTCCCGCGGTGCCGATGTGAACGCCCTTTGGAACGGAGATTACCCCATTTTGTTCGGCGCTTGTGAAACGATGAACCCGCCATCTCTAAACTCGCTTCTCGAATACGGCGCCGACCCAAACTGCCGGAGACTTGGGAAAGGGACCGCGCTTGACTTTCTGATTGGTTCCTACTTGCGGTCGTCGGACCTAGCCGGTTGCATCCAGCTTTTGCTCAATGCGGGTGGCGTTACGAAGTACGATGTGCCGTGCCTGCTTGATCTGCTGCTAGGCCGGCTAGAGAGGGTGGCCCAGCAGCTCGGCGCGGTTCCCACTCTTGTAGAACAGCGATTCCCGGAGCTTGATTGCGGCGAAACCGCTGGCCGCCGATTGTTGCTGAAAGGTGCAACGCTCCTCCACGTCGCTGCTGAATTCGGCGACGCGGAAGCAGCCACGCTGCTTCTTGATCGCGGAGCGGACGTCAATGCTGGTGCGACTGTCGATAGTGCAGGTGTTGGCGGGCAGACCCCCATTTTTCATGCCGCATCGCAAAATGGGGATTGGGGTTTTAGGGTCGCACAAGTTCTTCTTGAACGAGGCGCAGACCTTGCGGTTCGCGCGAAAATTCCGGGCCATTACGAACGACCCGACGAGGTGGTGGAATGCACTCCGCTTGGGTACGCGCTTCGGTTCCCCGGCTCTGAAACCAAGACCGTTGCTCTGCTACGACAGCGAAATGCAGAGGAATAATTCTTTATCCGCCGATTTTGCGACAGACGACCGATTTGGAAGCTGAGTCGTCCAGAAGTCGGCTTCTGGGAAGTTGGCGGCCGACAATCCGATGACCTTCGGCTGCATGCCTTCTCCGTGCGTGATCGCGCTCCGGGTTGAGCGGACGAGAATGAAATCTGGTCGAATTGTCCTCCCGTACTCTGGAGTGCGCCGCTCTCCGGTCACAGGGAGGTCACACGACTATTTCGGATGCCTAAAAGGGAGTGAATTCGTAGATGGTCAATGTGGTTCAAACCCTTGTCCTACGCGGCTTTGGGTGATGGTGCCGGGAGGGGGAGTCGAACCCCCAAGACCCGAAGGTCGGCGGATTTTGAGTCCGCTGCGTCTGCCAGTTCCGCCATCCCGGCTAACTGATGGAGAAACATAGACTAATGCAAGCATTGGGGCTTGGCAACCGAGTCGGGTTCAGAATGGCGTTTGCAGTCTGCGGTTGAGCCTAACCAACAGAGTTTCACAGAGAGAAGACGTCAAGCCGATTGAGCCGGAGCTATTTCAAAGGGCCTTGCTTGAGATCACTCGACTCGCGTTTGCGGAACGCCAGTGGCCTGGAACAATGTGATACTTTGGCCTCCTAAGAGGTGATTTGTGGAAAATGTCTCGCCCGATTTTGCCCAGCTTAAATCGCGAATGAAAGCTACCTGGATGGCCGGAGATTTCGGCCAGATCGCCAGCTACATTGGCAAGGCGGCGGAAGAGTTTATTGAACGAACGCCGATCAGCGTGGGCACCCGGATTCTCGATGTGGCATGCGGCACCGGCAATACCGCGATTCCCGCAGCCAAACGTGGCGCCGCAGTGACTGGGCTTGATATCGCTACGAACCTTTTGGAGCAAGCGCGAAATCGTGCTTCGGCAGAGGGTCTCGCCATTCGCTTTGAGGAAGGCGATGCGGAAGAGATTCCGCACGGTGATGGGGAGTTCGACGCGGTGTTGACGATGTTTGGCGCGATGTTCGCCCCTCGTCCAGAACGGGTTGCTGCGGAATTGATTCGCGTGTGCCGCCCGGGCGGGGAGATTGCCATGGCGAATTGGACTCCCGATGGGTTTGTCGGAAAGTCATTTCGAGTTTCAGCACAAGCCGTTCCACCTCCACCGGGAATTCCTGCACCTGTGCTTTGGGGCGATGAGAAGACGGTGCGCCAACGGCTTTCCTCGGGTACTTCGAGTCTGACTCTGACCCGGCAAAAAATTCCGATGCATTATCCGTTCAGTCCCAAAGAAGTGGTGGCATTGTTCAGAGAGTATTTTGGTCCAACCAAGGTAGCGTTTTCTCGCCTGGACGAGGCGGGACAAGTGGATTTTGCGCAAAAACTGGAAGCTCTTTGGGTCGAGCACAACACCGCGACCGACGGAACTACCAGCATTGAGGCGGAATATCTCGATGTGCGGGCAGTGCGCGCGTAAGCAGATTGGCTGGAGTAGAATAGCGCGCGAGTTCCGCCGCGTTCTGTGGCGCGCGGCTTCTTCGAAATTCCGGGCCCCTAAATTCCAATCTAAGAGAGGGTTTTCTCACCATGTCTGATGCGATTAAGAGCGATATCACGCGGCGGGGATTTATTGGCCGCGTTGGGGGCGGAGTGATTGCCGCCAACCTATCGGGCGCGTTTCTCGGACGCGCCATGGCGCAGTTGAAGGTCCCCGATCCGCCGGGAAAGAAATTGGGGTGGGCGGTGGTTGGCCTGGGGAGTCTTGCCATCAATCAAATTCTGCCGGCATTTGCGAATTGCGATAAAGCGAAAGTGGTGGCGCTGGTCAGCGGACATCGCGACAAGGCCGACAAACTGGCGGCGCGGTATGGAGTGGCCTCGAAGAATATCTACAACTACGAAAACTACGATTCGATCAAGGACAATCCCGAGGTCGACGTGATCTACATTGTGCTGCCCAACAGCATGCACGCGGAGTACACCGTCCGCGGATTTCAAGCGGGCAAGCATGTTCTCAGCGAGAAGCCCATGGCGCCGACTCCTGAGGATTGCCAGAAGATGATCGACGCCGGCAAGAAGGCGAACCGCAAATTGATGGTCGCCTATCGCTGCCAGTACGAACCGCACAATCTGGAAGCGATCAAGATGGCGCGATCGCAGGAGTTTGGCCCGACCAAGGTGATTGTCGCGGATGCAGGCTTTCCCATTGGCGATCCCACGCAGTGGCGATTGAAGAAGGCGATGGCGGGAGGCGGATCGCTAATGGACATCGGTGTTTACGCTTTGCAGGCGGCGCGTTATCTTTCCGGCGAAGAGCCTACAGAGTTGAACGCTATAAGTTACACGACACCGAACGATGAGCGGTTTAAAGAAGTGGAAGAGACCATCAACTTTCAGTTGCGGTTCCCCAGCGGAGTGCTGGCGAATTGCACTTCAAGCTACGGATATTTCCCCACTAGCCGATTTCGCGTGATTGGGACTAAGGGGGAGTTCGAACTCAATCCCGGAGGGTGGTATGACGGCTTGAGATTATTTGTCCACCACGACAACATCACGGCGGAACGGACGTTGCCGCAGAAAGACCAATTCGCGCTTGAGATCGACCACATGTCGGCGAGCGTCATGGAAAACAAGGAACCGAAAACCCCGGGCGAAGAGGGATTGCGCGACATCAAAATCATGATGGCGATTTATGAGGCTGCCCGTTCGGGCAAGACGGTGAAGTTATAGCTGTGTTTAAAAATAAAAAGCCAGCAAGGCTGCTTGCCCTGCTGGCTTTGTTTTCGCCTTTGCTTCAGGCGCAAATCAGGCCGGACTGGTGCCGCGAGTTGCCACGTCCGGAATACCGCGGACTGCCCCAGGTGTTGGCCGACGAGCCTTGGTTCGAGGTTTACGAAGTTACCCCGACCGTCTACGCTATCTACGAGCCGCACCAAGCGGAAGAGACTATCGGTTATTTAATTCCAGGAAAAAAGCAGGCGGTGCTCTTCGACACCGGCATGGGGATTGGAGATCTTCACAGTCTGGTGAAGAAGCTGACCAACCTTCCCGTCATCGTTCTGAATTCCCACACGCATGACGATCACGTTGGCGACAATTGGCAATTCGAGACCGTCTATGGCATGGATACAGATTTCACGCGCAAGAATGCCATGGGCTCGCGTGAAGACGCGCAAGCGGAGATCGGGCCTGGAATGATTTGTGGGGCAGTACCTAAGGACTTTGCTGCGAAGGACTACGAGACGAGACCGTGGAAGATATCCAAGTTTCTCCACGGTGGAGAGAAGATTGATTTAGGAGGGCGGACTTTGGAAGTGATTGCGACGCCGGGGCATACGCCGGACGCGATTTCACTGTTTGATCGCGAGAATGGACTGCTGTTTACCGGCGATACTTACTATCCGGCGCCGATCTGGCTATATCGTCCGGAGACCGATCTCGATGAGTACGTCAATTCGGTGAGGAAGCTGGCGGCGCTAGCTCCGCAAGTGGAGATGGTGCTGGGTGCCCACAATGTTCCCATTGCGCGGCCTTCGATTTTGCCCAAGCTGGTGTCTGCGATTGAAGAGGTGCGGGCGGGGAAGATCAGGCCCGAACCGCAAGATGGCGGGAAGGCGCTCTACCACGTGGGTGAGATCACATTTCTGCTGCGTATGCCAATCGCGGAGAAATCACCACAAGTCCACTAGCGCAGCTCGCATTTCGAAAAGCGATGTCCGGTTGCGCCAGTACCACCATCCCAGAAATATCCCAGTGACCAGCAAAGTTACGGCGCCGCGCGCGTATGTGAGGACGCCAAGGAAAGCTGCGCCGACGAACAGTTCGCGGAAGGTGATTTTGTGGCGCAGGCGAACGCAGGTGGGACGGAAGATCCAGAACAGTGGCGGCAATAGGATTATTTGACTGAGCGAAAATGCGGCAGCCACACCCATTTCGGAGTAACGAGGAGTAAGCAGCCAAGTTAGAGCAGAGTAGGTCACGGTAATCCCCGCCAGCCATAACAAGAGCGGGCGGTGGCGTCCGGTAGCTAGCAGAGCGGGATTGAGCACTCCCCAGAAAACGGACGCCAGTAAGTATCCCGGAGCGAGGGCCAGAAGCAAGGGTGATAAGCAATGCCATTTTGTGCCGAAGATCAAAGGAGTCCAGATTCTTCCCAGGCCCGCGAAAAGCACGATCGCGGGGACCAGTGCGACCGCCAGCATTTCCAAGTGTTGGTTGACGCTGTTTTCCAGTTGTCCGGGAAATATTACGAGCCGCGAGTAGGTGCTGAAACCAAGGCGCAGCACGGCAGCGGTAGCGAACAGAAAATTTCCGTAAAGGGCGAAGGCCATTTGTGCCAGACCCAACGCCTCGGCTCCCGCCAGTTTGCCCACGAAGATTACCGGGACTGAAAGCAGCGCCACATTGACCAAGCTGCTGGCGGCCATGAAGAACCCGAAGTCGGCGACCGCGGAGGTGCTTCGTAAACGGAAGAAGAATGCGGGCCGTACCGGCATCAACAAGAACGCGAGGATGGTGGGAATGAGTCCGCGCAAAACTGTGGCGATCGCCAAGCCGGCGATAATGTGTCCGGAAAGCGCGACCATGGCCGCAATCAGGTAGAACGTGGCGGCCTCGAGAACTTCGATGGTGCCGACGTGAATGTAGTCGAAAGTGCGTTCCATCAGGGAGATCGAGACGCCACGCCACGAGTAGAGATAAGAAGCGAACCCCGATGCAAGAATGAGCGGAAACAAATCCGCATGGCCATACCAAGCCGCAGCCGGACGAGCCATGGCCGTGATGATGGCGAGAAATATAAGACCGGCCAGATGCTGTAGAGCGAAAGTCTTGCGGATATCTTCGGGCGACGGCACAGCCACTTGCTTGATTAGGTAACTGGAGATTCCGCGGCCGAAGATTTCCCGGCTGGTCATGTAGACCACCTGGGCAATGGCGAAAATCCCCCACATGGCTGGGCCGAGCAAGCGGGAAAGCGCAATCGTGCCAAGCAGATTGATAGCGATGCCCAAACTCTGGCGCGTGACCATGGCGCTGGCACCGCGTCCGGCGAGGCGTTTGATGTCTTCGATGACGACTGCGTCGGGCTCGACCAGAGTGCTCATGATCGCAGGGCTACTTCCAGATGCTGAACGATTCGTTCAGCGGCGTGTCCGTCGCCAAAAGGATTTTTCCGGATGGCAGGGAGTGGGTCGTGCAGGACCGTTTGCACGGCGTGCACGATGGCGTCGGGATTGGTTCCGGTGAGCACGCCGAAGCCCGAGTCAACAATTTCAGGCCGCTCGGTAGAGTCGCGAAGAATAATCATCGACTTGTTCAGGGTGACAACTTCCTCCTGGATTCCGCCGGAGTCGCTAATGACCAGGCGGCATCGCTGCATCAACGCCACGAATTGCGGATAAGGTAGATGCGGCAGTAAATGGATACGGGACTCGGCGCCGAGCTCGGCTTGAATCAACTCCGCGAGACGGGGGTTGGCGTGGACCGGGAAGACGATCTGGAGTTTCTCTTCCAGGAGCGCAAGGCGCCGCAAGGCGCCGCAGATTTGGCTCATTTCGTCCCAATTTTCACGGCGGTGTGCGGTCACCAGCAGCACGGTGTCGCATTCCCAGCAGATACCAGCGATCTCTGGAGGGGAATGGTTCAGCATGCCGGTCAGCGCATCGACGATGGTATTTCCGGTGACGAAGATTCTTTCTGGCGGCGTGCCTTCATTGAGCAGGTTGTCGCGAGCTTCGACAGTGGGAGCGAAGTGCAGGTCACAGAGATGCGAAGTCAGGCGACGATTCATTTCTTCGGGAAAGGGGCTGCGCTTGTCACGGGTGCGCAATCCGGCTTCCACGTGTCCGGTGGGAATGCCCGAGAAAAAGGCCGCCAGCGCGGCGCTAAAGCAACTGGTGGTGTCTCCCTGCACGAGAACGAAATCGGGGTGGACTTGCTGCAAGACAGCGGTGACCCCCTGCAGGATTTGTGCGGTGAGATGGGGCAAAGTTTGGCGGTCGGTCATCAGGTCGAGATCGAAGTCGGGTTCGATGGCAAATGTTTCGAGCATCTGGTCGAGCATTTGGCGGTGTTGTGCGGTGACACAGATTACGGGCTTGAGGACCCGGCTTTGGCGCAGTCGGCACACCACCGGCGCCATCTTGATGACTTCGGGACGGGTGCCGAACACCACCAAGACTGTTTTCATGGACGGAAAGAATTAGCGGATGGAGGAGTCGCCGAGCATGGAATGGCCGCGGCTGGTTTCCACAAGACAAGTGCGCGGCGAGCGGGGATCGCGGGACGCAAGCGCGACCTTTGTAACGTGGTAAAGGCGACGCCGCAGAAAAAGAAAAAGCTGGCCAGGGGGACGACGCCGAATAAGGACGGAGAAAACACAGCCATCAGGGAGCGGCCAATGACGTGGGCAGTGGTGGCGGTGAGCGCGGCGGCGATAAGCGGATCAAAAAAGCTCTTGCTTTCACGAAATGCCTGGCGGGCAGTGGAGATGAGGAATCCAAGCAAGAGTATGACGGACGCCAATCCGGTTTGCGCCATCAAATCGAAGTAGGAGCTTTCGCCCGTGTCGGTGCGCACCCCGGCCAGCGAATATGCCCAGCCGCCAGCTTCGCCCAGCCCGTTGCCCAGCAACATTTTCGGAATTTGCCGCCAACCTTCGGCGAGAAAAGTGAGGTGAGTGGCGGAACTTTCTTCGCGGAAACTTAGTGTCTGCTCGCCGAAATTCCAAATCTGCGGCAGCATCAGCAATAGCAGCGCGATAATAGCGAGGGCGGAGACGTAGCCGCGAAACTTTCCTGCCCACCATAACAACAACACGGAACTGATAACGGCGGCGCCGATCGATTCGCGTCCCAGGGTAAGCAACAACGCAATCCCAACTACGATCGTGCTCGACCGCCATATCCACCGGTGGCGTGATTTGGAGTTGCGCAATAACCACGCGAGACACAAGAGAAGGGGAAAAACGCTGGCAATCCCCATAGCCAGCGGGTCGCCGTAGCTGGAGATCACTCGCCGCGCACCCAGACGGAACATATTCGAGGGCAGGCCATTGATGACGTTTTGTCCGTCGAGCAATCCTTTGACATCGAGCATAAAAGTGCCGATGCCGATGGTGTCGCTCCAAAATGCGTCAGGCAAGGCGAGCCATTCGTAGAGGCCGAAGGCGGCGACTGCGACTTGCAATCCCACAAGAAAACGGAGAAAGCCGCGCAAGTGGCGGATGCTCAGGAAGGAAAGGCGTCCCCAGAAATAGAAGAGCGCTAGCGAAATCACGCTGCGCAGAGAAATCATGCGCAGGGCGAACGGGGCATTGGAATGGAATAGTCCCGGAGCCAGAAGGTAGAAAGTCAGGAGCGCGACATGGCCGACGGCGAAGCAGTCGGGGGCGAGCCATTGCAAGTTGCGTCTTCTAATACGGAAAGAAAGTAGAACAATGGCCGCTACCAGGACGGCTTCCTTGCTGGCCATCACCAGCGTGAGCCAAACCACGGGTAGCCATCCCTGGCGATAGCTCCAGGGCAAGAGAAAGTTTTGTAGGGCCAGCCAGGAAAAATAAACGTACAGAAAGTAGCGGTACACCTAGGCGCCTGCCGATGCGGTGAGCCGCCGGCTGTCTCCGGAAATTTGCTGGATGTAAGTCCACGCCCGTTGCGTCGCCATGCCGGGTTGTCCGAAATAGGTTTCAATCATGGCCTGCTGCTCGGCCAGCCACAGTGCGCGCCTTCCCGGGTCGGATAGTTCTTGTAACGTTTCCTTCGCTGATTCGACGTTGGCCACGGGGTTAGGAAATCGCAACATACCAATGCGATCGCCGAAGCGTGATGCGCAGATCTGTACGACCGGAGTTCTTAGCAGGGCCGCTTCGAGCATGGCGGTCGAGTTCACCGAGATCACCACGTCACTGCCCAACACCGACTCAATCAGCGACAAGCTGGCGGGAACGATAGCGGCGTGCGCGAGGCCGGGCTGTTGCCGAAAGTGAGAAGAACGCTCCTGCGGGTGGCGGCGAATCATGAGGTGCAGATTTCGCTCCCCGGCCAGGGCCGCGATCACCGAGAAAACCCATTTGTGCTCGAGAGGAGAGAATAACGGCGAGTGGCTTTGTGAGAGAAAGAGAACGTTGAGCTGGCCGGGGCGGCGAAGTCCCAGTTGTTGCAGACGGTTCTTGGCCTCGTCGTGGCGTTCATGGAGAGAGGCCAGCGAATCGAGGCGGGGCGCGCCAACCGGAATGTAGGCGGTTGGGCCGTCGGGCGAATGCTGCTTCATGTATTC
Source organism: Terriglobales bacterium (assembly GCA_036271375.1). Lineage (GTDB taxonomy): Bacteria > Acidobacteriota > Terriglobia > Terriglobales > Acidobacteriaceae > DATBAT01. The sequence goes on from DATBAT010000298.1 coordinate 10,802, forward strand.
GGCAGCGGCCGAACCCCAGACCAGGTAATGTGTGGCCGTGGTAGGGAAATATTCCGGGCTGGGAAATCCATGCTGCAAGGTGAAATCGGGCACTCCCGTGCGACGCGCGGCATCGCCAGCCAGGTAGCTGAGGGAAGTGAAGTCGTTGTGAGTGATGACCGCCGCTGGTCCGGCGTTCGCCAACAGCGCTTCGAGAAAATTGCGATAGCGATATGCGCGAAACAGCAATGCCCAGATTACTAGCCGTGAAGCTTTGAGCAGGCGGCGGAGCCGCGAACTGCTGCCTGCAAGCAGTGCCCGATAGTCGCCTTGGGCGCGCCGCCAGGAGCCCGACCAGTCGGGGTCGGGAAGCGTGTCCGCGTGCAGCACGCTTGCGCCGGGGATGTCCCCCAGTTCGCGATGGCGGGCGGCAAACACCGCGGAGTTGACCACCACCGTGGCGGCGGCCGGGCAGGTGCGCAGCAGCGGACGCAGGCTGCCGAATCCGGCTTCGGCCGGGTAATCGCAAACAAAGAGAAAAGATCCGGTGCGTGAGGGACGCCTCTCTATGCCGGTGCCCTTCGAGCGCGCCGCCAGCGCCATGGGGTAAAGCAGATTCTTGAGCACGAAACGCGCCGGAGAATTGGCACGCAACGCGAGGTGGAAAAATGTGTCGGCGCGAATGGCATAGAGACAGCTTCCGGCAAACGGTGCGAACGCCCGGCTTACTTCCTCCCAGGAGATGACGGCGGTGTCATGCTTCACAGTTTTCGTAGAGTTCAGCAATGCGTCCGGCATTGGCCGGCCAGGAGTATTGCGAAAGCACGCGGTGATGGGCGCGCTCCAACATGGCGTCCTGGGGTCGCGCGAGACAGAACTTCACGTTGCGGCTGAACGTGTCTTGGTCGCCATAGGGATACAGCAGTCCGTTTATGCCGTGTTCGATCAGACAAGAAATGCCGCCGCTGTCGGCCGCGATCACCGGGATATCGAGCGCCATGGCTTCCAGCAACACGGTCGGCAGGCCTTCGTAGGCCGAAGCCATGACCAGCGCGGCGCTTCCCCGGTAGGCCAGCAACACTTCGCTGTCGCTCACGCTTCCGAGAAAACGCACCCGGTCTCCGAGGTGAAGTTTGTCGGCGAGCGTCCGCCATTCTTCGAGACAGCCGCCATCCGGGCCGATGAAGAGCAGTTGAATTTCTGTCGGCAAGTGAGTGAGGGCCGAGATCAGGAAATCGCCGCGCTTGACGCGATGCAATCTCCCCACACTGAGCAGGAAGGCGCCCAGTTGATGGCGCTGGCGAAACTCGGCGACCGCGTCCGCGGCAGGAAGTTGCGGTGGCCGGATGGCGTTGGGAATGATGCGGATCTTTTCCGCCTCGGCGCCGCAGTCGATGGCATCACGACGGTCGTTTTCGGTGAGACAGATAATGTGATGGGCGTGGCGCATTCCCAGTTTGCCGACCGTGGGATCGAACAGGCGCCGCTTCAGTCCACCCTGCCAATCGGAGGGTGGGTAAAAGCAGTGCGGGGTAAAGACCGTGCGCAGCCCCAATGAGTTTCCCGCGACTAATGCACCGGAGGCGATGGCCGAGCGTGCGCCGTGAGCGTGTACCACGTCAAAGCTTTCCTTCGCGAACGCGCTGTAGAGTCCATAAAGGCTGGAATGTGTCCGCACCAAGTAGCCCACGTCAGGGGAGTGTTCCACACCGTTCTTCGCAATGAAAACCTGTACTTGATTTCCCCGTGCGACCATTTCCAGCGCGAGATTATGGACGTGCAGTTCCACCCCGCCGCGGGTGGGATAGACGGATTTGGCCACCAGCGCGATCTTCATGCTTTTTCCGCCGTGGCCAGCAGCGGCGCGTGGTTGGTCCTCTCCCAGGCAAAGGTCTTTTCAAGGCCTGCCCGCAGATCGTGACGCGGAGTCCAACCCATCCACTCACGGGCATGTTCGACTCTTGCGCGCAGGTGCATGCGTTCCACCGGACGCACCCGATCCTGGTCGGTGACGCAGCGCACATCGCGTCCGCTGAGCTGGCACAGGATGTTGATGGCTTCCTGTACCGGCCACTCCTGTCCCGGACCGAAATTTACGGTTTCGTGAATTTCATCGCGGAGCAGGAATGGGATCGCGGCGGCGAGTCCTTCGGCCAGATCTTCGACGTAAAGAAAATCGCGGCAGGGATCGGTGCGCCCCAGATGCAGAATGTCGGCTCCCGCGAGAAGCTGGTCCACGATGGCGGGAATTACATGCGAGTTGGTTTCGTCGGGGCCGTAAATGTTGGCAAGACGCGCGGCAATGTGGCTGACACCGCACTTGCGGGCATAAAGATTGACGATCTGTTCGCCCAGCAATTTGCTCAGGCCATAAATGTCCGAGGGCTGGGCCGGCCCGGTCTCGCTGTGATAGCCGTCGGTAGGCGGATAGACCGCAACCGAGGAAGCAAAGACGATGCCGCGCAGTTGCGGCAGGCGTTCGCACGCGAGCATCAGGTTAAGCGTGCCCGCGACGTTGACCTGCAAGGTTTCCTCAGGATGCTGGTCGCAGTAGGGAATGTAGTGCAGCGCGGCCAAGTGATAAATCAGCTCAGGACGAAACGACAGGAATTCCGACCGAAGCCGTGGCCGGTCGAGCACATCGGCGTGGGCGAACTGGAAAGGCTCCAGCCAGGTTTGGTCGCCCGCGCCCGCGCGGGCGGAGAGATTGTCGTAGACCAATACTTCATGGCTACGTTTGAGCAGTGCCAGACTCAGGTGCCGGCCGACAAATCCGCCGCCGCCAACCACGGCAATTCGCATGATGATGTTTCTCCAGGAAGAAAGAGCTAGGGGTGTGAATTCGAAACTTGGGCGGTGGACAATAGCAGCGCCTGCCAGCGGCGGCCGGCAGTCCGCTCCCAGAGCCAGTTGCGCAGCCGGGAACCAATCCAGAGCGTGCCGTAGCGGACCAGCCAGTTCATAGTCAATTCGCGGCGCCAGTGGGCCAGCTTGCGATCGAACATGGCCTGCACTTCGGCTACGGCTGGCATCTGCGGCGCCCGCAAACTCCGACGCCGGCTACGTTGCGCGATTACCCGCAGGCTCGAAGGCAAAAGCGGATTTTCAACCTCTTCCCAGCGGAGGATGGAAAGCCCAACTCTGCGGACCATAGCGGTCAAGGTGTGTGGCGCAAATTGATAAGGATGTGCTACATGAATCATTCCCAGCCCATACCAGCTTCCGAAAATGTTGGGGACTTCGAGAAACAAATACCCGTTAGGCTCGATGCGGCTGGCCATCTCCTGCAGCATTGCCAGAGGATCGAGCGCGTGTTCGAGCACGTGAAACGCGGCCACATGAGTTTGGGGATCGGTCGAAGAATCTTCCAGCCGGCCGCAGGCGACCTGCAATCCTTTTTCGCGGCAGGCAGCGACTTCCGCCGGAGCGAGATCGATACCCTGCAAACTCCAGCCCGGGTTGGCATCGCCCAGGGCTTTCAGGAATGCTCCTTCGCCGCATCCCACTTCAAGCATGCGAACTTCGCCCGAAAAATATTGCTCGTAAGCTTTGCGGCGAAGACGGGCGGCCTCGGCGACGATGCGGCTGCCGAGTGCGCCGGAGTGAAACGCCGCGCGCGACGGATAGAGCTGGTGATAGCGGTCGCCATAAAAACGGTCATAGTCGGCGATGGCCGGCCGCGGGTTCAGGTAAATCAGTCCGCACCGGCGGCACATGACCGTACGCAGTCCCAGCCAGTGTTGGTCTTGCTGGAACAGAGTTTCGCAGTCGTCTTCTCCACAGAGGTTGCAGGCGACGAATTGTTTCTGCCAGCGGAATCCGGACACAAGATTTAGTGGACTTGCGGGAATGCGGTTTGCATCCAGAGGCCGATGGAAATCGGTAGCCAATAGGACTGACTGACCGTCTTGCGGTTGCCGCCGACGCGATGTTTCAGTTCGGTGACGTCGATGAATTCTTCAAGTGCGGACGAGGCTTCCAGCAAGGGAAGACAGTCGCGCAACCAGAATTGTTCGGCCATGCCGAATCCCAGCTTGCCGCGGTTCTCGAGGATTTCTGGAGGCAGGTCGCGCGACATGGCCTGACGCAGAATGAATTTGCTGTAGCCGCCGTGCATTTTCCAGTCTTCCGGAATACATGCGGCAAATTCCACCAGGCGATGATCGAGAAACGGTACCCGGGTTTCAACCGACCAGTGCATGGCGTTGCGGTCAAGATGGCGGAGAAGCTGCGGCAAGTTGAATTGCAGCGTATCGGCCAGCAGACGCGGGTTTAGATCGAGTTCCCTCCACTGGTGATGGATGTCGCGATCCCGTTCCGCATGCTCGCGCAAAAAATCCGGCTGCAATAGCTCCACGACGGGATTGCGCCAACGCTGCAATCCGGCGCGGGCCTTGGCGGGAAGTTTGCGGAAGAATCCCTTGGCGCTCGAACGCAACGCGGTCGGCCACTTCCAGGCCGAGGCTTCGCGAAGCCAGTTCTTCAGCTGCCCCGAAGCCAGTAGATGGCTGAGGTGCAAAGGGAGGTAGAGCCGCTGATATCCCGCGAGCAGCTCGTCTCCAGCTTCCCCGGTGAGGACCACTTTCACTCCTTCTTGCTGACGAATGAGTTGCAACAGATGAAACGAAGCGAAGATGGAGGCGTTGTGAAAGGGCTGCTCCTGCGCGCGCACCATCTCGAGCATTCCGCTCCGAAAAGTTTCCGTCGCGGCCTGGATAAAATGGGGCTGGGTGCGCAGCAGCGTTTTTAATGCGGCCCGTACCGCGGGCGATTCGTCGAAACGGTCGCCTTCCGGATAAGCGTTAGTGAAGGTGCGCAGCGCCTTCTGCGGCGAATGTCCATTGAGTGAACCCAGATATTGGTCGGCCAAGGCGACGATACTTGAGGAGTCGAGGCCTCCGCTGAGGAAGCTGGCAACCGGAACGTCACTGCGCATGCGGAGACGTACCGAGTCGGCAAGGCATTCGCGCAGTCCGCTTGCGGCCCGCGCCATGCGCGCCGGTATGGGGACGGTCTTCGCCCGCAGATCGTAGTAGCGGACAATTTCGATTTGACCCTTGGCAAACTTGAGATAAGTGCCGGGGGCGAGCTGTTCAATTCCGCTGAAAAATGTCTCCGGGGTGTGATCGGCCAGGCCGTACATCAGGAAGTCCCAGACCAGCGGGCGGTTAATTTCGTTGTGCGCCGCCCAGCGCAGCGGAGCGATTTCTGAGGCGAAGCAGAAGGTGCCGTCACTTGCCATCGCATAGTACAGCTGTTTTTCGCCGAAGCGGTCGCGGGCACAGAACAGGCGCTGCTGTGTGTTGTCCCACAGGGCGAAGGCCCACATGCCGTTAAAGCGTTCGAGGCAGCCACTGCCCCACTGTGCGTAGGCGTGCAGCAAAACTTCGGTATCGCCGGTCGAGTGGAATTTGAATCCTAAAGTGACGAGCTGTTCGCGCAATTCCTGATGGTTGTAGATTTCTCCGTTGAATACCAGCCAGTTGCCACGGTCGTCGGTCATCGGCATGTGTCCGCCGGACGTAAGATCGACGATGCAGAGACGGCGCGCGCCCAGCGCGACTGACTCTCCGCGCGGCACGGCAGCACGAATATGCGGTTCGCCGGCAGAGTTGGCAATCGAGTCGTCGCCGCGCAGCGATTGGGCCCGGCCATCGCGATGGATGATGGCGTAGCCTTCGTCGTCTGGTCCGCGATGGCGCAGCAGATTTGTACCGTGCTCGAGCCGCCGCAGATCGGCGGCGGCCAGCGGGCGGGCGGCAACGATTCCGTGAAATCCGCACATGCTATTGGCCGCGTAGCATGGCAGGCAGGGTGCGGAACAGTATCTTGACGTCCAGCCACCACGACCAGTGGTCGATGTATTCGAGGTCGAGCTTCATCCAGGCATCGAAGTCGATGCGGTTGCGTCCGCTGACCTGCCACAGACATGTAAGTCCCGGCCGCATGCTGAGGCGGCGATGGTGCCAGCTTTGGTATTGTCCAACTTCTCCCGGTAGCGGCGGACGCGGGCCCACCAGGCTCATGTCGCCGCACAGCACGTTCCAGAGCTGCGGCAGTTCGTCGAGACTCCACATGCGCAAGTAGCGTCCGATCGAGCTCACCCGGGGGTCGTGCAGCATCTTGAAAACCGGTCCGCTCATTTCATTTTGCGCGGCGATCGCCGACTGCATCTTTTCCGCATCGACCATCATGCTGCGGAATTTCAGCATGGTGAACAGGCGGCCGTTGCGGCCTACTCGCGCTTGGCGGAAGAGCACCGGCCCGGGGGAAAATATTTTGATCAGCGCGGCGATGAGCAGAAGCAGAGGAGATAGAAGTATCGATCCTGCCAGTGCCAGCAGAAAGTCAAAGGCGCGTTTGAACAGCGCGTGCTGTTCGCCCAGGTTGGTGTGGGCGATGGAAAGCAGCGGCGAATGGGCGAACTCGGAGACGCTGAGATGTCCGCACAACTCTTCGAAGGGATGCAAATCGACGAACGCCTGTATGCCGAAGCGGCGGCAGCATTCGAGCGCTTGGCGCAACCCGGCGGGCGGCAACGCGGTGGCAACCAGAAAGACGCCATCGACCACTTGCGTCTCGAGAATTTCTTCGAGCCTTTCGAGAGTTCCTAGGTTCGGGAACGTTAAGACCCGGTCTTCCGGATCGCTGGCGCCATCGAGATATCCGATGACGCGAATTCCCCATGCGGCCTGGGCGGTGACTGCCTGCGCGATTTCTTCCGCGCGTGTGCCGCCGCCGGCAACTAGATAGAAGCGCAGGTTGAAGCCGCGGGACCGCAGGCTGCGCAGAATGGTGCGTACCGCCAGGCGCGCGCCCGAAACCATGACGAATGCAACCGCCAGGAATAGCCACAGCTCTGGTCGCTGCGGTTCGGCGTCGGGGACGAACTGGCACAGCACTGGCAGAGTCAGTCCGGTAGCGACGGCCGCTTTCACCACCAGGCCGGTTTCTCCCAGCAGAGCGCCGCGGCGCAACGAGCGGTATCCACCAATAATTTGCAGCCAGAAAAGAAAGCTGGCGGTGGAGAGCAGCAAGACAATTTGTTCCGCTCGCGACTGCCGCAGGTTGCTCGCGCCATGGCGCAGCGCCAGGGAATAAAAATAAGCCAGAGTCACCATGGTGAGGTCGAGCGCGGCCAGGCCGCGGCTCAGCAGTTGAGCTCGTTCACGTAGCATATTGAGGAAGTCTCGTAAGTGCGGGTTGCGATTAAATGGAAGCGCGGCGGCGTGCCTGCCACTCGCGCCACAACAGCGGCAGAAATTTACCGCCTTCGATCAGATAGCGCCGGCCCAGGCGGCGTGGTTCCTGCAGCATGCGCCACATCCACTCGAGGCCAAGTTTCTGCACATTCAGGGGCGCCCGGATAAGTTTTCCCGCGATGACGTCGAAAGCGCCGCCGACGGTGAGCGCGATGCGGCAATTCAGTGCGGCCCAGTTGCGCCCCAGCCAGAGTTCCTGCCGCGGCGATCCCATGCCGACAAAAAGCACCTGAGTTTTAGCTTGATTGATGGCTTCCACCACCGGCCGGTCTTGTTCGAAGTACCCGGAGTGCGTGCCGCAAATTCGCAATGGCGGATAAGAGGCGATCAAGTTGCCCCGCGCCTCGGCGTTGACTTCAGGCCGTGCCCCTAAGAGATAGCAGCGGTATTCCTCGGCAGCACTGAGCGCGCACAAGCCATGCAAAAGATCGATGCCTGCGACACGTTCCTGCAGACGCTCTCCCAGCCAGTCCGCCGACCAAACCAGTGGCATTCCGTCGGCGACTACGAGATCGGCTGTCTCATATGCCTGGCGCAATTCCGGGTCACGCGCGTAGCGGACCACCTGATCGACGTTGGCGGTAAACACGCAATGCCGCCGGCCATTGCTTTTCATCTGTGCCGCCAGCCAAGCCAGCGTCTCTTCGTAGTTGAGAGGACTTAGACCCAGTCCAAACAGCCGCACCGTGGAGAGGCTTTTAGCGGGCGAAGCCAAAGGGATGAGTGATCATGACAGCTTGCTGACGGGCAACAGGGAACGCTTAATATTTTCGAGGCGAGCGCAAATTTCAGGATCCAACCCCCAGTGGTTGAGGCGCTGGCGCGCGGCAATCGAAAGCAATCCTGCACCGAAGCCGGTGAGGCCACCGAGCAGCGTGATCAGGGCGCGATTTGGTCCGCTTTTGCGGTCGGGGGCCTCGGCACGGTCGAGCACCTGAATCAGCGCGGCGTTCTTGGCTTCGTCGAGCCGCGCCGCTTCCAGTTGTTTGGCCAGCATCTCGAAGACGGCTTCGCGGTATTTGACCTCGCGCACCCGGCGCAGATATTCGAGGCCGGTAGAGGCCATTCTTGCGGTGGTGATTTGCGGTTCCGCAGCGGCGCTTCCGGTTTCGAGATCCTGTAACTTACGGCGCAGGGTTGTAATCGAGTGTTCGGTACGGACCACATCAGGATTTTCTGTAGTCGCATACGTCCGCATCTCGTCGAGTTGCAGTTCTTTCATGGAGATGAGCGCCCGGAGCTGAGCGGCAGCCGCGGTGTAAACCTTGGCTTGGGCATCCAGCTGAACTACTCCAGTGGCTTTCTGGGTCGCGCTCAATTGTTCTTCCGCTGCTTGAAGTTTGATCCGCGCGTCCTGCACCTGATTTTCGAAAAATACCCTCCGCTGTGCCGCCTCACCGATGGCCAGAATTTGGTTCAAATGAGTCAACTCCTCCACGTAGGCGTTGGCGAGATTGGCGGCCCGTTGCGGGTCGCGATCGCGTACCTGGATGACAATCACGCCCTCTTTGGTGTTTTCAATGGCCGTGCGTTTAGCCAACTGCATTCGAGTCTGCGACGCTTGCTTTGTGTTGTAAACCCTGGCTAAATCGAGCCGAGCGATCAGCCGGTCGGCGACGCTACGGCTTTGCAAGAGGCTGACGAAAAGCGCGCTGGGACTGCGAATGCCGTCTCGTCCCACCAGATTGGCCAGGTCGCCGAATTGTCCCAGCGCTGCGGCGGCCATGGAGCGCGACTGTTGAGGGGGAAGGAGCGAAGTGACCGCGGTGTATTGATTGGGTAGCAACATGGCTATCAGAAGGGCGGCCGGCAAGCACGCCAAGGTGAAGAAAAATACGTACCTCTTTCGTTCCCCGACGGCGGCGGCAAACTCAAGCCAGTAAAGTGATCGGTGTCCCGAAGCCAGCGGATCGGGCAATGCCGTGTCGGCCACGATCAGCCAACGGCCGTCAGTGATCTGGCTGGCCACTTCTGCCGGCGATTCGAGATTGATCCCCATGGTTACTAGGGACTGATCACGCGCAGCGCCGCTGCGCCCAGGGCGAATTGAGAAAAGGCCTGCGACCAGTCGCGGATGCCCTTAAGGAAGCTGCCGGTGCGGATGCGCTCCGGCATCACGATGGTGTCCCCCGGGGTCAACTGCATGGACTCGAAGTTACCTTTCCATAGTCCGCGATGCATCTGTTTGCTGATCACCGTGCCGTCCGCGCGCACTACGAACAGCCGCCGGGCATCGGCGTCCCGGGTCCCTCCGCCCGACTGCTGCAGGCAGTCGCGAACCGTCTTGCCGGTTTTGTAAATGAATGAGTTCTGGTTATAAACCGCACCGACTACTTCCACCGTCGCCGGACGCGGCGGAATGATCAGCCGGTCTCCGTCTTCCAGACGCAAGACCGGCAAAGCAGAAATGTCGGTGTCGGCGGGATTGATCTCCAGTACGATGCGTCCGGTAGCTTTGGTTTGCCGCAGCTTCTCCAACACGGTTCCTTCGGCGGCCAGTTGTTCCTGGGCGGCGGCGCGCTCGTCGGCGTTGGATTTCGGCAAAGCGGCGGTTTTCGAGCGCAGGTTTTTGTCCATGGAATCTGCCATTTGCTCGATCTGCTTCTGTTGTTCGCGGCGCGTACTCTCGCGGCGAAATTCCGTGGCAAATAAATAGGCCGAACTGGTAAGCCCTCCCGCACGGTTCACCATATCGCGCAGCGTGTCGCCGGCGGCCGCGGTGTAGGCACCCGGTGCGTTGACCTCGCCCTCGATGTGGACGGTATGTGTGCGCTTTTCGGTCGAGCTCTGGATATCTTGCAGACCGAAGATGGTGACAATGTCGTGGTCTTTCAATTCCAGGTTGTCATTTTCAGAGTGCCCGCTGAGCGCCTCTCCGAGGTTGAAAGGAATGATGATGGTACTGAGGTCGTTTTGTCTGCGCTGGATGGTTGCGTGTTCCCAGTTCACCTCCGCAGACATCCGTATCACCTGCAATCCATAATCGTTTTCTCGTGGGTGCGCCGGTTTTGCCCCGGGGGTTGACTGGACTTTTTTGGGTGCGGTCTTCTCGTTGTACCAATCGCCGCTGTTCCCCCCCATGTTCTTGGCGTGGTTCATGTAGCCGCGGGTGATCAGTGCTTCGTGGCTGGGAATCAAGTCGCGAATGCGCATGCCCTCGTGCCATGCGTAACGGCCGGGAGACCCAACATTGCCGCGCAGCCACAGAACCTTTTCCATGCTGGCCACCATCGCCTTGATGGTGACAATGTCGCCATTTTGCAGATTCTGCGCCGAGGCGGCTTCGACATCCACGTTCTGCAATTCACGTTGCTGGTGCACATTGGTGGTCTCGAGCAGGATGTGTCTGCTATCCGCAGCGGGCGCCAAGCCGCCGGCCATCTCGATGGCTTGCTTGGGCGTGGTTCCACCTTTCAATTCATAGATGGCCGGGAGGGTCACGCTGCCACAGATCGCCACCTGTGGACCTATCGGGGCAATGTAGATGATGTCCGCAGGCAGGAGCGGAACGTCATTGGTCGACTCGCCCCGCAGCAACAAATCGTAAAGGTCTAACTCGCTCACCAGCTTCCCGTTTCGCCGCAATTGAATATGCCGCATAGAGCCATACAATGCGGGTCCTCCGGCGGCATATAACGCGCTGGCCAAGGTGCTGAACGATCCGATTGTGTACGACCCCGGGCGTCGTGCCATGCCGACAACCTGCACTTGAATCGACCGCAGCTTTCCCATACTTACGCTTAAATCAAAGTTGCGGAAGTAACGTTCTACTTTCTTCCTAAGGAAGTATTCCAGTTGGTCGTAGTGGACGCCGGCGATATTGACCGTCCCGACCTTGGCAAGGAATATTTGTCCGCTGCGGTCCACCACCGGCCTCGCCTCAAGCGAAATTTGCCCCCAACTGCGGATCAGCAGCTCGTCGCCCGGACCAACCACGTAGTCGGGAGGCACTGGAACTTGATCGAGTGGTGCAAAAGTGGTCGGCACGTTGTGGAAAAGGTTTTGTCCGTAGATAGGAAGGTGCCTTCCGGTCGATTCGGCGACCTGCTTTTGGAATTCTGTGTAGGGTTCGTACTCACGGGTAATCGGTGACGTCCGACTGCGCGGCTCGGCCGAACGGTCGGAAGATCCATCCGTCTCTTTGCGGACCTCGGAATTTCGGCGATATCGATCGGGAGAATCGGTCTCCTCCCCATCGATTTCCTTTCCTTGGCGGTCATTTGTCTCACTTGGATATTCCGTCCGCTTGTTACTTACATCCTGAGTTCGCAGCTGCGCCTGGTTTGCCGGGTCATCGGGTTGATCTTGTGATCCCTGGCGGTCGCTCGCCGATTGCGCACAACGCCCAGCTTCACACTCCGCCCGATCCACCGAGGGCACACTCAGGCTGCTTTGCGCGGACATGGCGGCGGAAGACAGAATCGCTGTCCACAGGGTAAGAGCCAGATAATTTTTCGGGCGCAACTTGCAGGACTTGCTGGGAACGAGCAGATCAACTTTCAAACAATAGCTTCGCCCCGTCACTCACAGGACTGTGTGACCTGCCCAACCAATAATCTCGATTACCCCCTGGAAGAGTGTTTTTCTTCGACCACAACCGAGAGTGCAACCGGCGATGGATTAGGAAAATGCAACCTTGGGGAGCACTCTCAATGTAAGAACAAATCGGCAATGCGGGAAGATTGCTAAGGGGGGCGTCCAAGGGTGCGAAGAAGAAAGGTTCCCAAGATGGAGCCCCAGGCGCGGCTCCCGGAATGGAATCCAAGGGCAGTTTCAAGTTTCGGGTCTCAAGTTTCTAGAAACTCGTAACTGGAAACCTCGTATTTGCTGGTGCAGGCTTCCAGCTTCGAGGTTCACGCTTCGGAAACTAGAAACCGGAAACTCGAAACTGTTTTATGCCGTTGCCGCGATTCGCTTGAATAGATCCATTTGCTCGCTCTTGCTTTCTGCGCCGATGGTGAAAGCGTCGAGCAAGCCCAGCGAAAGTGCGTACTTGATGGCTTCGTCCTGGCGGTTGCGGAGATCACCCTGGCCCAGATTCTTCATCCCGATCAGGCCTTTGCCGGCGGCCTTCATCTCTCGCATGACACTGACCACTGTGTCGGGGTCGGCGTCCATGTGCGATCCGATGGGATTGATTCGCACCAGATCAACCTCCACCCATGGAGACTTCGCCGCGGCGCGAAGAGCTTCAATGCTGTGGCACGAACAGCCGTGGGTGCGAATAACTCCTTTTTCTTTGGCATCGGAGAGCACGTCCATTACACCGCGGTATTTGTCGGTCCAGTCGGCTTCGGTGACGCAATGCATCAGGCAGACGTCGATGTAATCGGTACCTACCTCACGGCGGAAGCGATCAAGATCGGCACGGGCGGCTTGTGGATCGCGCGCCCAGGTTTTGGTTAGAACCGTGACTTTGTCGCGCGTTACGTGCTTCAGCGCTTCCGGCACATCAGGATGCCTTCCGTAGGAGTCGGCGGAGTCGAAGAAGCGCAGACCTTCATCGTGGCCGTTGAGCCCAGGTTAGCTTGCTCCTTCGATGCCCTCATCTTCAAGGAATTTTTCTGCCTCGAGCGCGGCCATGCAGCCCGAGCCGGCAGCGGTGATCGCCTGGCGATAACGGCGGTCTTGCACGTCACCGCAGGCGTATACGCCGGGCACGCGAGTGAAGACGTTCTTGGTCGTTTGCAGGTAGCCTTCAGCGTCGGCGTCGAGTTGCCCGGCGAACATCGCCGCGTTCGGAACGTGGCCAATTCCCAGGAACATGGCGCTGGTGGGGAAGTCCCAAACCTTGCCGGTGGCGAGGTTGCGCAGTTTAAGGCTGGTGACCTCTTTTTTGGAAACGTCATTGACTTCTTCGATCACAGTGTCGAGCAGCATGTCGATTTTTTCGTGCTTTTGAGCTCGATCCAGCATGATTTTCGAGGCACGGAAACCGGACCGGCGGTGGATGAGTGTCACCTTGGTGGCGAAGCGGGTGAGAAAGATCGCCTCTTCCATGGCGGAGTCACCGCCGCCCACCACAACGATTTCTTTACCGGAGAAGAAGAATCCGTCACAGGTAGCGCAGGAAGAAACTCCGTGTCCAATCAGCGCTTGTTCGCTGGGAAGGCCCAACCAACGCGCGGAAGCGCCGCTGGCGATAATCAGAGTGCGCGTAAGAATGGTCTCTTTCTCTACCTTCAATTCGAAAGGGCGCTTGCTGAGGTCGGCGCTCACCACGTGCCCGAGTTGGTACTGCGCGCCGAAGCGCGAGGCTTGCATGCGCATGTTCTCGATCAGCTCAGGCCCCTGAATGCCATTGGGGAAGCCGGGAAAGTTCTCCACGAGCGTGGTGAGGGCTAGCTGCCCTCCGGGTTCGTGGCCTTCGAGAACCAGCGGCTTAAGGTTGGCGCGGGCGGTGTATAGGGCGGCGGTGTGTCCGGAGCATCCCGAACCGACGATGACGACGTTACGAATGTTATCCATAGGGGTAAACGGTTAGATTGCCGAATCCTGATTTAGATGCAATGGCCTATTTCTTCTTGGCGGCTGGGGCTTTAGAACTCTTGGCTGCGGCCTTTTGGCGCGCACCCGTAGCGGTGATTTTCGCCAGCTCATCGGGAACAACCTGTGCCGCTGCTAGAAGATGCCGGTAGTTTGACACCAGTCCGGAAGCACTCTGAAATAGTGGCTCATAAGCACTTTGGTCGACTGCTGGGTTTCCCTCAGACGCGTTACAGCGTGACAACACGATCGACGACTTGCCAAAGCGCTCGAGTTTAATGCGGCTCACCGGAGTGCTGGCCGACAACATCGACTCGGCTGAAGTCACCGACGATGCGCTGTCTTCGATGGAAACCTGCAAGAGATCTTTTGGCTCACGCACGCGGAACACTAAAGTCTCGACCATGTTACGTGCGTCCTGGCTGAACGAATATTGCACCGTGGAAAACAGGGCTTGTATGGAAAATTCGTGGCGGATGCGAACCCACGCTGAGGTGTCGCGGTCGGGGGCAATCTGAGTATTCGGCGCGGGCTGAAGGAATCCAGCCGGCTCGTCGAGACTGGTCTGTCCGCGGTCGACTTCGAAATCTGTGCCGAACAGCGGCTGCTTGGGAACCTTGGCCAGTGCCGCCGCAATTTCTTTTTGTTCGTCCGCGGAAGGCGAGCAGACATTCAGCATGTTGACCTTGACTTTGGGCTGAGCGGGGGGCTGCTGCGCCACGGCACTTGCGCCAAAAGTCAGGCAGAGTAGGACGGCTAAGTAGGTTCGGAGCACAGCGCATTTTATCAGTTGCATCCTGTGGGATTTATTGAGTTATCGGCTGGGGATGTCTTTGGTCAACGGCCGCCCCAACCGTGATTTTGCTTCTATAATCGGTCTCGCATGGAAGCCTCCTTCCGATATTTCCGGCTTTGGCTGAGGCAGGCTGGGTTGTTCCCCAACAGCCGCCTGGCGCGGGCTGCATGCTATTTGCTGGGACTGGATGTTCTGCTGTTTGCTCTTCAGTTGACGCTGGGTGCTTTTCGTTCCTCGTATGGCGACGGATTGAACGGTTGGATTGATCTGCTCACCCTGGTCGCCGGGGTGCTGTTTTCCATTCTTGCCTTCGGTTGGCTCAAGGCGCGAATGCTTTGGCGCCTCCGCAACCGGCTGATTGTTACCTATGTATTCATCGGTGTAATTCCGGCGTTGCTGTTATTCGCCATGGCGTCGATCACGACTTATTTGTTTGCCGGCCAGTTCGCGAATTTCGTAGTAGCCTCCGAATTGAAGTCACATTTGCGAAGTTTGGAATTCGTGAATGCGGCGGTGGGAAACGCACTTGCGGCCCGGTTACAGAGAGGGGAATCGCCGTCGGTTGATTTGCCGTCGGGCGTGGCCCAGGCAACCGAATGGGCGCCGCGCCGGATATGTGCCTGGAAAGATGGCACTGCGCTGGCAGTATGCAAGGAAGCCGCCAGGCCGTATCCCTTTGCCTTGCCAGGATTTTTACAAACTCCGTTTAGCGGGATCGTCCGCGATCAAGATCAACTTTACCTTCGCGCCGCCACCAGCTTTAAGCTGGGCAAGGAAACGGTAGTCGTGGTTTCGAGCGACCCACTGGATAAATCTCTTCTAGAAAAAATCGCGACCGACCTGGGAGAAGTGACCCTGTACTCTGCGGGTCTGGATGAAACTGCGCTCCATCCCGCCGTCACCGCGGGCGCGACTCCCCCGTCGACGGCCATGGTCGATCGCGTCATCACGTTCGGAGCGCCGCAGCCTGTGGTTTCCTGGAGCACCGGCGAAGAAACGCGCTCGGGAGCGTTGATTCGCGTGCAGACTCGTCCCTCGGCGTTGTATTCGCGACTTTTCGTGTTTCCGGATTTCGCCCGCAGCGTGCGCTACGTCTTGTTCCTGGTGATGATCGGATTCGCCATCATCGAAGTATTAGCGCTCTGGATCGGTACGCATCTAACACGAACTGTGACCGGCGCTGTCGCTCATCTCTACGCAGCTACTCGGCACATTAACCGCGGCGAATTTGACCATCGGGTTCCAGTGAGATCGCATGACCAGCTCTCCACTCTGGGCGACTCGTTTAACTCCATGGCCGAGTCGCTGCAAAAGTTGATTGAAGAACAAAAGCAAAAACAGCGGCTGGAAAACGAACTGGCCATCGCGCAGGAAGTGCAGGCACAGCTGTTTCCCCGCCAGATTACGCAACTGCCTACACTTGAGCTCCATGGATTCTGTCGTCCCGCGCGCACCGTCAGCGGAGACTACTACGATTTCCTGACCATCGATGAGAACAAGCTGGTACTGGCGGTCGGCGATGTCAGCGGGAAGGGAATTTCAGCCGCGCTGTTAATGGCCACGATCAATTCTGCGGTTCGCGCCTACACGCTGGAAGGATTGCCAATCTTACGCGAGGCCGTTGGTGCTGGCGCGATCAGAGGCTCTGGGCCGATGCTTTCGCTTCAAGGCGCTGAGGTTTCCACCGCCAGTATGCTCGCGCTGTTAAATCATCAGCTCTACGTCAGTACTCCGCCGGAGAAATATGCGACGCTCTTTCTGGGATTCTACGATGGACGCGATCGCAGCCTGACCTATTCCAACGGGGGCCATCTCCCGCCGATCATTCTCAGTCAGGATGGCTCCATCCGCCGCTTGGAATGCGGCGGAACCGTGGTGGGCCTCTTCGACCACATGACCTACGAAGAAGGATGCGTCGAACTGCGCGACGGCGAGATTTTCCTAGGCTATAGCGACGGCGTCAGTGAGCCGGAGAACGACTACGGCGAATTCGGCGAGCAAAGACTAATCGAACTAGTCTGGGAGAATCGCGCTCTGCCACTGGCGCGGATAAGCGAGATCGTAACCGCGGCGGTCGACGACTGGATCGGCGCTAACGAACAACCGGACGATGTCACCTTAGTGCTGGCGCGTGCGCGTTAACTATTTTTTGATCGAGATCACCGCGACCCTGCCCGTAACCTTCTGATCGAAGTCCATTCCACCCACAGTGATTAACTCGCGATTTCTCACGCCCATGCCGCGATGGTCCATGGTGGGTTTAGGCGTGTGCTCATCGACCGTCTCCCACTTGCCACTCTTCAGGCTGAACGCGAACGTCACCGGCGAAGGCTGAGAAGGCTGGCCGTTGTATCCGTTACCGTTGTAGTTGTAAGGATTGTCGGTGCCGCCGGTGAAGTAAATCCGGTCGTCCTTAGGCGATGCAGCAGCAGCGATTCGATAGCGGGCATTTCCCGGGTGGCTGGGCAATTTGCTCCAGGTAATTTTCGTAGGATCTTTCTTGTCGATTTTTCCCATCCAGCATTCGTCGGCAGCAACGAACTTCGGATTATCTCCCGCAGGATTGCGATAGGCTCCGTCGACGTAAACAATGGTGTCGTTCAGTACTGCGCCGGAATGGCCAAACACCGGTGTTCCCGGAATCGGAGTCGCCTTCTTCCACTCGTTGGTCGCGGCGTCGTACACCTGAACGTCCGAGACGGTCTTGTCCTTCGACCATCCACTCACCAGATAGACGAAGCGGTCGCGGTGCATACCCAGCACGAAGTCGTCGACAGGTACCGGGATGTCAGCGCCGCGGGCCCAACGGTCAGTGAGCGGATCGTATACATTGACGTCTGGCAATGTAGTCTCTCCGCCCTGCGCATCGATCACGTAGCCGCCGAATAGAAAGACATGGTCTCGTCCGCCAACTGCGCCCGCTGCGAGCCGTCCGACGGAACCGGGTACCGAACGTGCCTGCGCCCACTTGCCGCTCTCGTTGACGACGTAAGCCTCGTTCGAAACCGCGTCCCAGGTTTTCTTCGGGCCGATTCCCATGAACGTATAGAGCAGCCAATCCGTCCGGCTTTTTACCGTGGCGACCGCATTGTTGGAAAGGGCGACAGGCAGATTATCGAACTCCGGCTGTTCGGCCAATGACGCACTGGATAGAACAAACAGAAGGACGGGAAGGACAAGCTTTTTGCAATTAACCATGCCGGAACTCAAATTAACACACTGCAGC
This sequence comes from Terriglobales bacterium, assembly GCA_036271375.1. Classification (GTDB taxonomy): domain Bacteria; phylum Acidobacteriota; class Terriglobia; order Terriglobales; family Acidobacteriaceae; genus DATBAT01. The sequence goes on from DATBAT010000298.1 coordinate 28,551, forward strand.
GCCGGGTATATCGCTTAAAACCAGGTGCCCCGCCGGTACTCGCGATACTCATCGCCGAATTTTGCTTCGAGCACCTGCGCCTCTTTGTGTGCGCGGATGATCTGGGCCACCAGCAAGATTGCCGGCAGCACGAACAACACCGGCCTCTGCACCACCAGCAATACGCCCATCACCATCATGAAGCTGAAAACATACATTGGGTTACGAATCCTGGAATAAATTCCATTGGTCACCAGCTTGCGCGCCTGCGCCGTCACAGAGAAAGATCTCCCCAGCTGAAAACGGGCGGTGAAAAGCATGATGATCCCAATCATCGCCAGCGCGACCCCGAAATCACGCTCGTGGTTCCATGGGCCGGGCCACAAAACCACGAAGCATCCCAGCACGAGCGCTGCGCCGAGTTGTATGACGAGGAATACCCAAAAGTTTTGTGTCATTCCACGAATCCTTGCCGGACGCAGTGTATGAGGTCTGTATTCAGCGGGGTGCCGCCTGACTCTCGAATGTCGACCGCAATCTGCCCGCGATGATACGCCGAATGCGTGTAGACGTGCATCACGATGTCTTCGATTCGGCTGCTGAAACTCTCTCCGATGGTGTTCTTGTAGGAAATGACCTGGTCGAGGTCGGGCTGGCTGTTGAAGAATTCCCGCCACAAGAGAGGAACTTCTTCCGCTTGCTGCGCGCATTGCTTCAAGGGAAAGTTCGGCCATACAGGGAAACTCTGCGTTCGCTGATGAAGCCGTTCCCACCACAATCTTTCCGCGGAAAAGATGTGTGCCAACAATTCGAGGGAACGCGCCGGAGCTATGGGCAACAGGCCTAAAACCTGCCGGTTCGCCCAGTCGTCATACTTGAAGAGACGTTGGAAATGTTTGATCCCGCCCATACTGAAGTTAGACGCAACTTTAAGCGGAAAGGACGGAGAATCTTAAGCGCCCAAACCAAAAGACCCCACGGCTGGCGCCGGGGGCCCGATGGCATTCGGCCAGGTAAAATCAGGCTTTGATGTCGATAGAAGAAGAGCCGCTCGACTTCTGCTGGCTCGCCGCTTGCTGCGCGCCGGCTTGTTCCTGGCTGGAACTGCTCGCTTGCGTCGCCGTGCTGCGCGCGGTGTTTGCGGTCTTTGCGGCGGACGCGGTGCTTTCGGTGGAACTGGTTTGGTCCTTCGACGATTTTGCCGCGGCCCGTTGGCTCGACCTTTGGCGCTGATCGTCGACTTGACTGGTTGGATTGCTGAAAATCTGTGCGCTGGTTCCGGAAACGGGGTTCGCCATAGTTTGTGCTCCCAACAGCCTCTCAGTTGACCTAACGGCAAAGCGGGTTCGAACCTTAGCGGCTGTGGGTTAAAATTTCCTGATTTTGGGGGCCTCTTCGGCAGAGGCACGGGCACCCTTGAAAATGCTAGGCTGGAACGCAATGAAGGCTCTCAGGGTTGCGATCTTTATTATTGCCATGACGCCAGCGCTGCTCATTGGGCAGGCAACTCCCAGGAAATCTCCACCCAATGTTTTTCTGATTACTCTCGACACGCTGCGCGCCGACCATGTGCATTGCTACGGATACGAAAAGATTCAGACCCCGGCCCTCGACGCGTTAGCCAGGGACGGTACCCGTTTTACGCAGGCATTCACGCCCAGTCCCATTACGAACAGCTCGCATACCTCGATCATGACGGCCTTGTTGCCCAGCCATCATGGAGTCACGGATTTCGCCATCCCGCTTGATGCCAGCCACACCACGCTCGCGGACGCGCTGCAAGCCGGCGGATACCACACCGCCGCGTTCATTGGCGCCGTGATCCTCGACGCCAAAACCCTTGCTCCAGGCCTCGACCACGGCTTCGACTACTACGACAATTTCCCCGAGCATCCCAGGTCCAAATCACGCTTTGGGCGCCTCGAACGCCGCGCTATGGACGTGACCCAGCACGCCGAGAACTGGTTGACCGCGCATCCGGCGGGGCCGCATTTCGCGTGGTTGCATTTCTATGATGCCCACGATCCTTATGAGCCGCCCGCGCCGTTTTCGGAAACCTACAAGGACCGGCTTTACGACGGCGAGATCGCGTATGTCGATTCAGCTGTCGCGCACTTCACCGCCTATTTGAAGCGCCGCGGATGGTATGACAACTCGATCATCATTGCGGTCGGCGATCATGGGGAAGGTCTCGGCGAGCACCATGAAAATACACATGGGATCTTTCTGTACGACTCGACGACGCATGTGCCGTTGATCGTTAAGTTGCCAGCGCAAAACCACGCGGCGAAAGTTGTGGATGCTCAAGTCCGCACTACCGACATTCTTCCCACTGTGCTCGATGAGTTGAAAATTGACCTACCCAAAAACCTGGACGGGGAATCGCTGCGCGCCTGTCTCGATGGCTCGGATACAAAGGGCTTCAGCGCATTTGGCGAGACGGACTATCCTCTGCGCTTTGGTTGGGCTGCTTTGCGTTCGGTGCGCGCGAACGGCGTTAAGTTTATTGAGGCGCCTCGGCCCGAGCTTTACGACCTGCACGCTGATGCGGGCGAGCTACAGAACACGTACCAGGCAGACAACAAAACGGTAGCCGAGTTTCGCGGCATGTTAGCCGACCTGCGGCCGCCGGCAAATGCCGAAGCCGCGCCAAAGTTGCCAGATCCGAAAGACAAAATTGAAGAACAGAACCTTCTGCATAGCGCGATGATGGCCACCGATGACAATCGTGTTCCTGAAGCACGCGAGGCATTGGGAAAAGTTTTAGAAAGCGACGCCAAATCTTCGACGGCGTTGCGGCAGATCGGGGAACTCGAACTCAATGCCGGCAACTATCCGAAAGCCGCGGAGTATCTCACTCGTGCCCGGCAGCTTTTGCCCGACGATGCCAGCGTGGCTTTGAATCAAGGTAAGGCATTGCAGAAAACCGGGGACCTTGCGGGCGCGCGGGACGCGCTCGAAGCCAGCCTGAAACAACTGCCAGCGCAACTCCCCGCGCGGATAATTCTCGGAGAGGTTTATCTCGGACTGAAAGACGCGAAAGCGGCAGAGGACCAGTTCGAAGCTGCGATGCTGCTGCAACCCAATAGCGTGGAGGCGCAGCTGGGCAGCAGCAAGGCGCAAATTCAGGAACGGAACTTCTCCGACGCGCTCTCGCAGTTGCAGGTGCTGGCGAAGTCTCAACCCAATAACGCCGAAGTTTTTGAGTTGCTGGATCAGGCCTATTCAGGTCTTGGCAAGACGGACGAGGCTGCCCGTGCTGCAGCTCGTTCTAAGCTACTGCGGAAATAGTAGGCAGCGTGCGGAGACTGTGTTCCTAGCCTTTGGCAAGAGCCTCAACCTGCCGCAGGTGATTCAGGTCATGCGCGGCGTACATTCTCACGATGTGGGCGACGGTCTCTTTCCCACGCTCAGAATGCGTGCCGTAGTTCTCCCATAGCTCCTTGGGGATCGACGCCAGCAGCGCCAGGCTGCTTGCACGCAAAACTCGGAATATCTCCAGCGAAGTGGCGGCGTCTTGCTTTTCGTAGTTGAAAGTCCCAGCCCACGCGTTCTGGTCAAACGACTGGATCGTCGTGCCATTCTGTGCCAGCACCGAGCGTAGCCGCCACGCGCCCACGATTTCAGCGTCCGCAAGGTGGGCAAGAATTTCTGAGATTGACCACTTATCCTGCGCTGGACGTTGCGTCAACTTCTGCTTGTCCAGGCAATGAATCAGCTTTGACAGCTTTTCCGCCGTGGACTTCTGTACTTCCATCGGATCGTTGCCCTTGATGATCCCGAGCATGCGTTGAATGTACTGCTGCGGAGTTTCCCGCATAAAACCTCTCTACTGATTGATTCTTTCCAGGTGGCGGAAACGGTCGGTCGCGATGTATAGCAATATCGACAGCGTACCATTGTATGCAACGTGCATTAGAAACCCAGTGGCTACCGATTTAGTAACAACCCGCACGATCGTGAAGGTTAGGCCCACCAGAAAAATAACCAGCACCGGCCCCCAGGCGCGTCCTAGTTGCGGGGCGTGAATCAGGCTGAAGGCTAGAGACGTGATGAAGACCGAGATGGCTACGCCTGTCCTTCGCGCCAGCACGGGATAGAGAAATCCGCGAAAGAACAGTTCCTCCATTAGTGGAGCCAGCGTGGTGCCGAAGATCGCCAACACCCACGCCTGGCGTTCGGTTTGGAAGAATTTGTCCATGGGCAATTCTTTGGGCATGGGCAGGAAGTGGGCGATCGCCTGCAAGGCCAGCGACAACACAATTCCGCCCAACAGATAGGCGAAAGGATTTCGTGGCCACGTCCAGCGCACCGAGCGCCAGAAGGGAAGTCCCCGCCAATTGACCACGCTCACCATGAATAGAAATAGCGCGATGTAGACCACAACTTGCGCCGTGATCGCGACCAGCGGATATTCCGCGACGACGCCGAGTGCGGAATGAGGATAGAACATTTTCTGGACGATAAAAACTGTGACCGTCCCCAGCACGGCGATCGATAGCACCCCGAAGAGGGTGATCCACAGAACGCTCCATCCCGTCCAGGGAGGATCTTCGAGGTGCGAGGCAACTGGAATGAACTCTGCAGGCGGGAGTATCTGTGGCTCAGATTCTAGCGGCGGATTCGGAGGCGTGGCCAAGATAGAAATCTACACGAAAACGATGTGGCACGGGCACTCCCGCCCGTCAGGGCAGCGGCATGCAGATAGTCGCGAAGCGCCACAAAATGAAAAAGGCAGTGCAAGAAGGCATTTGCGGGCTTCGACTAGCCCGGTTGCGTCCGCCGGACGGACAAGAGTGTCCGTCCCACATCACGTCTAACCGGTCAGCGCTTTCAGGTTGCCATTGAAGTAATGCGCCAGCGCCTGCCCGGTGTATGACTTCTTAACTCGCGACGTCTGCTCCGGGGTGCCCTGGGCCATGATGCGGCCGCCCTCTTCTCCACCTTCCGGGCCTAGATCGATTATCCAGTCGGCGTTGCGGATCACGTCGAGATTATGTTCGATGATGATGATCGTGTTGCCGAGATCGGCCAGGCGATGCAGGACGTCAAGCAACTTACGCACGTCGTCGAAGTGCAGGCCGGTCGTGGGCTCGTCCAATAGGTAAAGTGTCTTGCCAGTCTGCCGCTTGCTCAGCTCTCGCGCCAGCTTGATGCGCTGCGCCTCGCCGCCCGATAGCGTCAGCGCCGATTGCCCCAGATGGATATATCCGAGGCCAACGTCGACCAGGGTCTGCAACTTCTGCCTGACTTGCGGAATATTTTCCAGCACAGGCAGTGCGTCGGCTACCGGAGTTTCAAGCAGTTCCGCTATGGAATATCCGTTGTACTTTACCGCCAGCGTTTCCTGGTTGTATCGCCGACCAGCGCAGACTTCGCATTGCACGTAAACGTCGGGCAGGAAATTCATTTCGATGCGCCGCTGGCCTTCCCCTTGGCAAGCTTCGCAGCGGCCACCAGCAACATTGAAGGAAAATCTTCCCGGCTTGTATCCGCGCTCGCGCGACTCCGGCAGCATGGCGTAGAGATCGCGAATCTGCGAAAAAACTCCAGTGTAGGTTGCAGGGTTCGAGCGCGGCGTCCGCCCGATCGGCGACTGATCGATGCGGATGACTTTATCGAGCAACTCAGTTCCCGAGATCGTCTTGTGCTTGCCGGGTTCTTCGCGTGAGCGGTACAGCTTTTTCGCCAGCGCCCGGTAGAGAATGTCGTTGACCAATGTCGACTTTCCCGATCCCGAAACCCCGGTCACCACCGTCATTACGCCGAGTGGAAAAGTAATGTCGATGTTTTTAAGATTGTTTTCTTTCGCGCCTAGAATCGAAATACCGATCGCACTCTTCGGCTTGCGTCCGGGACGTGACTCAATCTGCGTGCGGCCGGAGATGTAAGCGCCGGTAAGCGATCCCGGAGTATTGATGATCTGCTGCGGCGTCCCCTGGGCCACCAGTTCGCCGCCATGGCGTCCGGCGCCGGGGCCGAGATCGATCACATAGTCGGCCCGGCGAATGGTCTCTTCGTCGTGTTCCACCACCAGCACAGTGTTCCCCAAGTCACGCAATTCTTCCAACGACTTCAGCAGGCGCTCGTTGTCGCGATGGTGCAAGCCGATCGAAGGTTCGTCGAGCACATAGAGCACGCCTCGCAACTTCGAGCCGATCTGTGTCGCCAGCCGGATGCGCTGTCCTTCACCACCAGAAAGCGTAGCGGCAGAACGATCCAGCGAGATATAACCAAGGCCTACCGCATTCAGAAATTGCAGGCGCTCGACCACTTCATGCACGATGCGTCCGGCGATGATGGTTTCGCGCTCTGTCAGTTTGATTTTCTTCGCCGCGTCCCAGGCCCGCGAAACCGGCAGAGCGGTGAAGTCGGCAATCGACATCCCGTTCACCTTCACTGCGAGGCTTTCCGGACGCAGCCGCTTGCCGTGGCAGGCAGGGCACTCGGTGGCGGACATAAAATCCATCAGCCAGTCGCGGTAGGTGTCCGATCCCGAATCGTCCTGAGCTTGCTTGAGGTATCCGAGAATTCCAAGAAATCCTGTCTTGCCTTTCCCGTTTTCGCCGTACAACAGCAGGCTCTGCAATTTCTCAGAAAATTGATCGAACGGCGTTTTCAGGTCAAAGTGATGCGCCGCCGCCGTAATCTCAAGCTGTCGAATCAGGTTTCGCGATGCCGATCCCGGTCCCAGTCCGCCTTCCAGCAACGGCTTTGACCAATCCGTGATCACCTTGCCCGGATCGAAATCATACTTGCTACCCAGCCCATGGCACTCCGGGCACGCGCCGTAGGTGCTGTTGAAAGAAAACGAACGCGGCTCAAGTTGCGGAACGTCAATGCCGCAATCCGGGCATGCCAGGCGCTCGGAGAACATCTGCTCCTCGCCACCGACGACAGCGACTTGGACCAAGCCTTCCGACAGCATCATCGCCAAACCGACCGAGAGTTCCAGACGATGCTCGATGCCGGGCTTCACTAACAGGCGATCGACGACCACTTCAATAGTGTGGTTCTTCCGCTTATCCAAATGAAGATCGTCTTCGAGATTCACCAATTCGCCGTCGAC
>DATBAT010000299.1:0-6398 GCA_036271375.1 Terriglobales bacterium
AGCAGGTGGCGCTTGCCCGAATGCCAGCGCATGATTTTGCCAGTCGACGTAAGCTTGAAGCGCTTGGCCGCGCCACGATGCGTCTTGAGCTTCATCTTCTTATTCTTTTTCACGATCGCCTCATTCCAATTTCGTCGGGCAAACATAGTAGCCCGAAGTTGCACAAAAGAAAATGCTGAGACGCCACGCTTTTGCAAAACAGCTACTGCGCGGCGCAATCATCACACGAAGAAAGATCCCTCGGCTCGCTTCGGAAGTACACCGTGAAGAGGGGACTGATCGCCCGGCAGAGAGATCCTTCGACTCGCTCCGCTCGCTCAGGACTCCGATCCTGATCGGATCGTCGCTTACGCTTCGCTGCCGGCCGCCGATTGCACCGGTTTCGAGGGCGAAGCAGCGGCGCCCTTCTTCGGTGCGAGCAAAGCCAGCAGGATATTCGCTTCCATGCGCGGCCCGAATTCCACTTGGGCGTGGTCCATGATCTCTTTCAGCAGCCGATCCATCTTGGCGCGGCCGACATCCTGATGGGCCATTTCGCGTCCACGATGGAAGATCATGGCCTTCACCTTGTAGCCGTCGCCGAGGAAGCGAATGATCTGGTTCTTGCGAACCTGGAAATCGTGCTCCGCCGTCGAAGGGCGGAACTTGACTTCCTTAATGTGCGAGCTTTTCTGGTTCTTCTTCTGCTCGTGAGCTTTTTTGTTCTGCTCGTAGAGAAATTTTCCGTAATCAACGAGCTTGCATACCGGAGGAACCGCGTTCGGCGAGATTTCCACCACATCGATTCCTGCTTCGCGCGCCGCTTTCATGGCGTCGAACAGGGTCATCACCCCGAGCTGATTTCCTGCATCGTCGATCACGCGCACTTCGCGAGCGCGAATCCGCTCGTTGACTCGAAGTCCACTGCTCCCAGGACCACCACTGCGCTCAGCGATAAACCCACCTCCCGGGATCAGCGACCATCAAAGACCGCTTCCCGATCTCGTCCACCCCTGCACGAAGACCGTTGAAAAGGGGACAGGGCAGAAAGTATAGCATGGAGCAAGATGGCATCGGCAATAGGCCTTTTACCCTCTTAATCGAATGCGATGTACTGCTGATGCCGCTATCTGCCGAATGTGTTCGCGAAGCAAAGCCTTCCGCGGGTGAAAGGATTGTACGTCGATAGGCCGAAAGGTATAGTAGCCGCCGGCTGGGCATTGCGGCGCGTTCCTACATCCTAATAAAGGCGATTCTCTCCAACTATGAAAGCAATCCAAGTGCAGAAGGCTGGCGGCCCCGAAGTGATGGCATATGTCGATCTCGATACGCCAAAGCCGGCGCCGAACCAGGCCATCGTTCAAATTAAAGCCGCGGGCATCAACTTTATCGATGTGTATTTCCGCGAGGGCCGCTCTCCGGTGCAGCCTCCCTTTGTGAATGGACAAGAAGGCGCGGGCGTGGTGAGCGAGATCGGCTCGGAAGTGAAGAATTTAAAAGTGGGCGATCGTGTCGCATACACCAGCGTGTTAGGAAGCTACGCCGAGTATGCGGCCGTGGCAGCCGACCGTTTGGTAAAAATTCCCGACGCGCTGGATTTTAAGCAGGGCGCCGCGGCTATGCTGCAGGGCACCACGGCGCACTATCTTTCGCACACAACGTATCCATTGAAGCCTGGTGACATCGCGCTGGTGCATTCAGCGGCCGGCGGCGTGGGACTTCTGCTGGTGCAAATGGCGAAAAAGCTTGGCGCACGAGTGATTGGCACGGTGAGCACGGACGACAAAGCCAAGCTGGCGCGTGAGGCTGGCGCGGACGACACGATTCTTTACACGCAGCAGGATTTCGAAGTGGAAACCAAGCGCCTGACCGATGGCAAGGGTGTGCATGTGGTGTATGACGGCGTCGGCAAAGACACGTTCGAGAAGGATCTGAACATTCTTCGGCCGCGCGGCTATGTGGTGCTCTACGGCGCATCCAGCGGGCCGGTGCCACCGTTCGACTTGAACAAGCTCGGGCCGAAGGGATCGCTCTTCGTCACGCGTCCTACGCTGGTGCACCACATCGCCTCGCGCGAGGATTTGGAGAAACGTTCGGGGGATGTTCTCGGCGCAATTGCTTCTGGCGAATTGAAAGTGCGCATCGAACATGTCTATCCGCTAAAAGACGCTCAGCGGGCGCATCGCGAGCTGGAAGGCCGCAAGACTACCGGGAAACTGTTGCTGATTCCGTAGCCACGGCAAATGCGTCGTTCGGAGGAAGAGAATGAAAGCCTGGCTAACGTTGAGCGCAGGCATGGTGATGGGCGCTGCATTAACAAGCGTTGTAGCGTTGCCCAGGCTGCAAGCGCGGGCCGCGGAAGAGAAGCCGCGTTTCGCGCAACTCACCATGGACCATTTGAACGATCAGCAGCGGCCGCTCGGGGAAAAGATCGTGAAGGTATCGAGCATCGGGCTGCAGGGTCCGTACAACTCCATGCTGCGCAGCCCGCTATTCGGAGAACGCCTGTTCGCGCTGCTCGATTACATTCGCTTCAACACCTCCGTACCGCGGCGGCTGAACGAATTCGCCATCTTGATTCAGGCGCGCTTGTGGACTTCGCAGGTGGAGTGGCGCGCGCACTATCCATTGGCGCTGAAAGCGGGCCTGGAGCAATCGGTGGCGGACGATTTGGCGAAAGGCAAGCGTCCGGCGCACATGCAGGCGGACGAAGCGGTGGTCTACGATTTGTGCATGGAGCTGTCCACGCAGCACAAAGTCAGTGACAAAGTGTTCGATCGCGCCAAGGCCATTTTCAACGAGCAGCAGCTGGTTGATCTGGCCGGCGTGACTGGCACGTACGTGCTGACCGCCATGCTACTGAAAAATGCGGCGGATGAAGGAACGCCCGATGGCAAAGTTACGCCACTGCAGCCGCTCGGCCTGCGCTAACGTTCATTGCGCGATTCGGTGATTTCCCTGCCTGTGCCTACACCGCCCGCTGTATTGATGAAAATTTTCATCGCGCGACAATAATGGTGTGTAGAGGAGGCTTGCGATGATTCGAAAAACAAAAGCAGGTTACAAGGTGCTGTCGGAGAAGGGCAAGAATCTGGGCGGGCCGTATAAATCGAAATCGGCTGCGGAAAAGCGTCTGCGCCAAGTGGAGTATTTCAAACACAACAAAGGATGAAGCTACCGATTCGATTTGCTGGGAAATGACTGGCGGTTCGCTTGAGCGAGGGGCGGGCCGCGGGCGCAGAGTCTGAAAGCATAAAAGCTGTTTCCACAGGTAGTCGTGAATTCCACAAGAATAGACTGTAAAAAACTTCTGTGTACTACTTGACGGCATTTAAAATCCTGATATACTCCATCGAAGTCAGAGAGACATCTGCAACAACGTACCTCTTCTGATGTTCCTGGTTTGCCTGCTCATCTTGAGGTGAGATTGGTTACTTCCGGGTAGAAACAAAACGAGCTTCGAGTTCATCCGTTCTAGGGCCTGCGGATAAATGGCCCGGAAAGCAGGACGGATTTGCCCGGCGCTCGTTGCCGGGTTTTTTATTTTACGCGGGATCGGCCCCAAACCGAAACCGCGCTCCGCCTGGAGCGGAGAAGTTCCGACCGGAAGCTGATGGTTGGAACTCCGATCTTTGACAACTGATGGAAGCTGGCATTACGTTATGCGGGTGTCAAGGCCCGTATGGCGTAATAACTGCAAATTTGCTCAAGAGTAGCGCAATGTGGAAAAGGCGAACTTGCCACACGCGCGGTGTCTTGCGTCTGAGCCGGATGGCCGGGCAGCGCAGGGCGATGGCGACGTGTTGAGTAAGTTTTATGGTTAAGCTACTAAGAGCGTACGGTGGATGCCTTGGCGCCAACAGGCGATGAAGGACGTGGTAAGCTGCGAAAAGCCTCGGGAAGCCGCAAACAGGCCTTGATCCGAGGATGTCCGAATGGGGAAACCCTATCGGGTAAAACCCGATAACGGCCCGCTGAATATATAGGCGGGTACGAGCTAACCCAGGGAAGTGAACCATCTCAGTACCTGGAGGAAAATAAATCAATTGAGATTCCGAAAGTAGCGGCGAGCGAAATCGGAATAGCCCAAACCGGGGTGCTTGCATCCCGGGGTTGTAGGACCGCGTGAGTAGAGTTAACAATCCGGAAGCTAGGCGAACCCGCTGGAAAGCGGGGCCAAAGAATGTGATAGCCATGTAGCCGAAAGCTTACCGGACTCGAAGCGGTATCCTGAGTACCATGGGGCACGAGAAACCCCGTGGGAATCTGGGGAGACCACTCTCCAAGGCTAAATACTCGTTGGCGACCGATAGTGAACTAGTACCGTGAGGGAAAGGCGAAAAGCACCCCTGCGAGGGGAGTGAAATAGAACCTGAAACCGTATGCTTACAAGCAGTCGAAGGGCTATGCCGGGCAACCGGAAGGCCTGACGGCGTGCCTCTTGCTTAATGAGCCGGCTAGTTATTCTCCCAGGCGAGGTTAAGCGTAAGCGAGCCGTAGCGAAAGCGAGTCCGAATAGGGCGTTCAGTCTGTGGGAATAGACGCGAAGCGGGATGATCTACCCTTGGCCAGGTTGAAGGTCGCTTAACCGCGACTGGAGGACCGAACCGTTGTGAGTTGAAAATCGCTCGGATGAGCTGAGGGTAGGGGTGAAAGGCTAATCAAATTCCGTGATAGCTCGTTCTCCCCGAAATGCCTTTAGGGGCAGCCTTGTATGATTTGCCTCGGTGGTAGAGCACTGAATGGACTAGGGTCCCATCCAGGATACCGAATCCAATCAAACTCCGAATGCCGTGGACAACAGTACAGGAGTGAGACTACGGGGGATAAGCTCCGTGGTCGAGAGGGAAAGAACCCAGATCGCCAGCTAAGGTCCCAAACTGTAGACTAAGTGGGAAAGGACGTGTGAGCGCACAGACAGCCAGGAGGTTGGCTTAGAAGCAGCCATCCTTTAAAGAAAGCGTAACAGCTCACTGGTCAAGTGTTCACGCACCGACAATCCAACGGGGCTCAAGTCTACGACCGAAGCTGCGAAATTAACGATTCCTACGGGAGTCGTCATTTGGTAGGGGAGCATTCTGTGGAGTCCGAAGGCAGACCGAGAGGACTGCTGAACGCCACGGAAGAGACTCTGCCGGCATAAGTAGCGATAAACACGATGAGAACTCGTGTCGCCGAAAGTCTAAGGTTTCCTGAGGAAGGTTAATCCGCTCAGGGTTAGGCGGGTCCTAAGGTGAGGCCGAGAGGCGTAACTGATGGACAGCAGGTCAACATTCCTGCCCCGCCACACGAACGTTATACGATGGGGTGACGCAGAAGGATATGGGAGTCGGGTGATGGACGTCCCGATGGCCCGGTGTAAGCCGGATCCCGCAGGAAAATCCACGGGGTCATTCAACGGTGAGACCGGTTCCGAGGCCACACGGCCACAAAGTCTCTGATTTCACGCTGCCGGGAAAAACCTCTAAGGAGTTCGGGTGGTGCCCGTACCACAAACCGACACAGGTAGACAAGGTGAATATCCACAGGCGCTCGAGAGAACGCTCGCTCAGGAACTAGGCACATTAGCCCCGTAACTTCGGGAGAAGGGGTGCCTCGCTAGGGTTTATAGCCCGAGGAGGCCGCAGTGAAATGCGTTCGGCGACTGTTTAACAAAAACACAGCTCTCTGCTAAGTCGAATACGACGTATAGGGGGTGACGCCTGCCCGGTGCCGGAAGGTTAAAGGGATGGCTTAGCGCGTAAGCGCAAAGGCTTGATCTGAAGCCCCGGTGAACGGCGGCCGTAACTATAACGGTCCTAAGGTAGCGAAATTCCTTGTCGGGTAAGTTCCGACCTGCACGAATGGCGTACCGATCGAACGACTGTCTTGGCGAACGGCTCGGCGAATTTGTGGTTCCGGTGAAGACGCCGGATGCCCGCATCTAGACGGAAAGACCCCGTGCACCTTAACTGCACTCTGGTCATGATTAACGGTACTGTCTGCGTAGGATAGGTGGGAGCCTGGGATTCCTCGGTCTCGGCTGAGGAGGAGGCAACGGTGAAATACCACCCTGATAGTTCTGTCGATCTAACTTACAACCCGCGACGGGTTGGAGGACACGGCCAGACGGGTAGTTTGACTGGGGCGGTCGCCTCCTAAATGGTAACGGAGGCGCTCAAAGCTCGGCTCAGGCGGATTGGAAACCCGCCGTGGAGTGCAAGAGCACAAGCCGGGTTGACTGCGAGACACACAGGTCGAGCAGGCACGAAAGTGGGATCTAGTGATCCGGTGGTTCTGCGTGGAAGGGCCATCGCTCAACGGATAAAAGGTACGCCGGGGATAACAGGCTGATCTAAGCCAAGAGTTCACATCGACGCTTAGGTTTGGCACCTCGATGTCGGCTCATCGCATCCTGGGGCTGTAGAAGGTCCCAAGGG